>JBNJEA010000027.1:0-28117 GCA_051745395.1 Thermodesulfobacteriota bacterium | reverse complement strand
GAAAACGGAAAACGCCTTGATGCGCTGAAACAAAAAAGCGCCGAAGCATAAGCCCTTAAAGGCCGAAGGCGGAAACGGCCTGGAAGTTCTTGCGCACGGCATCGCCGCCGGCAATGATATCGCCGTGGCCCGGCAGAAGCGCTTCTATATCCACCCCCTGCATTCGCCGGAGACTCTGCTTGAGCGCCTGCGGATCACCGCCGGGAACATCGGTTCGGCCGACACCCTGGGCAAATACCAGGTCGCCGGCAAAAAGCGCCTTTGGACCGGGGCAATAGATGCTGACCGATCCGGGCGAATGTCCCGGGGTATGAAAGACCTGCATTTGCACATCGCCGACGTTCAGATCGCCTTCGGCCAGATAAATATCCGGCGCAAAGGTTTCTATCGCCACGCCGAAAGTGCTCCGGATCATGTCCTTCATGGACATCAGCAGCTGCCATTCCTTTTCATGGAGTGCAAACTCGGCCGACGTGTCCTTGAACAACCGGACGGCCTCGATATGATCCGGATGGGCATGGGTGCAGATCACCAGCCCGATATCGTCGAGCCCCATGCCGAGCTGCGCCAGGCCCTTTTGCACATGATCAAAGCAGGCGACGTGGCCGGGGTCGATCAACACCCGCACCGGCCCGTCGATCAGGTAGGTGTTGCAATTGTTCTGGCTCATGGAATCCCAGATAAAACCGTATATGCGCTGCGTCACCTGTTTGAGCAAAGCTGTCCTCCTTATTTTCAGTCCATTAGTAACCCGCTGTTGGCCCTGGCCCGAAATAAATGGCAAATAAACCGAAATGGAGCGCTTTTCAAGTTTGCAGCAGATACCAGGAAGATGCAGACGCGCTATAGTGGACGGTGCGCGGCTGTATCTGAAGCAGTAAATGCGGCAAACTTGAAAAGTATAAAAAAAATAAACAAGTCCGTATCACCTGTCAAACCGGAAGCATAGGCGTATATTAATTATTGATTTTACCGGATCAGGCCGGTATTTTAGTGATAAGGGGCAACCTTTCCGTTATGACCGCACTTTTTCCATAACAAGGATTTACAAATGATGGACAAAAAACAAGCGATGCTCACCGAGATCCTGGAAACCATCGAAGACGGCATCTACGTTATTGACGCCGACTACCGGGTGGAATACATGAACCGGCAGATGATCGCCCTGT
The DNA here is from genome assembly GCA_051745395.1 of Thermodesulfobacteriota bacterium. GTDB lineage: Bacteria > Desulfobacterota > Desulfobacteria > Desulfobacterales > Desulfosalsimonadaceae > JBNJEA01. The sequence goes on along the minus strand of JBNJEA010000027.1, from coordinate 26,948 downwards.
TCGGCGAAGGCATCGGCAAAAAATGCCACCAGGTGATCAATGATCAGGACACGCTTTGCCCCTGGTGCCGGGCGGACGAGGTGTTCGCCGGCCATCGGCTCTACTGGGAGCTTTATGTGCCCAGGGTCGACAAAACGTTTTCCCTGACCGAGATGCCCTTACAAAATCCGGACCAGACCGTATCCAAGCTGGGCATATTCCGCGACATCTCCAAAAGAAAACAACGCGAAGCCCAGTTGCAGGCATCCGAAGAGCGCTACCGGAATTTGTTCGAAAATGTCGCCGTCGGCGTCTATATCAGCAGCAAGGAAGGCAAATTTTTAGACGCCAACCCGGCCCTGCTCGATATGCTGGGCTATGACAGCAAAGAAGAATTTCTGGAAATCGATATCACCACGGACCTCTACGTACGCCCCGACGACCGGCGCAAATTTCAGCAATTGATCGAGCGCGACGGCCGGGTCCGGGATTATGAGCTGGAATTCAAGCGAAAAGACGGCACATCGATTTTTGTCATGCTCACCAGCCATGTACGCTACGACTCCCAGGGCCACGTCATCGGCTACGAGGGCATGGTCGTCGACCAGACCCAGCAGTACCAGATGGAAAAACAGATCAAGGAGGCCCATGATTTTTTAAACAAAATCGTCCAGAGCTCGCCGAATCCCATTATGGCCGCCGACCTGAAGGGCAACATCATCATATGGAACCGCTCGGCCGAAGACACTTTGGGCTATCCGGCCAGCGAAACCATCGGCAAGATGCACATCACCCGGATCTATCCGGAAGGTGTGGCCCACAAAATCATGAAGATGATCCGCAGTCCGGAACACGGCGGCGTGGGCATGCTGCGGGCCCATCCCATGCTCTATGTGCGAAGGGACGGCGAAATCATCGACGGCACCTTATCTGCAGCCATGATCTACGACGACGAGGGCAACGAGGTGGCCACCGTGGGCTCGTTTGTGGATATGACCGAACGTATCGAAATGGAGCGAACCCTGCGAAACACCCAGGAGCAGCTGCTGCAGTCGGAAAAACTGGCCGCCATGGGCAAACTGACCTCGCAGCTCGCCCATGAATTAAACAACCCCATCTACGGCATCATGAACACGCTGGAGCTGTTAAAAAGCGAAATCAAGCCGGACAACAAGCGGCGCAAGCTGCTGGACATGTCGCTTTCCGAAACCGTCCGCTTAGCGGACATGCTCAAAAAAATGCTGTCGTTTTCCAAGCCGGACCAGGAGGAAAAACATGTCTTTGACATGAACACGATCATCGAGGAACTGCTGATGCTCCATGAAAAACAGCTCCAGGAACACAGCATCAAGATCGAATCCGAACTCGACAACACCATCGATCCGGTCTATGCCTCCCGCAACCAGATGCGCCAGGTCATGCTCAACATGATCTCCAACGCCCGCGACGCCATGGCCGAAGGCGGCACCCTTACCTTCAAAAGCTACCAACAGGACGGCATGGTCTGCGTCGACGTCACCGACACCGGCTACGGGATCAAGGAAGAAGACATCCACAAGATCTTTGACAGCTTCTTTACCACCAAAAGCAGCGTAAAAGGCACTGGCCTCGGCCTGTCGGTCTGCTACGGCTTTGTACGGGAACACGGCGGCGACATCCACGTCAACAGCCGCCCCGGCCAAGGCACGACCTTTACGATCTGTCTGCCGCGCCACACCGGCGATACGTAATCGATGGCTTCTTCTGCTGTTCCAATAGTAACAGGCAACACCAAGCATTTTGAAAAAATCCCGGCGCTTCACTTCGAAAACTGGTTTAAACAACGCTAAGCAAAGGCTTTTTCCGCTCCCGCCCTTTTTCCCGACCAGCGCCTTCAGACGAATCACGGTTTGCCAAATTTCCTTCTCCTTTAGCCTCCTTTCGTTTTACACACAAATTAAAAATATAATAATTATAAAAATTATAAAATTTAAAAACATACAACCGGGCAACCTGTAAACTCAAAAATTAATCTAATTAAATCAATATGTAAAAAATTAATTATTAAACCACATTTTTTTATTGACACACCCCTAAATCTGCAATTACTATAATAACTAAAAATACAACCTTTCTTTAACAGGGAGGCGCCTGATCATGGACGAAGTTTTCACCGTTTTTAAAGCCAGCCAATACTGCAACGTTTCCCCCAAAACCATTATCAACTGGATTGACGCCGGCCACATCAAGGCCTACCGGACCCCCGGGGGCCATCGCCGGATCAATCGCCGCGACCTGGAAGCCTTCATGACCCGCCAGGGCATGCCAATTCCCGATGAAGAGGTCGAAAATGACCGCAAAAAAATCCTGGTGGTCGACGACGACCCCATCATTGTGGAAAGCATCGTGCAATCCCTGGAAGAAGACGAACACGACTATGAAGTCATCTCTGCAGCAGACGGCTTTGAGGCCGGCATCCAGGTCAACCATTTCAAGCCCGATCTGGTGATTTTAGACATCATGATGCCCGACATCAAAGGCTACGAAGTCTGCAAAAAGATCAAGTCCGCCAATGAAACCAAAGACACCTGCATCGTTGTCCTGTCGGCCTACTTAGACGACGAAAAATTCAACCAGATGAAACAATACGGTGCAGACGCCTGTTTTTCCAAGCCGCTGCCCCTGCCCCAGCTCAAGGAGGAAGTCTTACGGCTGCTTGAGACAAAAGCGTAAAAAAGGCCCGGCCTTAAGTCAGAAAAGGAGTAAAAATGCGACTCAAAGAAGCACTGGATAAAAAGCAATTCGTGGTCACCACAGAAATCCAGGCGCCCGTTGACCAGGCGCCCGACGACCTGGTGGACAATCTGCGCAAGGTCCGGGGCCGGGTCGACGGTGTTTCGCTTTCGGAAAGCGAGTTCGAAGGCGTGGTGGGCGATACCATCGGCACCTGCAAGGTCTTAAGCGAAAACCGGTTCGAATCCATCTACCAGACCACCACCCGGGAAAAAAACCGGCTCCAGCTTCAAAAGGACCTCGTTGCCGCCCATGACGCCGGCATCGACAACCTGCTGGTCTTTACCGAGGACTACCGGATCACCGGCGACAGCCTCCAGGAAATGATGTTTTTCCACGTGGACGCCGGAAAGCTCCAGTCCGTGCTCGAAAACATCCGGCAGGGCCACACCGTCGACGGCCAGCCCATCGAAGCCAGGCCCGATTTTTTCCTCGGCTCCGGCGTGGAGTCAAACTGGGGAAAAAACGTCCCCGACCTGGAGCTGCGGGAAATGGAGGAAATGACGAAAATGGGCGCCGGCTATTTTCTGACCACGCCGATCTTTGACGTGGAACGATTTGACAAGTTTTTATCCCGCACGAAAACCTTCGGCGTGCCCGTAATCGCCGAGGTGATGATCCTTCGGACAGCAGGCATGGCCCGATTTTTAAACCGGCACCTAAGAAGCGGATTGGTGCCTGACTGGGCGGTGCAGAAACTGGCCAAGGCCACGGACAAGGAAAAGGCCAGCATGGAGTTGTTCGCCGATACCGTAAAGGGATTAAAGGATTTGTGCGACGGCATCCACATCATCACCATCGGCGGGGAGGAAAAGCTGCGGCAATACCTGGACGCCGCCAAACTGAAATAGCGCCTGTCTCCGGCCCTTTAACCCGAAACCAAAAGGAGCCGCTTCGTGAAACACATCGTCCTGTCCATCAACGGCAAAAAAGTCTCCTGCCCGGCCGGCGCCTCAGTTTTAAATGCGGCCGAACAAAACGGTATCAAAATCCCCACCATCTGCCATCACCCGGAATTAAAACCACACGGCGCCTGCCGCCTGTGTTTGGTTGAAGACGAAAAAAGCGGACGGCTGATGGCATCCTGCGTCACCCCGGCGGCTCAGGACATGGCTGTGGCCACCCACACCGAACGCGTCGTCGCGCACCGGAAAAACATTGTCCGCCTGATGATGGCCGAGCACCCGGAATCCTGTATCGTCTGCAACAAGGGCAACCGGTGCGAACTGCGGAAAATCGCAGCCGAGCTGGGCATCGGCGAGCCGCAGCTCTATCCCATGCCCAATTACAAGCCATTTGAAACGATCAATCCCTTTATCGTCCGGGATCTGAGCAAGTGCATCCTCTGCGGCAGGTGCATCCGGGCCGACCATGAACTGGTCGCCGTCGGTGCCATTGACTACAGCGACCGCGGCTTTACCTCCCGGCCGACCACCCTGCATGATCAACCCCTTGAAGCATCGAGCTGCACCTTCTGCGGCACCTGCGTTTCCATGTGCCCGACCGGCGCGCTTTCGCCCAAGCAGACGGAATTCGTGGGCACTGCCGAAAAAACGGCCAATTCCATATGCGGATTCTGCGGCGCCGGCTGCAGCCTGGCCTTCGGCACCGCCGGCGACCGGGTCGTCGAGGTCAACCCCTCGGGTTTGTCCGACAGCGTCAACGGTTCCACCCTATGCGTCCGGGGACACTTTGCCCATGATTTTTTAAACGCTGCCGACCGCCTGACCCAGCCGTATGTCAAAACCGCCGGGCAAACCGAAGATGGGCCGGAGGTTGCGGATTTTACGCCGGCCACCTGGGATACGGCGATTGCCACCGTCGGCTCCCGCCTGGCGGACATCAAGCGCCGGTACGGGCCCGACAGCATCGCCTTTATCGGCTCTTCGAAATGCACCAACGAGGAAAACTACCTGTTCCAGAAAATCGCCCGGGTGATTTTTGAAACCAACAACGTGGCCAATGGCGCGGAACTAAACGGTCAGGCCCTTCTGCGGCGCATCGATGATGCCTGCATGGGCGCATGCCGTCGCACCCCGCTTGCGTCCCTGGAAAACGCGGACGCCATCATTGCCGTCAATGCCGACCCCGAGCACACGGTGCCCGTGGCCGGCTACCATATCAAGCAGGCGGCCATGGCCAAAACCCCGCTGGTGGTCATCAACGCGGCAAGGTCCGACCTGATCACTTTCGCCGGTGCCTGGCTGCGACCCGAAAGCGGCCACCCCAATCCGGCATGGGCCGTGGATGCCGTAAACGCGATCTCGGCCGCCCTGATCGACCGGCAGGCCGAAGACGGCGACTTTATCGCCCAAAACACCGAAGGGTTGGACGCGTTTTCCGGCACCCTGCAAAACATCGGCGCGGACGGGTTGGCCGGGCAGTCCGGCGTTTCCGCCCGCCGTTTCCAAAAGGCAGTGGACTTGCTTGGCCACAAGAAAATCGCGTTTGTCCTGCCGGCCGATCTGCTCGAACAGTCCCATGGCGCCGAGATTTTTGATGCCGTGTTCAACCTCGCCCTGCTGACCGGCAGCATCGGCGCGGAAAATGCCGGATTCTTCGTGTTGATGCCGGAAAACAACACGGCCGGGGCCCTGGACATGGGATCGGCGGGTGATGTGCTGCCCGGCCGACGAAAGGTCTCCGATGAACAACACCGCCAGGCCGTGGAACAGGCCTGGCAGACCCGTCTTCCGGCCGGCCCGGGAGCCGGGCTGGCGGAAGCAATCGAGGCCGCAGAAGCCGGCGAGATCAAGGCCGCCTACATCATGGGGGAAAATCTGCTGCGGGCGCTGCCCGACAAAAAACGGGTGGCCGCGGCCCTTGAAAACCTGGAGTTTCTCGTGGTGCAGGACGTGGTGTTTAACAGCACCGCGCAACTGGCAGACATAATCCTTTGCGGGGCCACGTTTGCCGAAAAAAACGGCGCTTTTACCAACATGGAAGGCCGCATCCAGACCTTTTCCCCGGTGGTGCCCCCGCCGGCACATGCGCTTCCGGACTGGGCCATACTCGGCATGCTGGCCCGGCACATGGGCTATCCCGAACAGTATACCACCATCGAAAAAATCCGCCAGGAAATCCGCCGGGTGGTGCCCATGTATAAGGCATTCGGCAGCCACAGGTATGCATGGGTGAACTCAGAAACGCAAACTGCCCCGGAAGGCGCCCGGTTTGCATTCCGGCCGCCAGAGCAACCCGACTCTGCGCCCCCGGATTCAAAGTTTGCCTATCACGCACACATCGGCACCCGGCGATGGCATCTCGGCGGCGGCACCCGCACCAGCCGCTCCCGCCGGATCAAAGAATCGGGCATTAACGGCGAAATCGAGATCTCCCCGGCCGACGCCCGGACCCTGGCGTTGTCCGAAGACGATCTGCTCCGCCTGACCTCGGCGACAGGGGCCGTTGAACGGCCATGGGTCATCAACCGCGGGCTTTCCGCCGGACACCTGTTCGTGCCGACCGGATTTTGGGGCAACGACGCCATGGCCCTGACCGATCTTTCCCAGCTCCGCTCCCCGGATGCCGGCTGGCGGACCTGCCCGGTCCACATTGAAACCCGCAAGGCCTAAAGGAGCAACTCCCATGGATCCACACCATTTTGATCCGGACAAACTCGCCGAAATCATTGAGCGCTACGAAGGCGAAAAATGGGCATTGATCCCGATGCTCCAGGAGGTGCAGGAAGTCTTCGGCTTTGTGCCGCCGGAAGCAATCGAACCGATCGCCGAGGCGCTGAACATGTACCCGTCGCAGGTCCAGGGCGTGATCACCTTTTACTCCGGCTTTTCGTTGAAGCCCAAAGGACGCTGTGTGCTCAAGGTCTGCCGGGGCACGGCCTGCCACGTCAAGGGCAGCCGGAGCATTCTGCGGATGGTCAAAAAGGAACTCGATCTGGAAGAAGGCGAAACCAGCGAGGACTACCAGTTCACCCTGGAAACCGTGGCCTGCCTCGGCGCCTGCTTCGTGGCCCCGACCATGATGGTCAACCGGGATTACTACGGCAAGCTCAATCCCACCAAGGTGACCAGCGTACTCGGTGAGTACCGCAAAGACAAGGAGGATGCGTGAGCCCTATGAAGACACTGACATCCGTCGGCCAGCTCGAATGGTTCCGCAACAAGATCCTGGCCGAATCGGGCAAAAAAAAGACCGAGGTCCATGTCTGCATGACCGGCTGCCGGGCGTACGGTGCGGCGGCGGTCCGGGATGCAATGGCCGAGTCGGTCAAAAAACAGGGGATGGACGACGCCGTGGAAATCCGGTCGACCGGCTGCCACGGTTTTTGCGCCAAGGCGCCGGTGGTGGCCATCGAGCCCATGGGCGTCCAATACCAGGAGGTCGACCCGGAAGATGCCGCCGAAATCGTGGACCGGACCCTGAAAAACAACCAGCTTATCGACCGCCTGGCCTACCAGGACCCAAAGACCGGCCAGTTTATCTACCACCGCAACCAGATCCCCTTCTATCAGAAGCAGGTGCGCCGGGTGCTGGCCAACTGCGGTCGGATCGATCCCACAAAGATTGAACACTATATCGCCGGAGGCGGCTACAAGGGCCTGCCGAAGGCGTTGACAAAAATGACGCCCGAGGCAGTGACCGAGGAAGTCGTTGCCGCCAAGATCCGCGGCCGCGGCGGCGCCGGCTTTCCCACCGGCATCAAGTGGCGCTTTGCCCGGCAGTCGGAAAACACGCCGAAGTACGTGGTCTGCAACGCCGACGAGGGCGATCCGGGCGCGTTCATGGACCGCGCGCTTCTGGAAGGCGATCCCCACTCTGTGATCGAGGGAATGTTGATCGGCGCCTACGCCATGGGCGCCGAGTACGGCATCATCTACGTGCGCGAGGAATACCCCATCGCCGTTGAACATCTAAACATCGCCGTAGACCAGGCAAAACAACTCGGCCTGGTCGGCGAAAACATCCTCGGCACCGGCTTTGACTTCGACCTGCGCTTAAAAATGGGTGCCGGCGCCTTTGTCTGCGGCGAAGAAACCGCGCTGATGGCATCGATTGAGGGCAAGCGCGGCATGCCACGCCCCCGGCCGCCGTTTCCGGCCCAGGCCGGCATAGACGAAAAGCCCACCAACATCAACAACGTCGAAACCCTGGCCAACATTCCGCTGATTATCAAAAACGGCGCCGACTGGTACACCGAACTCGGCACCGAGGCCAGCAAGGGGACCAAGATCTTTTCTTTGGCCGGCAAGGTCAACAACACCGGGCTGGTCGAAGTGCCCATCGGCACCACCATCCGGGAAGTGGTCTACGACATCGGCGGCGGCATTCCGAAGGGCCGTCAGTTCAAGGCCGTCCAGATGGGCGGGCCGGCCGGGGGCTGTGTGCCGGCGCGGTTTCTGAACCTTCCCATCGATTATGACACCATCCAGCGCATCGGCGCCATCATGGGCTCCGGCGGCATGGTGGTCCTCGATGAAAACAACTGCATGGTCGAAATCGCCCGGTTTTTCTTAAACTTCACCCAGAGCGAATCCTGCGGCAAGTGCGCCCCGTGCCGATTGGGCACCACGCAGCTGCTGGAGACTTTGAGCCGGATCACCACCGGCCAAGGGCATCCCGAAGATATCGAGACCTTGAAAGTCATCGGCAACACCGTATCCGAAGCCTCGCTTTGCGGCCTGGGCCAGGCCAGCCCCAAGCCGGCGCTGTCCACCCTGAAGTATTTCGAGCAGGAATACCGGGACCACATCCAGGAACACCGGTGTGCCGGCGCGGTCTGCGACAATATGGTGATCTCCGCCTGCCAGCACGCCTGCCCGGCCGGTATCGACGTGCCCAACTACGTGGCGGCCATCGGCAGCGGCAACTACAAGGCCGCCGTTGACATCGTCCGGGAACGAAACCCGTTTCCGGCAGTCTGCGGCCGGGTCTGCATCAATCCCTGCGAATACAAGTGCCGGCGGGGCGAACTCGACGAACCCGTTGCCATCCGGGCACTGAAACGCTATGCATCGGACTGGTACTACGAAAACTACGGCGCCGAGCGCGATCCCTTCCCCGTGACCAATCCGGAAAAGGTCGCCGTGGTCGGCGCCGGCCCGGCGGGGCTTTCCTGCGCCTATTTTCTTGCCGAGTTCGGCTACGAAACCACGGTGTTCGAGGCCCAGCCGGTGCCCGGCGGCATGCTCGGCATTTCCGTGCCCGAATTCCGGCTGCCCCGGGAAGTCATCGAGCAGGAAATCAAATACATCCAAAACGCCGGGGTCAAAATCGAATACAACGCCCCCATCGACGCCAACCACACCATCAACGACCTGATGAAGGAGGGCTATTCCGCCGTTTTTATCGCCGCCGGCGCCCAGGCAAGCAAGCACATCGGCATTGCCGGCGAAGACGAAGGCCTGGAAGGCCTCTACTACGGATTGAACTTTTTGCGCGACGTGCGCATGGGCGAAAACCTTTTTCTTTCCGGCAAGACCGTGGTCATCGGCGGTGGCAACGTGGCCATGGACGTGGCCCGCACCGCGCTTCGCGCCGGCGCCGACGACGTGCAGGTCTTCTGCCTGGAAAGCCGGAATGAAATGCCGGCATGGGAAAAAGACATCGAGGAAACCGTCGAGGAAGGCGCCATACTCAATCCGGCCTGGTCGCCGCAGCAGATCGAACAGAAAGACGGCCGGGTCTGCGGCGTCAGCTTCTCCCGGTGCTTAAACGTCTTTGACCAGGAAGGGCAGTTCAACCCGGCATGCGACTTTGACGACACCCAGTACATCGAGGCCGACAACATCATCATCTCCATCGGCCAGGCGCCGGACACCTCGTTTCTGCCAGAAGACAGCCAGCTCGAACGCGCCCTGTGGGGTTCGCTGGCCGTGGACGAAAATACCCTGGCCACCAATGTGCCCGGCGTGTTCGCCGGCGGGGATTTCACCACCGGGCCCACCTTTGTCATCCGGGCCATCGCCTCGGGCCGCCGGGCGGCACTGGCCGTTGACAAGTACCTGCGCGGCGACGACTCACCGGTCTACATGCCGGACGAAAAAACCGCCTATTTCCAGGAAACCGGTTTGGCATTGGAAGAAGAGGAAATCACTGAAGACCAGCCCCGGGTCTGCGTGGAAATGGAAAAAGCCGATGCCCGCGTGGCCGACTTCCGGGAAGTGGAGCGGGGATTTACCCGGGAGGAAGCGCATCGCGAGGCCAGGCGCTGTTTGCGGTGCGATCTTGAAAAAGAAAGGGAGGACTAACCTATGATCCGGTCGATTACCCAGCAAAAGCCCATCGAAGAGATAGAGCGCCTGCTTGAAAACATGGGCAGAATCTTTATCATCGGCTGCGGCACCTGCACCACCCTGACCCGCACCGGCGGCGCACCCGAAGTAGCGGCCATGCAGGAGACGTTGTCGGAAAGGGGCAAGGTGGTAACCGGCACAACGGTGGTGCCTGTGGCCTGCGACAACCTGACCCCCGAGATCTTAAACGACTACGGCACCCGGATCAACCAGGCCGATTCCCTGCTGGTCATGTCCTGCGCCTTCGGGGTGCAGACCATCGCCAGCCAGCTCGGCAAAATGGTGGTGCCCGCCCAGAACACGCTGTTTATCGGCAAGGAAACCGGTGCCGGCGAGTTCAACGAAATCTGCACACAATGCGGCACCTGCATCATAGGCGAGACCGGCGGCATCTGCCCGGTGACCAACTGCCACAAGGGCCTGGTCAACGGGCCATGCGGCGGCACCAACAACGGCAAGTGCGAGATCGACTCGGAAAAAGACTGCGTCTGGACCATGATCTACAACCGGCTCAAGTCCCTGGATGCATTGGACGCCATGCGCCGGTACCAGCGGCCGCGCAACCACCTGGGGGAACCGAGCCCGGGGAAATATAATGTGCCGGCGGAGAAATCGTGAACCACTCCATTGAAACAGACCCAAGTGAAAGGATAATCCCATGCCGTCCGCATTCAAAAAGGCTTTAGATTCCGGCAAATTCGTCGTGACCTCGGAAGTCGCCCCTTCCAAGGGATGCAACCTGGAAAAAATGGCCCATCACGTCGAACTGTTAAAAGACAAAGTCGATGCCATGAATGTTACCGACCACCAGAGCTCGGTCATGCGCTATCCTTCTATCGGCGGCGCGCTTCTGGTCAAGGAAAACGGCGGCGAGCCGATTCTGCAGATGACCTGCCGGGACCGAAACCGGCTGGCGCTTCAGGCCGATTTGATGTTTGCCCACAGCCGGGGGATCCACAACGTGCTGTGCTTAACCGGCGATTCGGTCATGCTCGGCGACCACAAGACGGCCAAGGGTGTTTTCGACCTCGATTCCAGCCAGTTGCTCGCCGCCGTCCGGACCATGGAAGGCGGCCGCGACATGGCCGGAAACGACCTCGACGGCGACATCCGGATGTGTGCCGGCGCTATTGTCACCCCGGAAGCCAATCCCATCGAACCGCAGATGATCAAATTCGAGAAAAAAATCGAAAAAGGCGCCGAATTCATCCAGACCCAGGCCGTCTACGACATGGACAACTTCAAGCAGTTCATGGACTATGCCCGTCAATTCGACGTCAAGATATTGGCCGGCATTATCCTTTTGACCTCGGCGGGCATGGCGCGCTTTATGAACAAAAACGTCGCCGGGGTGATGGTGCCCCAGCCGTTAATCGATGAAATAGCCGCGGCCCCCAAGGGCGGGGCGCTGAAGAAAGGCATCGAGATTGCCGGCAGAATGATCCGGCAGTTAAAGGAAGAACAGATCTGCGACGGCGTGCACATCATGGCCATCGGCAAGGAAGAGAAGGTGCCGGAGATCATGGAGGCGGCCGGCTTGTAAACCGGCGAAGCCAAGGCCTTTCAGCGGCAACGCATACCTAAATTGAGGGCAGACCCTGTTGGCTTTTCCTGACGGCCGGGCAGCCCTATCGCATACGGCCCATCGCATATACCGGCAAAAAAACGATGAAATGCAATACCAGCACCGCTGTCATCATGTGGTAAACAAACGCGAAAAAACCATCTATAGCCGGGGTGACAATGGCCTGCGCAAAAACCAGAATTTCGACTCCGTTGACCATGACCAGCAGGGCCAGCAGCAACAGCGCACCGGTTCCGGCCCCTTTCAGATCCGCCGGGCTCAAGCGCATGGCACTGCCGATGGCAAACAACAGGTACAAAAACAGATAAAACTGCCATTGCCGGAAATTTTCGACCCGGAAAAACCCCTTTGCCACGGCAACAAACGTCGATACCACCACCTCGATACGCGCGCTGCCCCCCATTGCCATGGAGTTGCCAAAATCGGCGCCCGCAATTTCAGCAAAAATACCGGGCGCCAGGACAGCCGCAGCCGTCCATATTCCCATCGCCCCGATCAAAAGGGGGGCGGCCGCGACAAAGAACCTGCCGGCCCGCTGGTATATGGAGCCGGGATCATGCCGATGGCGCACATAACCGACATTTTTCCCCTGCGGCGACAGCCGGAACAGCTTGATTTCATCAATTTTGTGGCCGAATAAAACCGCTACAACCGCATGGCTCAACTCATGAACAGCCGTCCCCAGCCATCCGAATATCAGCAGATAGCCGCGCACACCGAATATCCGGCAGGCCAGCCGCTGAAAGGCGCCGGCCAACTGATGGATCATCACGCCCAGCACCAATAGCGGCAGACACCAGAAACAAAGCTGCCAGACCGTCTGCCGGAGAATTGAAAAGATCAGTTCAGGCACCTGCATAGGGTAAAATCCGCTTCCTCAACAAGTAAAGGAGGGGCCGTTTGAAACGCAAAAAATTATGCCTCGCAAAAACAGGACAAGAGGCTTACGGTTCGTCCGGCACCACGATCCATACATACATATTGCCATTTCGGGGATCAATCCAGCGGTCTTGAATGAGCGGGTCAAGATTGTAAATACTGAAGCGTTGCTTGGTTTTTTGAATGGATCTACAGTCTATGTCAGACTCGTATTGAACCAGCAAATCATCAGAAAACCGGCCTATTCTTTTTGATTTGCACACTGCTTCAATCAGCACTTCAATTTGTTTGGCAAGATTGGCCCGGGCGACTTTTTCCGCCACCCATTGCTGGGTCCTGGCCTGTTTTTTTTGTTTCTTGGCCATCCCGACGGCCCCGATTTGCCCGTTTATGCAGGGATTGAGCACCCATGGCGGAAAATCGGCGGCCTCGGCGCCGGACCGGTTTTCCGTCTTGTGCGGCGGATCCGACCGGGAAGCGCTTTCATGGCCGCACGCGACCAGAGAGACACCCGCACCAAACAACAAAATAAAATAAACAAGACCAACAAGCCGCAAGCCGCATTCCCCATTGTGCCCCGCACTTGCTTTTCTTTTCACCATCTTTTGAAAAAGGTATAGCAAGACTCCGGGCATCGGTTTTCGATTCATAATGTAGCCCGACACATTAATTCCGCATCAATTGTCATTTCTCCGGCTGATCACCCGAAACCCCGAATTGCCGGGATGAATCCCCCGGGCAGTTGCCTGCTGGTAATGTTTTTCAGAGGGCAGCATGTACCGATAAGGCTGATTGGAGGTTTCATTCAACCATTGCAAAAACCGGTCTATTTTCGATCGACTGCTCATGCATTTTTTCAGCATCGGATAATCGTCCGGGTAATCGGAAAGTATCCGCGGGCATATGCCACTGAAAAACCGCGATGTATCAATATTTTCGGCCTGAATAAACCGGTAAAACTGGGCTTTGGTTATTTCGGATTCCGAGATGTAAAATGGCTCTCCGTCAGTGAAGGAATCATTGACCTTGATCATTTTAAGGTCCAGCCCACCGGCACTTTCAAAATAGGAAGCACCCTGGATTTCTGATGAATGGGTTTCTTCTGAAACGGCACTTCCCGTATCTTCGCGCGGCTTTCTACCATACTTGACATCGAGCACCAGGATCACGCCCGCATTCTGCCCGGCGAAATATTGCTGAATATAAATGGACTTGAAATTCGGCCGATAACTGGTCAAAGTTTCATCTATTTCCTTGAGCGAACCATTTGCGATCACGGTTTCGATGGTCATGGTCTGCTTTTTGATCATCAGGGCCAAGTCGTCGAAAATGGATTCCAGGGAATTTTTGACCGCCGTTTCCAGGCGGCTTTCATCGGATTCGGCCATGAGGACGAACCGGTACTGAAAATTTTTTTCCAGCGCCGTTTTGCGTCTTTTTTTATTCGCTATCATCCGATCCAGTGTTTCTACGTCCACCGGTCCGGACAGGTTCAGACGGTCAATCAGGTTGCGATTGATCATCTCCAGCCGCTCGGTGTTTGAATCAACCATTTCCAACCGGCTTTTCCGCTCGTCGTCGAGTTCCTTCATCCTCTTGACAATGTAGGAGATACGCTGGCGGGCCCGTTGCATCTCCTTTGATATGTTTTCAATCGAGTCCAGATACTTGTCCAGGTGTTGCAAAAACGCTTCAGGCTGCTCAAATTCCTTTTGGATGTGTGTTTTCATCTGCGCCACGGATTCCGGGTCGGCTAAATTCCAGGAATCAAAACGAAATTTGGAAGTCCCCGGCATTTCGGAGCCGCTGTTTTGGGCCCGGCCCTTTTTTCGCTTCTGTGCAAAGGGTTTAAAACGATAAAAACCGACGGTAAGGCATTTCGTTATTTCCGGTGTTCGATACACCAAATCACGGAATTCAAAATTCCGAATCCCATCCTGTTCAATGGCCCCCCGCTGCTTGGTTCGGATCAGATCGTAGAGCTGGTCACCATTTTGAAGCTCGGTTTGAGAAAAAATCGTTTCAATGCCGTAGCGTTCGATTAAATCGGTCAGCAATTGCTTCTGGATCAACTGGTATTTCCGGTTGCGCATGGTTATCGGCAGCTCGATGAAACCAGCGTAGACCACAGGAATATAGATATCGGCATTATTGTTGAGATACGTCTGAATTTTCTGGCGAAAACTTTCATTGATATCCTTTTTCCGATCCTGCCAGTACTCAATGCTTTGCATATTCTGCTTCAAGTCGTTTAAAGAGATGATATCGTCGCCCAATTGACGCAATTCAAGTTTGTAATCCTCGAATTTCGTTTCAAATTCAGATGCGATTTCCATCCGCTTGCGGCGGGCTTCGGCTTTGAGGATCCGATCGCCGTCGCAAATTTTGCCAATAACCGAAGGCTGCAGAATTTGGGATCGCAACGCATCGATACGATACACACCGTCAATGTTGTCTTTGAAAGCAAAAGCCGCCGTCATGGATAAAAAAAACAATACGGCAGAAAATCCGATCATTCGAGCGAGCTGGCATTTCATCGTGTACCTACCGGGTAAATTTTTCAATGACGGACCGATAATCCGGGGCCAGGCGTTGCATATTCGTCATGTGTTTTTCCTGTTCCGCTGTTTCCGTTAAATCGTTTTTCTTGTCATACTCATGGTCCACGGGATCCACATATGTCAGCACCGAAAACTGGTTTTCCGACTCCAGGGTCGTTACTTGCGGGGACCAGAAAAAGGAAACCTGTTTTCCGATTTTTTCCCCGACAATCCGGTCTTTCGATTTGCGAGCCACACAGGCTTCGATTCGAAAATGCACGCTTTTCGACAACATATAGACTACCGGCAAATCAAAAATGACTTGCAGTAGGTTTTTCTTTCGCAGATAAGCATATTCCAGGTTTCGAACCAGGTGCCGGTCGATGTTTAAGTGCTCGTTTTCCTGCAGTTTTACGTATAAAATATTTTCCACAGAATCGTCTAGGGGCATGTTGGCCAGCACCGTCTGCGGCACGGACAAAATCGTTACCCCGGCTCTTTTGGCATTTTCCTGCATGTCAAACGAATAGGTGCATCGCTTTTGAAACGCCTTGATATCGACTTCCGGCATTGTTGTCTTAGAGGACGAACATCCCGAAACAATCAGAAAAACCGGAATCAAAAACATGCACAGTGCCGTAAATTTTGTCATTTTCCGTCCTGATCAATACATCCTGTTTTCCCAGAATCGATCCTCTGCATCATAGAGAAGAGTCAAAAAACAATTTACCGCAATATCAGATAAGAACGCTTTCATATTGTCATTGTAATCAATATATATATTGTAAAGCTCCAGGTCGCTGGACCACAATTGAAGTGAACGGTCGTTATTGCCGATTTTTCGCATAAACATCAGGTAATCGCATTTGTAACCGGAAAAAACTTTTTGAATATGCCGTTCCCCCAGGCGATCGTAATTCTTGAAAAAACCGGCCTCCATGGTATCGGTTGATATGCGCACCCGGTCTTTTGAATAACGGGTGAAATGGCGCTGCATCAGCTCAGCGATTTTCCGGCTTTCCAACTGAGAATCCCGATTGGCATCCAGAAACACGATACGGCAGACACCGGCTGCATCCGTCGCACATACCGGCGCCGTCCATGCCAGGACAAAAGCCAACCCCATCAACACTTTCGCTGCATTCTTCCACATCAGAGCTGCCTCCGCGGCGCCGGACGCCTCTCAATGGCTTGCCCATCGATTTCATAAACCAGATCCACCCGCGGGTCGTGCCGGAAATACTCCTTCCGGGTAATCATAAACAGGGTTTTGTTTTGCTTGATACCCAGTCGCGGATCCAGCAGCCGGTTCCAGACTACCTCGGTTTCCGCCTCCGAGTAGGAACGTAGCAATTCATCTGCGAAAATAAACGGCGTATCAACAATCAAGGCCCTTGCGATATTAACGATTTCCCGCTGGCCGTTAGACAGTTTGGTCACCTTATTCGGGCGTCGATGATTGCCGTTTTTATTGTTTGCATGGTTATCCGTCGAATACAGGATTTTTTTAAAAAAGTTTAATTGAGCCGTCAGTTGGTCTTCGAAATCAAAAACCTCGCTGAGCAACTCCAGACGCCTGCGAATATATTTGCTGCTTTTCCCGGAAAAAACGGCGGGTAAAAGGACATTTTCTTCCACATTTAAACTTTGCAGAAAATAGAAATGCGAATAAATCAAACTGATGAAATCGGGGCGCAATTTATTGGCTTTGCGCGTATTGGGGATCGCACGTTTGCCCCAGTAGATTTCGCCCTGCCGGACACCTGAAAAATTCAAGCCTGTCAAGGCATTGAAAAGCGAAGTCTTACCCTTGCCCGTTGCCCCATAGAGCAAAACGATACTGTTTTCCGGTATCGTTAGATTGATATCCTGCAGGATCGGTTCGGTATTTTTGTCAAACTGCAGGGACAGGTTTCGACAGGATATCGCCCGTGCTGTCATGAAAAATCACCTCGGCTGCCATATTCAAGTTTTTTAAATTGCTTGCATTCCAAAGCATAGACTCCCAAAAGGACCCCTGCGCAAAGCGCCAGGGGAACACCGAAGGAAACCAAATCCAAACTGATTTCCGGAAAATAGTACTTTGATAAAACCACATTATGTAATGATATCAGATGATCAATAATTAAATATGCCACCCCGGCGCTGGCCAGCAATACGAACCAAAGCAGCCTGGTAAAAACCGCTCCCTGGTACCCATAGATTTTCATAAAAATCAAATCGGAATGAAAAACCATGTAAAACTTGAGAAAACGGACCATAACAATGCAGCAGACCACGATAAAAAACAGGCTCAGCAATGCATAAATGCAATAGTGAAATATTTCGGACTGAAGGCTCAAAGTCGGTATGGCGTCCTGCCGTACCGTAAACCGGGCTTCCGGGTATCGGGATTTGATTTGATTGACCACGGCTTTTTCCGGAAAATTCTTTCCGTACACATACAACAGATTGTATTTGCCCCCCGTTTCAAACAAACAGGAGAAATCGTTGTAATTCATCAAAACGACGTTATTGTTGTAGAACTTTTCCGCATTGATATTGAAAAAATCCATCGTGCGAAGCCTGCAATTTTGCCCTCCCGCGTTCAGGATAGTGTTTTGAATCTGGTTGTACCTTGAAATCCCATGGTAAAGCGGCGTAGACAGCATGGCGTTGGTGGTCCCGCTGTTGCCGGAAAAAATCAGCTTGAAGCAATCAAGGAGTTTTCTTTTGATATAGATCTGCCTGGCGTAGATTTGGCTGTCAGAATCCACGGGGGTTTCGAAACGATTGGCGGGTATGCCGGTGTTCTGGAGATCGACAAACCTGCTGATAAAATCGGTTAAAAAATCGTATAGCAATTTCAGTTGAGCCGGATCGTCCGGGTTTCGTAACTGAAGGGTGTAAACCGAACCAAAATCCATCACCTGAAAGTCGATTTTTTGACCGTCAAAGGTTATATGACATGGTTCTGCCCTGATATTTTCCTGTTTTTCAATATTGATGAGCCAGTTTCCGAAATAATCAACGTAAGCCACTTCCGCATTGAATCGTTTTCCCTTCTGATTGAGTTCAATTTGCGTAGGCCGATCCGCGATATAATCAAAACCGATAACGGAAATATCCTTCTCGAGTGACCGGCCTTCAAGCGAATTAAAGCCGGAATCGATTTCGAAGCTAGCATTTCCGAAATTTTTACTGTAACCGTACTGGAAGCTGTCGATCCCATGGACTTGATCGATTTCCTTCATCATTTGCTGCATGGCCCGACCGTCTATATCTTGTTCGAGTCGAACCTTGAGCTCCGGGATAAAGCCGGCCGAAATATTTTCGTAATAGGCAAAAAAGCCTTTAATATGCAGCAACATGGTAAATACCATGATAATGGCAACGAAGGACAGCACCATTCCGGCAAGGATGGGCAGATAATTTCGCACGATCGCTTTGTATAAAAAAATGGATTTTTTCATAGATTAAAATGGTTTTGCGCCGCTGTCATTCCTCGAGTGAAACATAACCTTCTTTGCGGACCCTTATCACGGCAACGGCGTTTAAAACGATGAGAATGGGCAGCAGTATCACCGCGGCATACAACAGGAACCTTACTGCCGGGATGGTGTCGAGCATCGGAAAGACATCTGAAAAACCGGCCTTGACCCCGGACAATGCCGCACCGGCGAGAAAAAAACAACCCAACGCATATACGGAAGCAAACAGGACGAAAACCAGCAAAATCAGAAATTCGTTTAAACCATAAATCATCGAAAACTGGATCACCTTTTTAAATTCAATTAACATGTCATGAAAAACACTTAACACCAAAAAGGCGATCAAAAAGACCGTGGCAGCTATAAATACAGCGTACAACTGGAGCCCCACCCTGTACATTGCGATGTTTAAAAACGGAAGACGGTCTGACCATCGAAAGACCTTATACCCCTCGGCTGCATAGGTGCTTTCAATGGATTGCTGATCTGCGTTTTTCCCCGGATATATGGCGGCAATGTTAAACAGCATGCCCAAATCCTTTGCCATGGGCGTCGACAGGACCAGCCAATCCTTATCGTTTTGCCCCAGCAAATGAAAACGATCGACTTTCAAGTATTTATACCGACCCCCCCGGCCTTTCAAATATATTCCCTCTCCGTCAAACGATGTTGACCGGGCAAGCTTCTGCCATAAACTGCGATTGACCCAAACCGTATTGACTGCATTGTTATCGGCTTCAGCTTTATTGACAATGCCCGGCAGGCGCTCGGGGGATGAAGCACGAATCCCGACATCGAACAAAAGAATATCGGTGGTATCCGGCGCAAACCGGAACTTAAAGACCTGGGAGATTTGGAAGATTTCCTTTTCAAACGCGATGCCGGGCATAAGCGCGTTTACCCGCTCCCCCTGCGTTTCGATATATATTTCAGGATAAAGCCCCTTCAAGCCGTTGATATAGATTTGCTTAAAGGCATCGATATATCCGTAAAACAATACGCCGAAAATCAGAAAAACCACCAGCAGGCCAATCACACCCCAGTGTTTCAAGGAGGAAAACACCTGCTGCCAAAAAAAACGGACAAAAAATTTTGCAACGCCTTTGTTCATAAAATTCCGGGCATCGCCTGCTGGACAGTATCCGAGTTGTCGTTAGAATCCGGATCGTCGTGTTTTTCGAAGTGAATCTCTTTTAACAACGAAATAATGGCCTCCGATACATCGGCCTGGGCTTTGCCGGAAAAAGCGTTAAAGTCATATTTATATTTCAAGGCCAACGCCTTGGACCGAATTTGGCCGCCATTTTCATATACCGACAGTCGGATTCCGATATAACAATCCGTTTGCTCATTCATCGCTTCAACCAGTTTCTTTTTGAACCGGGGTTCGAATTCCGCCCAGACGATGACATTACTTTGGTGTTTTTCACAAACGTTTTCCAACTTTTCGGATTCCGGCTTTACATCGTCGTAAAACTTTTCAATCTTCCTATTGTCCTGGCAGCAGGCCGAAACAATATCCAGCGCCTTGTAACGCAATTGTTTTTTCTGTGATTTTTTAAGGCTGTTGAATTTTTCAATGCTGCTTTTCATGTTAAAATAGATATTTCTGCCCAGTCCTGATAGAAGCGCTTCATGTTGATCAGTCGATTTGCATTGGGTGAGGTAGTCCACATTCGGGGGCAAAACAATCATTTTCTGCGCAGATACCGAAGAAGCCCAAATCCCGCACAACAATAGCCCCCACCCCAATATCACGATTGTTCTACATGTTCTCATATTGCCGTACCTTTTGCGTTTAGGGTTCGTCACAAAATAAGTTGGGCAGATCCGTCGCCGCAATTTTTTCCGTCTTCGAGGCGCAAAGCGGGAGAATAGCAAGCTGTTTGACCGACGCAGCAACAAAGAAGACGGGGAAAAAGAACAAGTTGTTTTGTGACAAACCCTTACTCCCAGAAGCTCGACTTTTCCTGTTCAGACATGTGGCTGTCTTCTATCGGTCCGGATTGTTCCGGACCGGACGACTCGCCGGAGCCGTTATCCGCATGCGGCTTGCCGTTCTTCTTTTGCCCGTCTGCGCCAAGATTGCCTGAAATAATGCCCTGCGTATTTATTACTGCATCCTCGAGTGCTTCAAGTATCGCCCGGTGAATTTTTGCTTTCAGGCCATTGTAATCGATCCGGGTTTTGCTGAAGTCATCCCTTTGGATTGGGATATGGGTCAATCCCATGGCGTTGCTGTCCAGATAATACACGATGACGGTTACCACGAAATTGTCAATCTGCTGCTCGATATAGCGTTGCACATCAAATTTTTCCACGTAATCGAAAACAACCAGGGCGGCATTGTTGGCCAGGGCAATATTTCGCAAATACCGATCGCCCCGGTCGTTGAACTGCTCATGGAACTTCCGGACGGTTTTGGTGTTGGCCGGCAAAACCAGTTTATCGCCCGGAATTTCGAGTGTAAGCGGTCTCAGGTCGTTCATCTGCAGTTTTTCCGCTACCTGCTTAAACGACGAGTATTTCATCAGGTAACTCTGCTTTGCCAGCGTTGAAAAATTGTTGTTCCAGACCGGGGAGTCAAAAGAAAATTTTTCCATGCTGGCAAAGCCCACCCCGTTGATGGGCTGGGCGGATTGAGCAGAAGATATTGACTGCCCGCAGAAAACCGTCACAAAGCACATGCCCGCTATCAGGACGGCAAATCGCATTGTCTTTAGCAGCATCACAACCTCTTTTTCCCTTTGTATTGATTTGATGCCTTCATTTACAGATCGAGACTTCGGAAGCAATCACCGGGAAAACCCATGATGTTTTTTCCTTCTTTATTTCGCCGGTGGTGTACTCGAGTCTGGGGTGCTTTCCAATCAGCTCATCCAGGATATACTCGTTTAGCGTTTCCATATTGATTCTACCATGGCCGCTCAAGCGGTATAACCCATTGGCATCGAGCGTTTTGCGATTTGTTATATTGGCAGATGTCTGTGCCAGCTTATTGTACTCGCTCTGGCGTTTTTGCTCTATAATATCGTTAATTTTCGCCCTGGAAACAGCAATGTGGAAACTTCTGGCACCATCTTTTTTAAGCTGCATGTCATAATTGTTCAAATACCGGCTGTCTATTCCACGCCCAAACAATTTTTCATAAATAACCTGCTTTGCGGCCCTGGAAACATAGTCAGAAGAAACCGGGGTTTTGCTCACATAATCGATTTCCAGTCTCACAGGTCTTTCCTCCCACTTTTTTCGCACGGTACCGTTTTCATCTTTCCTTTGTATTTCTTTTTGCCGGTTGATGACACTGTGGTTTCGATACTCCAATGTTTTTTCGGGATACTGATGGCTTAAAAACAACCGGCAGGCCTCATCCATATCCAAATCGATTTTTTCACCGGTGGCGGCATTTTCAATAAAATATCCGCCCAACTTATACCAGGATTCGGATCTGATCTGCAATTTCGCCGCTTTTACCTCTTTTGCAATGACTTGCAGAAATCTTGATGCAGAGACGTCCGCATATTCACTTTGCACACTGGATTCACAATTGTCTATATCGGCCATCTGCCTCAAAACCCCGCACGTTTCATCCCTGTTAGCCCGGATCAGATACTGGCCTCCGGAAACCGACACCTTGCTCGTATCCCCCGAACATTTGGTTTTGGAATCGACCTGTTCACATAAATATTTAAGCGCTTCATACTTGTGATCCGGATCCGGCAGAAAATGAATATCGAGCTGATAATCGTAATTGTAAAAATCACGCCCCGCTTTTTCGAAATTGGTAATGTCTAACTGATTAATGCGGGCCTTACACATTGAAAAGATATCCCGGGTTTTTCTTTGCGCCTTTTCGGCCAGGTATGGCCGAATATCTTTGCTTACGGTTTTGATTCGACCGATTTTATCGATACGGAACTTCCATCGCGATTTGGAAGCAGCCTCAATGGGTATGCCGTCTTTGTTTACCAGGATATCGAACAAAAACTTCGAAGACTGGCCCGGGACGTTCTGACGAAAACAACTATATTTTGCGGCCACGCATCTGCTGGAATCCGCAATTTTTTCTTTTTTAAAAAAAACCTTCATTTTAATATCATTGCCTCCCTCATAAAGCATAAGGGGCTGCTTGCTTTCAATTCTGTCGGACAAAAACCCGATGATGATGTTTTCAAATGTCACCATTGGAATCTTTTCAAAAGACAATTCAATACGACCGGTCGACTGATTGACCAGAACCGCCCGTTTTGCTTTACTATCATCCGATTGAAGAAACGACGGGAGATTTTCGGGGGCCTGCTGGGTCAAATCATTGAAAACTCTATAATGCCGGCCGTTAAATTTCAATTCAGTGGCATATAAATTGTCTTTCAACTTTCCGGATTTGCTTTGCGCATAAAAAGGAATCTGATCATTACGGGTAATATGATAATATTGAGACGAAAAATGATTTCCGTTTTTTTCAATTTCCATGTATCCTTTATTTTGTCCGTTCAGCGAAATTTGATAGGAAATCACAAAGGCATTATCGCCGATTATATCTATGCCGGAAGAAAAACCTTCCGTCGGAAAAAGCAGCAAAACCGCCAATATCAAGCCAAACTTTTTTCCCATAAAACACCTCTAAAAGGCTGACAAAAATCGTTAAGATTACGTAGCGGACCCAATGTTACAAGTTAAGCCGACCTAAATTAAGGGCCGAATCAATCGAACTGGTGGGAATACGTCACTGCCAGGGCATGCAGGGTAAAATCTTTCTTATAGGAATAATCGGGATTTTCCCATTCCCGGTTTTCCATTGAATATTCAAGCCCCCATTTTTTGCCAAACCGCAATCCAACCCCATAGGTCGAGCCATTCATCTCAAAATTGCTGTCAACCCCATCGGGCTCTTCGGAATACATGCCGGCGCGCAGGGCCATCCGCGTAATAAAACTATTCAGGACAATCTGCCATTCCACGCCGTAAGACATCATTTCCTCTTCGCCCCACTCGTCTTGTAAGACGGAAAAATCGGTTTTTTCATACTGGGCCGATACAATGAGGTTAGACCGAAGCGGTGTAATGGATTTCATCAAAGATGCCCCGTAATTCCAGCTGACGGGTTTATTGAACCCCTCATAATCTTCGTCGTCGATCGTGGATTCAAATCGGTAAACGCCCCCAAATTGCATCTTCACTCCCCATGGGCGGTAATCGAGCGGGACCCAATGCGCCCCTATGCTACCGGAAACGCCGCTGGTATGATCATAGTCTGCATCTGTTTCAAGCTCAATAAATTCAAAGGTTCCCCCCATTCTGATACGATAGGGAAATGTATAGGCCCCGCCAAAACTGTAGACATCCAGCCGGTCGACAACAGTGCCATCATCGGCAACCGATTGACCAAATACATACGGCGTAAAATAGGACACAGCAAAACCGCCTTTTTCCCCTGTTATTTTCCAGGCAAGAAACGGTTTGATTTCTTTGTCGAGTTCATCATTTATGGCTTCGTTGCCCTCGCCGATAAAATCCATTTTCCCTTTGCCCCCGATGGCAATACCGGCCGGATTATACCATATGGCAGATGCATCGTCTGCGATGGCTGTAAAAGCCGTTCCCATGGCCCTTGCCCGAGTGCCCGGATAATTCATGCGGGAACTGGCATCCGAATCAACAGTAAAAAAAAGAACAACCACAACACTGAAAACAAAAAATTGAAGCCAACGCGAAAAATCCATAACTCCTCCCAATCCATGAACAATCGAATACGGAAAAAAGGGCCGGCCATATAAATATATTGCCCCCCACTCCCCGGCTTTTTTATTCTAAAATACGTTTGCCTATTCTCGTATCGTCAAAACTTTATTTTCCGGCTTTCCGCTGCCGCGGTTACCGCCCAAAGAAAGGTCACGAGGGGCATAATTAAATTTTTCCTTGAAGCGGATGCTGCAAATGCCGATCTCTGATACCGTCCATTTCAACTGACGTCTCTCACCCGGTTTTATCACAGAAATGGTTTTACTGTCCGAGCGCCAGGAATCATTCCTGATTCCGACCCTGAGGTTTTCCATCCGGGTTTTGCCCCGATTGAAAATTTCAACAACTACCGATTGTTTTCCATAAGCTGCATCGACAATATTAATCACCGCCATAGGCCGGGGGGGAAAACGTTGCCGAATTCTTGAAAGCAATCGATTGGGAAAATATTTTTTGTCATAAGAAATCCGGACATCTTCATATTCAACCCAACGACCGGTGCCGGGAATGAGTCGCTGCTCAACAACCTCGTAATGGAGCCGTTGTGTGTCGTCGGGTACAATTTCAATCGCCTCGATCAATTCCTGTTCTATTTCCAAGCATGTTTTTTTATCCGCATTGCCATCATCAGTTTTCATATAAGCTTCACGGGCATTATCGTATAATTGATAAGCCTTTCTTTTTTCGGCATTGCCGCCATATGCTGTGCCGCTTGTAAAACACAGAAAAAAAAGAACACCAATCGTTATACAACACATCGACGCTATATAGTTTTTTGAAACGGAACGAAATGCCTTGGGACAGGTAAAACGGAGGGCAACGACGGCAACCATGACTTTTTTACAACCGGCCACAAAAAAAGAGCGCGGGATTTTATCGTAGACAAACATTTAAACAATGCCTTATTTCTCGCATGACCCAAAATTCGCCTGTATTTTTATCAGATAGACATTGAAAATCAAGTACATTTAAAAAACTATAGAAAAAATTTAATTTCTATCCGGGCCATATTTAGATCAAGCTGGTAACTTTGCAGAAAAATTCATTACAAAAGACACAATGTGGCGTATCGATTTTATTTAGTGGCTGAACGAAAACTGTCTTTTTCGCCAATATCTGTGTGCCCGTTAAGCGTGGATCTTGACGAAAAATTCTGGTTTTCGTTGGGGCATTTTTTATATAAAATTGCTTTTTAACAGGCCTCGGGACGAATTCTTCCGGGGGGAGGAGGGCAAAGTGGGATTATAAAAGGCTTAAATCCGGCCGGTTTCGGCAAAATGGGACAGCACCAGCCATGTCTTGACGTCGAATTTCTCCGCGGACTGGGCACAGAGGCGCCCGGCGGCTTCAGGGGAGACGAACAGGGTTTCAATGTCTTCGGCGCTGCCGGTATTTGCCGCCGACGGCTCGCCGGTGCATTGCACGTAGGCCATGACAATCGATTCATCGGTCATGCCGGAAGTGGAATAAATGGGCGGGCTGACGCGGATGACATCGGTTACGATCAAGCCGGTTTCTTCCGCCAGCTCTCGTTTGGCGCAGGTTTCAATCGATTCGCCGGCATCGACCAGTCCGGCCGGAAACCCGTACTGAAAATCGGCCAACGGCATCCGGAATTCCCGTATGACCACGAGCTGGCCCCGGTGCTCGTGAAAGGCCACGATGATGACGGCATCAATCTTGTCAAAGGCGCCGGTTTGGGCTTTGGGCGGATCCTGCCGCGAGGCGTAGACCCAGTTGCGCAGCCTGCCGGTTTTATCCGTATACTGCATTTCATAGAGGTTTAAAAAACGCCGCCCCGTGATTTTGCGGATCTGCTTGATCTCGATCGTCTGGAAAGATTTGTCCGAATGGCTCATCGTCATCTTGCCGGTAGTCGTTTGGGCGTTTGCCGGGCAAATCGGGATTGCAACGGAGGGGATTTTGGCACGCCCGGCAGGATTCGAACCTGCGACCTACGGATTCGAAGTCCGGCGCTCTATCCAGCTGAGCTACGGGCGCAAGATAAAAAATGGGGTGAGTGATGGGACTTGAACCCACGGCCCCCAGGGCCACAACCTGGTGCTCTGCCGACTGAGCTACACTCACCACAACCAAAGTCTTCTCTGATAACAAAAACCCTTACACGATGCAATAGAATTTTGCTTCAAAATATAATATCCGTAAAATCCCCGTCAAACTTATTGTTGACGCTTTTTTCAATTCTGTGGTTAAATAGGTCATTTAAACTTACACCAAGGAGCCGGAGATGAATCAAATGACCGTATTTGTGATCCGGGCGCTTGTCGCCGGTTTTTTTGCATTTGTTTTGACCCGGGTTTTCCGGCCGGAGGCCAACTTGCTTTTTGTCGCCCTTCTGGCCGTATTTCTGGTGGGCACGGCATATGGTTTGGATTATTTGCGGAAAAACAAACAGGAATGACGGCTTCGTAAAAAGTCCAATATCTGCGTCCCCGATGCTCGGGATCTTCGATGCGCTTCATCTCTCGTCATTCAACGTACGAACAAGTACGCCTCATTCCTCGAGATTCGCGCGCCTTGTTGAAGCGAAGCTGAAATCCCGCTTCTCGGGGATCTTGAACTTTTTACTTTGCCGTCCCAAGAGCGACTTTTTATGAGACCATCAGAATAAGGATCGAAAGCAACGTTGAAGCAGATTATACTCGGTACCGCCGGCCATATCGATCACGGCAAAACCAGTCTGATCAAAGCCATCTCCGGCCAG
>JBNJEA010000126.1:0-8666 GCA_051745395.1 Thermodesulfobacteriota bacterium | reverse complement strand
TTTTTTTGCCGAAAAACAGGACAACATGATCGAATCCGATGATTTTTATGATCCGGCGCTATCCATCCCCATTTTCAGCCTGTACGGCAAAACCCGCCGGCCGACCCGGGAAATGATGGATGCCATCGACGTGCTCGTGGTGGATTTAAATGATGTGGGCACCCGGGTCTATACCTTTCTGACCACCCTGTCGTATTGCATGGAGGCGGCCAAAGAGACGGACAAGGCGGTGATCGTACTCGACCGGCCCAATCCCGTCGGCGGCGGCCAGGTGGAGGGCAACTGCCTGGCGGCAGGGCTTGCCTCCTTTGTGGGCCGTTTCCCGATCCCCATGCGCCACGGCCTGACCATCGGCGAATATGCACAGTTTATCAACCGGCACTACGCCATTGACTGCTCGCTTGCCGTCATTTGCATGCAGGGCTGGCAGCGGCAAATGTATTTCTCAGAAACCGGCCTTTTCTGGGTACCGCCGTCGCCGAATCTCCCCACACCGGCATCTGCCGTTGTCTATCCGGGACAGGTCATCTGGGAAGGCACCAACGTTTCCGAAGGCCGGGGGACCACCCAGCCCTTCGAACTTTTCGGAGCCCCGTTTATCGATCCAAAGCGGGTGCTGGACTTTATGGCGGGACCGGCCATCGAAGGGGCAGTGCTGCGGCCGGTCATCTTTGAGCCCACTGCCAGCAAATGGGCCGGGACCCCGTGCCGGGGCTTTCAAATCCACGTCACCGATGTGTACCGGTATGCCCCATACGCCACCTCGCTGAAGCTGCTGGCCGCGATTTTGCACCATCACGGCGATTGCTTCGAATGGCAGCCGCCGCCCTATGAATATGAATGGGACACGCTGCCCATTGACCTGATCATCGGTGACAGCGATGTCCGCCGGGCGCTTGAGGCCGGCGCCGACCCCGAGGCCCTGGGCCGGACATGGCAGCCGCAACTCAACGAATTTGTCCAACGCAGTCGCCCCTATCACCTCTATTCATAGAAGCCGCACAAAAAAACCCCGCATGCCGGCATGCGGGGTTTTTTATAATGGATTTAAAACAGCGGTGATTTTTCCGCTTTACGATTTTTCCGCTTTCAGGGCTTCGAGTTCTTTTTTCAGCTCCTCATTTTCCTGCTTGACTTTATCCAGGCTTTCGCCGGGACTATCATTACCGGTGGGGGCCGGTTCGACGCCGGTATCTTTCTGCCAGGTGTCTTTGAGTTCATCGAATCCAAGGTAAAGGGCCAGGCAGCCACCAAGGAGCAACATCACGGGGATAGCGCCGGCCAGAAGCTGCAAAAAGGCTTCAAACCAGACCGCCAGACCGATTACGCCGATTACGGCAGCAATTGCACCACCAATTAAAGTTTTCATAAAGCCACGTCCTCCTTTGATTTAAATTTCATCTTCGAATACACAAAATATCAAATGATTTCAGGTCCCAAGGGGGGAATCACAAATCCGGTGAAAAGGAAAATTAAGAATTGATCTAACACAACGATTTTTTTTAAGCAAGGCAAAAATCCCCATTTTCAACCAACGCGGCCGGCCGGATTGCAATTGAACGGACCAATTGTTATTTTGGAAATGTTATGCTACACATATGACTTTCATTATGAGATTCTGATGCCATCTTGCCAATATACGATAATATAAGCAGACCATGACATTATTCAAAAAACCCGTGCCGAAATCCGATCGGAAAGGCGATAAAAATCCCGCACCAAGAAAAGCCGAAGGCGAAGACCGGCCGCTTTTCAGTTACCTGCCCCCGAAAACGGGGATATTTATGAATTTGATCCTGAAGCTGCTTTTTCTCCGGGTCCGCATCGATCCGGAAATGGCCCGGCACCTTAAAAAATTGCAGCAGTCCGGCACTGTCATTTTTGTCAACAAATACAAAAGCCTGTTTGATTTCTTTTTTTACCAGAGCCGCTTTCGGCATGAAAACCTGCCCCATCCCACTGTTGGTTTCGATTACAACGCGATGTTCTGGCAGCCCTTAAGGCGCCTGGGCCGGGGCCTTGTCTTTTATGCCCGGCATCTTTTCCGGCACCGCTGCCTGCCCGATCCGTATGAAAACCATTTTTATCGAAACAAACTTTTAGAGGGCGAATCGGCCCTGCTGTCGCTGATCGAGGAAAAAGGGCTCTACCGCCGGCTGGTGGAATCGAAAACCGATCCCATCGACTACCTGATCGAAATGCAGAAAACCCTCCACACCCCCATCTACCTGGTCCCGCACCTGATCCTTTACGAAAAGACCCCGCAGACGACCCGCCTGACCTTTATCGACCTGTTATTCGGCACCAAGGAAAAACCCGGCCGTCTCCGGCGGCTTTTCATGCTGCTTAAAAACCCCAAAAAGATCCTGGTCGAAACCACCGAAGCCGTCAACCTGATCGATTTTCTAAAACGCCCCGACATCCGGGAACTGAGTCAAAAAAACCAGGTCACCGCCCTGCGCCGCTATCTGCTCGACCAGATCAACCGCCACCGCCAGAGCATTACCGGCCCGGCTTTGAAAACCCGGGACGAAATCATGGAAGAGGTCCTGACCAATCCGGAAATGCAGAAATCGATCATCGATTATTCCAGACAAAACCGGATATCGGTCTACCAGGCCCAGAAAGAAGCCACGGAATATCTCGATGAAATCGCCGCCAACTACAGCCAGAAGGTCATCCGGTTATTCGACATCACCCTGCGCTTTATATTAAAGGCCATGTTCGACGGCATGGTCATCGACTACGACGGCTTAAACCGGGTCAAGCAACGCTCCAGAAAGGGGCCGCTGATTTTGGTGCCCTGTCACAAAAGCCATCTCGACTACCTGATCATGTCCTATTTGTTTTATCACAACAACATGCCCTGCCCGCATATCGCCGCTGGAAAAAACCTGTCCTTCTGGCCCATAGGGCCGATCTTCAGGGGCGGCGGCGCGTTTTTCCTGCGCCGGACCTTCAAGGGCGAAAGCCTTTATCCCGAAGTGTTTTCCGCGTACCTTTACAAAATTCTCGATGAAGGGTTTCATCTGGAGTTTTTTATCGAGGGCGGCCGCAGCCGCACCGGCAAACTGCTGACCCCCAAGGTGGGTTTTCTGTCTTTGCTCTTAGACGCCTACATGAAAAGCCAGTGGCAGGACATGCTCTTTGTCCCGATCTATATCGGCTATGACCGGGTGCTGGAGGAAAAGGCCTATGTTCACGAACTGGAAGGGGGCAAAAAATCACCGGAAAACCTCAGCAACGTGATCAAGGCCAGAAAATTTCTGAAAAAGAAATACGGCAAGATCTATATCAATTTTGACGAGCCGTATTCATTAAATGAATATCTCGACACCATAGACACCGATTACACCAAACTGGACCGAAACGAGCAACGCCGGCACTGTTATGAATTCGGCAAAAAAATCGTCTCCGCCATCAACCAGGAAACCGTGGTCACGCCCCATTCGATCATCGCCAGCGCCCTGTTAAACGGCTCCCGGAAACATATCTACTACAAGCAGCTCATGGCCAACGTGGAAACCTACATGAATCATTTGGCCATGAAAAACGCCAACCTGGCCGACACCCTGTTTGTGGACCGGCAGGCTGCATTTGATTACGTGCTAGACGTGTTTGCCCAGAACAAACTCATTGACAAAAGCACTGCCGAGCCCACGGCCGCATCATCGCCGAACCCCATGTTCAAGGTCCATGAAAACAAGCGGCCCAACCTCGAGTATTACAAAAACAGCGGGTTGATCTATTTCGTGCCCGCGTCCTATACCGCGCTTTCCATACTCGCCATTGACGCCTTTCAGTTCAGCGCAGCCGACCTGCTGCCCCACTACGGGTTTCTAAAGGATTTTTTCGAGTATGAATTTATTTTCGATCCGGAGGAGCCCATCGATGGGGCTATCCGAAAAAACATCAAGACCTTTATCGATGACGCCATTTTAACCCCGCACCAGACACTGCCGGACACCTACAACCTCACTTCCGCCGGCTACCGGAAGCTCAACCTGTTTGCGGCCTTTCTCACCCCGTATTTCGAGTCCTACTGGGTGGTGCTGAATTTCTTCATGCGCTACGCCCATGAATCGATTTTTGACATCAAGGATTACACCAAAAAAATTCAGAACATGGGCAACCGGATGTATAAGCGAAACGAGCTGACCCGCAAAGAAGCGCTGCTGAAAATCAACTACAAAAACGCCGTTTCCTATTTCACCAGCCACGGCCTGACCCACCCGGAAAAAGACCGCCAGCGCCTGGACGAGTATGTGGAAAAAGTTCAGCATTACCGAAAATTTCTGCCGAATTAAAACCCAATGATATAAATGATATGAAGGCCCTGATTTTGTCCGCAGGCTTCGGCACCCGCTTGATGCCGTATACCAAACATCTGCCCAAACCCCTGTTTCCGGTCGGGGGCAAGCCGATGCTCGGCATTCTCATCGATCAATTGATCGCCGCGGGTGCCGGCACCATTGCGGTCAACACCCATTATGCAGGCCAATCCATTGCAGATTATCTGGCCGGCCGCAATGACGCCGTGCCGGTCATCGTCCGCCACGAACCGCAAATCCTTGGCACGGGCGGGGCCATTAAAAATTTTTCAGATGTGCTAGACGACGCTGCCTTCGTGGTCATCAACAGCGATATATTAACCGACATTGATATCGGTGCGGTTTACCAGTACCACCTGGCCCACTCCCACCCCGCGACCCTGGTGGTCCATGACCGAAGCGAATTCAACACGGTTTCCGTTTCCGCCGAAAACCGCGTCACCGGATTTTCCGGCCGGCAGGCAGACACGGCGCGACTGCTTGCCTTTACGGGCCTGCAGGTGTTAGACCCGCAAATTCATGCCCGCATCCCCGCCGACTGCAACGTCAACAGCATCGATGTCTACCGGGAGATGATTGAATCCGGGCAAACCGTGGTCGCCTATACCGCAAGCGGCCACTACTGGAACGATCTCGGCACCCCGGCACGCTACCGGGCCGCGGTGGCCGATTGCCTGGCCCCGGCGGCATTTCAGGCTGCATTCGAAAAACGGCCGGCATCAAAACCAAAACAGCAACTGCTGGCCGGCGATGGTTCAGAGCGGAAATGGTTCCGGCTCACTTCGGGCGACCTTTCCCTGGTACTGGCCGATCACGGCATCACCATCGATGAGCGGACGAGCGAAGTCGACGCCTTTGTCGCCATCGGCCGCCACCTGCACCAAAAGGGCATACCGGTGCCCGAAATTTTTGCCCATGATCGCTTCTCCGGTCTGGTTTTTCTGCAGGACCTCGGCGATTGCCCGCTGCAGCAACAAATGGCAGCCGTATCAAAACCCCGGCAGATTTTAGACCTGTACCGGCCGGTAATCGATGCCCTATGCTCTTTTGCCGTCGAAGGGGCCGTAGAATTTGATCCCCGGTGGACCCACCAGGGCGAGCGCTATGACAGGACCCTAATTGTGGAAAAAGAGGGCCGCTACTTTACCGAAGCCTTGGTAAAGGGCTATCTCGATTATCATGATTTTTCCGAAAATCAATTGATGCCGGTATTTCAATACCTGGCCGATCAGATTTTGACCCATTCGGTCCAAGGATTGATTCACCGGGACATGCAGTCGCGAAACATCATGGTGCACCGGGGCCGGCATTATTTCATCGATTTTCAGGGCGCCCGCTTCGGACCTGTCCAGTACGATCTGGCGTCTTTGCTGGCCGACCCCTATGTAGCCCTGACCGAGGAGGTACGGGAACAATTGCTCGGCGATGCCATGGCAATGCTGCAAAACCATCTGGCTTTTGACACCGAGCGCTTTGCCACGGGTTTCCAGTACTGCATCATCGCCCGGTTGATGCAGGCCCTCGGCGCATACGGTCATTTGACAAAGATCAAGGAAAAACCACAGTTTGAGCGCTACATCCCCGCGGCCTTGCACCGCCTGGACCATCAGCTTCACCACATCGCCGATTTCCGCCTGTCGCCGTTGACATCGCTTGTCTGCCGGGCGAAAGACCGCATGGATGCGGCCGGCGTCAACGGGAAATGGCAGAATTCTGCCCTGTGATCCCCGGATAGACTGTGGTATGCTTTTTACCGGATATTCCCGTCAGTGAAACCCATAATACATAGCAACCCCAACAAGAAAGGAAGGACCCCATGGAACCGCAAAACGTGATGATTAACGGCCTTCCCGGCAACCTGGCCAAAATGCTGGTGCGAAATATTGTCACCGACGACCGGTTTCAACTGATGCCGTATTCTTTAACCGGCCCGGAAATTAACGATCCCGTCTGCACCATCGGCGATCAGGCCATCACTTTAATCGGACCGGACCGGCGAGAGGCCGAGGTGGCAAAACTCAAGGTTGATTACGGCGATTTCGTCGCCATCGATTTTACCCATCCCACAGCCGTTAACGACAACGCCGACTTTTACTGCCGCCACCACATCCCCTTTGTCATGGGCACCACCGGCGGCGATCGTCAGCAGCTGCAGCAGCGGGTTGAATCTGCAGAGATTTCCGCCGTGATCGCGCCGAACATGGCCAAGCAGATCGTGGGTTTCCAGGCCATGATGGCCTATGCCGCCGAAAACTTTCCCGGCCTGTTTTCCGGCTACAGCCTGGAAATAAAGGAAAGCCACCAGCAAACCAAGGCCGACACCAGCGGTACGGCCAAGGCCATGGTCCAATACTTCAACCGGCTCGGTATCGATTTTGCCGAAACCGATATCATCAAGGTTAGAGACCCGGCAGTGCAGAAAAACCAACTCGGTGTCCCGGAAGCTTATATAGACGGCCACGGCTGGCATACCTATACCCTGGTTTCGCCGGACCGGACGGCCACGTTTTGCTTTACCCACAACATCAACGGCCGCGACATTTATGCGCAGGGCACGTTTGATGCGGTCTTGTTTCTGGGA
This sequence comes from Thermodesulfobacteriota bacterium, assembly GCA_051745395.1. Classification (GTDB taxonomy): domain Bacteria; phylum Desulfobacterota; class Desulfobacteria; order Desulfobacterales; family Desulfosalsimonadaceae; genus JBNJEA01. Next base: position 1,754 of record JBNJEA010000126.1, on the reverse strand, counting down.
CAAAAATGCCGGCGGGGCGAAACCGGCCGGGCCTTTACCATGATCGATGTACTCAAGGGGGTGTAACAGGTGCCATGACGCATACATTTCGTTGCTATATTTGGCTGGCAGCCGCCTTTTTCGTCATTTTAACAGCCGGACCCCTGTGGGCCGAGCAGTTTCCGAAAAGCGGGTGGTCCGATCGCCCCGATCCTCTGGCCAGTCCCGATGCGAAAGCCGGCGGCCAGATCGTGGTATTCGGCGGCCAATACCCGAAAAGCTTAAACTACTACTTAGACAACAACGTGCTGTCCTCTCAGGTTTTCGGGGTGATGTTTGAAACCCTGCTGAGCATCAACCCGATCAACCTCGACTATGAACCCGCCATCGCCGACCGGTGGGAAATATCGGAAGATAAGAAAACCTTTACCTTCCATATCGACGAAAACGCCCGTTGGAGCGACGGCGAAGCGATTACGGCCAAAGATGTGAAATGGACCTATGCCGCGATCATGGATCCCAAGCATTTAACCGGACCGCACAAAATCAACATGGAACGCTTCCATCCCCCGGAAATTGCCGGCAAGCGGACCGTGGTATTTACCGCCAAAAACGTACACTGGAAAAACCTCCAGGCGCTGGGGGGATTTAACATCCTGCCCAAACACGCCTTACAGGAGCGCGATTTCAACAAGGTCAACTTCGAATTTCCCGTGCTGTCTGGCCCCTACCGGCCCGGCAAAATCGAAGAAGGCAGATATATCAGCTTACAGCGCCGCGACGACTGGTGGCAGGATGACCGGGCCCGGCACAAAAACAAGTACAATTTCGATACCATCACCTACAAATTCTACGGGGAACGAGAAAACGCCTTTGCCGCCTTTCAGAAGGGACAGATCGATTTGTTTCCCGTCTATACCTCCCGCATCTGGATCAAGGAAACCAATACCGACGATTTTTTCAACAACCACATCATCAAGCAGAAAATCTACAACCACCAGCCCGTGGGCTTCCAGGGCTTTGCCATGAACATGCGGCGCTTTCCCTTCAAAGACGTACGGGTCAGAAAAGCCATGGCCCGGCTGCTCGACCGCCGGAAGATGAACCGGACCCTGATGTATAACCAGTATTTTCTGCATCGGTCCTACTATGAAGACCTATATTCCGAAAAACACCCCTGCCCCAACCCCCAGATCGAAATGGATAAGGAGGCCGCGCGCAAGTTGCTGGAAGACGCCGGATGGACGGTCAACCCCGATACCGGCTATCTGGAAAAAGACGGGCGGAAGCTTTCATTCAAGTTTTTGACCCGTTCGGCATCTTCGGAAAAATTTCTTTCCATCTATGCCGAGGACCTCAAAGACGCCGGGATTGAACTCATTGTCGACAAAAAGGACTGGGCCGCCTGGGCCCGGGAAATGGACGAGTACAATTACCAGATGACCTGGGCGTCATGGAGTTCGGGACTTTTCAAGGACCCGGAAGGCATGTGGTCGGCCGAAGAAGCCGACCGGAAGGGCGGCAGCAACATTACGGGGTTTAAAAACGCGGAAGTGGACCAATTAATCGAAAAACAGAAACGGAGTTTCGATATCCAGAAAAGAAACCGTATCTGCCGGCAGATCGATCAGATCCTGTTTGAGGCCTGCCCCTATGTGCTGCTCTGGAACATCGATTATACCCGGCTGCTGTACTGGAACAAATTCGGCACGCCGCCGACCGTTTTGTCCAAATACGGCAATGAAAGCAGCGCCCTGTGGTACTGGTGGTCGGAT
>JBNJEA010000125.1:0-8683 GCA_051745395.1 Thermodesulfobacteriota bacterium | reverse complement strand
AAGAAACCGCATTGTCTCTCGAAGTCATTCCCGCGAAGGCGGGAATCCAGAATAATCGGTGAGTTATAGATTCCTGCCTTCGCAGGAATGACAGAACTTTGGACTGTCGAGTGACGCAGTAGATGCGGTGAAATTGGAAATCGCCCCATCTATCAGGTCAGAAACAGCGTGCAGGCCAGCACGGCAAACATCACGCCCGCCACGTCGGCGGTCAATGCGGCGGCCATGGTATGCCGGACCCGGCGCACCTGGACGGCGCCGAAATAGACGGCCAGCACGTAAAAGGTCGTTTCCGTGGAGCCCTGGAACGTACTGACCAGGTAGCCGATGTAGCTGTCCGGGCCCACGGCCGGGTCGTTGATGATCGAGGCCAGGATGCCGTAAGCCCCGGAACCGGAAAGCGGCCGCAAGATGGCCATGGGCAGCGCTTCGGCGGGCAGGCCGAGTTTGCTTGTCCATGGGCCCAGCAGCCCCACCATGGCATCGAGTGCGCCGCTGGCGCGAAACATCCCCACGGCCACCAGGATGGCCACCAGGTAGGGAATGATGCGAACGGCTACCTGGAACCCCTCTTTGGCCCCTTCCACGAAGACTTCATAAATCCGGATGCCCTTGCACAAACCGAAGGTCAAAAATCCAAGGATCAGCGACGGAATAATCCAGGGCGCAATGACTTGCCCGTAAATAATGGTCAGCGGCACAACGGCAACCAATACGCACAGCGCCGCCGCCCCGACCCAGGCGGGATAGCCCTTACTGGTTTCTTCATAGAGTTCCTGCTGTTTTTCATCCTCTGAAAATGCGGCATCTTCTTCACCGTTGGCGTCCCGGGCCTTTTCCGCATCCCCGCCAGCCACCACAGCCCCGGGATGCGGTTTTGAAAAGCGCTGGTAAAGCTTGGCCGCTGTTACGCCGACAATGGTGGAGCCAAAGGTGGCAAACAGGGTGGTGGGCAGAATGCCGGCCGGATCCGCCGATCCGGCTGCGGCCCGCAGGGCGATGACGCCGGTGGGCAGCAACGTGATATTGGAGGTATTGATCGCCAGAAACAGCGCCATGGCATTGGTGGCCGTGCCCTTTTCGGAATTTAACTTGTCGAGCTCCTGCATGGCCCGGATGCCGAAGGGGGTGGCCGCGTTGCCCAGGCCCAGTGCATTGGCGGACATGTTTAAAATCATGGCGCCCATGGCCGGGTGATCCGGCGGCACGTCGGGAAACAGCCGCACCATCAACGGCCGGATCAGCTTGGACAGCACCGTGAGCAGTCCGCCTTCCTCGGCGATTTTCATCAACCCGAGAAACAGCGTCATCACGCCGATCAATCCGATGGCCAGCTCCACGGCCCCGCCGGCCGAATCCACCACGGCGCGCGACAGTTCCTGAATCGGCGTTGTATCTTCGGTGACCGGCCCGCCGAAGATCTGGTGGCCGGCGGCGAAAATAAAGGCGACAAACACGATGGCGAAAAAAATAACATTCATGGCGCGACAATCTTTTCCACTGGCGTTACGAGTCAAATAGCGTCTGCTGCACCGGCCCGTTTTTTATCTCCGCTGCCGGCGCCTCCGGATCGGCCTGTTTACTCACAGGCGGATCGGGATCTGTCCTTTCCGTTTTTTGCTGACCGGCCGCGGCCTTTACCTGGCCGGCTGCGGCCTTTTCATACGTCACCTTGAAACTGCTTTTGCCCGTTTTTTCCACCGATTTCAACGGCTCGAGCGTCAACTCGACTTCCTGGCGGGTCATGACGGCAAACCCGTAGTGGGCATTGACATGCTTCAACGGGCCTTTTTCGGCCTCCCTTTGCGCCACGAAATCGAGATGGCGCTCCAGGCGTTCCCCGATGCGGCGGTTGGCAAAAGAAACAATCTGTTCGGCCTTTTCGCATACGGCGGGATGAAAGTCCTTTGCGATCTCGTAGCCCGCGCTGTTGCGACCGCTTGCCATGGCCGCAAACATCGTGGTGCCCATACCGGCAAACGGATCGAGCACCGTATCGCCCTTGACCGAATACATGTTGATCAGCCGGTACGGCAGTTCAAACGGAAAAGCGCCGCTTCGCTTGCGGGTCTTGTTGTCCATTAACTGCTGGCGGGTGCCCTTCAAATCCAGCCAGATATCGGAGAACCACTGGTTGCGTTCTTCCCAGAAATAGGCACTGCTGTGCCGGTTTGTTTTATCCGAGGGCCGGTCAAATTCCCGTTTGCCGCCTTTTCGCAGAATCAGGACGTATTCGTGCTCCAGGGTCACGTAGGCGCCGGCCGGCAGCATGCCCGAGCCCATGAACTTGTTGGGCGCGTTGGTCTGCTTGCGCCAGATCACCGCCGGCAGCGCGGTGAAGCCCCTTTGCTGCAGCGCGGTTAAAATCCGGGCGTGGTTGACATACAGCCCGAAATCATTACCGACTTTGCGCACCGCATCCCCGATGTTGATACAGGCAAAACCGCCCGGTTTCAACACCCGCCACACCTCGTCCCAGACCCGGTCGAGCAGCCGGTGCATCCGCTCAAATGCGCCGGGGCCGTCGCAATCTTTCATGGCCGTCTCAATGGCTTTGTCCTGTCGGATGAAGCTGTCCTCCCACATTTCAATCATGGGATACGGCGGCGAGGTGACCACCAGGTCAACGGAGCCATCTTTCAACGGCGCCATTTTTCTTGCGTTTTCGAAATAAATGCTGTGCCGGGTCGACGTTGCTTCCATGGCTGTTTGACATTAGGATTCAGATTATCAGTAAAGGGCGGCAAAATTCGGAAAAGGCGCGGTCTTTACCGGCCCGCCGCCTGCTTGACGATGGACAAAATTTCTTCCGGGTCATCGGAAATATCGACAATATCGAGGTCAGACGGAGAAATCATCGCGTTGGGGATCAACTGCGATCGAATCCAATCGATCAGGCCGGTCCAGTAATCGCGGCCAAAAAGAATCACAGGCACCGGCTTGATGCGGCTGGTCTGGACCAGGGTGACGGTTTCAAACAGTTCGTCCAGGGTGCCGAACCCGCCCGGCATGATGATATAGGCATGGGCATACTTGACAAACATGACCTTGCGGATGAAAAAATAATGGAACTCCAATCGAATATTGGCATATGGATTGGGTTGCTGTTCCATGGGCAACATGATATTCAATCCCACGGATTGCCCTTTTTTGCTGGCAGCCCCTTTGTTGGCAGCTTCCATGACACCGCCGCCGCCGCCGGTGATGACGGCAAAACCGTTTTCCGCCAGCAAGCCGGCCAGATGCATGGCGGATTGATAATACGGGTTTTCCGGCGCCATGCGGGCGGAACCGAAAACCGTGACGGCCGGGCCCAGATCATATAAGGCCTCGACCCCGTCGACGAATTCGCCCATGATTTTAAACAGGCGCCAGGATTCGCTTAATTCAATTTCATCAATCAAGTACTGTCGTTCCATGAACCAACTCCATCAGGCGGTTATGCGTGCTGCGGGGAAAAAGCGACTCGGGCAATTCCGGGGTGAATAAAAATCATAAATTCAAAGGGTTGCAAACTTAAATCAATCCAGTTTATTAACAGCAGGCCCCTGTATTGTCAACGATTTAGTTGACATTTCAACGGCGGGCGTGGTAAAAATTTTCATTTTAACTTCCAAAATTTACAACAAATTGAATGCGTTGGACAATAATTTCGCAAAAGAGGTAACCGTAAGCAACGAGCTCGGCCTGCATGCCCGCCCGGCGGCCATGATCGCCAAATGCGCCATGAAAGCGCAATCCAACGTCTGGATCATCAAAAACGGCGAGCATATCGACGCATCCAGCATCATTGACATTCTTTCCCTGGCCTGCGCAAAAGGTTGCCAAATCACACTGAAAGTCGAAAGCGAGTCGGATCTGTCTATCCTGGAAGAAATCCTCGCTTTATTTGAAAAGGGATTTGATGAATAACGACGATTTGCCATCATCTGAATCGATTGAAACCGTTATCCGCGGCATTGGTGGGTCACCGGGGATCTGTATCGGAAAAGCCTATCTCGTGGACCGGGAAGGCGTCGATGTCATTGAAAAATACTTTGTCGGCACCCATGAAACCCAAAAGGAAATCAACCGTTTCCGTACCGCGGTTACCGCGGCAAAAAACGAGCTGACCGACATCATCGCCGGCATCCCGCAGGACCTGCAGGACCATGCCTACATCCTCGAGACCCACCTGCTGCTGCACAAGGACAAAATGCTCTACGGCAAGACCATCGATATAATCCAAAAGGATCAGGTCAATGCCGAATGGGCCCTGAAAAAAGCCACGTCATCGGCGAGGCTGATGTTTCAAAACATCTCCGATCCCTATCTGCAGGCCCGCTCCGCCGATATCGAACATGTATCGGACCGGATCATGCGCCACCTCATCGGTGCCGACGACGTCAATATCTCCGGAATCGAAAAACGCGTCATCCTGGTGGCCAACAGCCTTTCGCCCGCAGAAACCAGCCAGATCCAGCTCGACCGGGTCATGGGCTTTATCACCGACCGCGGCGGCAAGGCATCGCATACGAGCATCATCGCCCGCACCCTGGAAATCCCGTCGGTACTCGGCCTGGAAAAGGCGACCTCGCGGATCCGAAACGATGATTTGATCATCGTGGACGGCAACGAGGGGGTCGTCATCATCAATCCGGAAGAAGAAACGCTTCTGAAATACGAAGAGCTGAGCCGGCGCTTCGAGGCGCACAAGGCCGATATCATCCGCACCGGCACCCAGCCGGCCACCTCGGCCGACGGCCGGCGGTTCCGGATCATGGGCAACATCGAGCTGCCCGAGGAAATCGTCGGGGTCAGAGACCACGGCGGCGACGGCATCGGATTGTTCCGCACGGAATTTTTATACCTGTCCCGCCGCGATTTTCCCGACGAAAACGAATTATACGAGCAGTACAAGGAAGTCGTCGAATTGATGGCCCCCAACCCGGTGACCATCCGGACCTTAGACATCAACGGCGACAAGGAAATTTCCACCATGCCCACCCCGCAGGAAGCCAACCCGGCGCTGGGCCTGCGGGCCATCCGGTTTTGCCTGAAAAACCCGGAAATCTTTAAAACCCAGGTGCGCGCCATCCTACGAAGCGGCGCCCACGGCTATGTGCGGCTGCTTCTGCCCATGATATCGGGATGCGAAGAGGTCCGGCAATCCCTCGAAATTATGGATGAAGCCGCCGAAGAACTGGAAAAGGAAGGATTGCCGTACAACCGCGACATCGAAGTCGGCATCATGATCGAAGTGCCGTCCGCCGCCATCCTGGCCGCAGACATGGCGAAAATGGTGGACTTTTTCAGTATCGGCACCAATGACCTGGTCCAGTACACCCTGGCCATTGACCGGGGCAACCGCCATGTGGCCCATCTTTACGATCCCCTCCACCCGGCCGTCATCCGTTTGATCCGGCAGGTGGTCGATGGCGGCCGCACCCAGAACAAGCCCACCTACATGTGCGGTGAAATGGCCGCAGACCCCATGCATCTTCCCGTATTAATCGGCCTCGGCATCGACGAGTTGAGCATGGCCCCGCAATCGATCCCGGAAATCAAGAACATGATCCGGAAAATCAGCGTGGGGGAAATGGAAAAGTTCATGCTCAAGATCCTCAAACACACCTCTGCCGAAGCCACCCAGAAACTGATCATGGACACCTACGGCGATCTGCTCTACGAAGACGTCTATGGGTAATGCCGGAGCACAAAACCGGTTGCAATCCCTCAAATCTGCATTATTGTAGGCCCCTATGACACAAGAACGCATCAAAATCGTGGCCAAAAACCGAAAAGCGCACCACGAATTCCATATACTCGAGGAAATGGAAGCCGGCATGGCGCTGCTGGGCACCGAGGTCAAATCCCTGCGTCAGGGCCGGGCCAATCTCAAGGATTCCTACGGCAAATTCAAAAACGGCGAGCTCTACATTTACCAGATGCACATCAGCCCTTACCCGTTTGCCTATTACGACAACCACGACCCGGAACGGCCCCGGAAACTGCTGCTGCACAAATTCGAGCTAAAGCGCCTCTACGGCAAAATCAAGGAAAAGGGGCAGACCATCGTGCCCCTGCAAATCTATTTCAAGGACGGCAAGGTAAAGGTCAAAATCGCCCTGGCCAAGGGCAAGCGGACCCATGACAAACGTCAGGCCATCAAGGAGCGCGAGGTCAAACGCGAAATGGACCGGGCCATTAAAAACCGCCGGTAGCGGCCGCCCCTCCCTTTTTCCGGAAAACCCCTTCTTATCTTGACAAACCCGGCGCGCTGCCTTATTTTACACTTGCGTTACATACCTTCCGCAGTATCTTTCCGTCCGCCGGAAAGACCTTTCATCGATGAGGGGGCGAAACGGCTTCGACGGGGATATGGAAGCAATGGTTGCATACCGAGGTCCGCTGGCTCGTAAAACAAGCGGCGTCTAAATACAAACGCAGACGATTATAACTACGCTGTAGCCGCTTAAACCGGCTACCGTCCTTCCGGGTTTTTTCCTGCGGACCCGGTATGGGCGTCGACTAGCAGGATAGCGGATCCGGGATGCCTGTTCCTGGTGAAGCGAAACCCCAAACAGGCTTGCGGTTTGCGGATCCAGCCTGAAGGAGCCGTAAACAGCGAAATTCAAAATTCAGGATAAGTATGTAGACGCCATTGCGGAATATCTTCGGACGCGGGTTCGACTCCCGCCGCCTCCACCAATTAAACTATAGAATTTATTACAAATAGCTAAAACCATACCCCTAAAAATCCGTTCCGAATTCGTTCCGCCGTGTTCCGCAAATTTTTCCCCTTATCTTGTGCCCAATTAAAAAGGCCCCCTGAAAATACCGGGGGGTTTACATAAAATGAGTTACGGACAATTTAAACGGCAAATGAGAAACCCCAAACAATCTATTGACGGCAAAGTAAAAAGTCCAATATCTGCGTTGCGCTTCATCTCTCGTTATCTAAAATAAAAAAACACGGCGATGAACCGAGAAGGTCCATGCCGTGTTTCATGGTGGCAATATGAATCATCCAGCGGTGGTGGTTATACTGGATGGTTCAGTTATTTATATATATAGCTCATTGGGAGGGAATTAAGAAGGGGGTACTCAAAGCTTGAACAGGCGATAATGTCAGTCTTCACTATTATCGCCAGGATGGGTGGTGAGCACTAATAGCCGTTTTCTGAAACCATTACAGTAATTTTGCGTAAACAGTTATACATCGCTCGTATTTATATAATGTAAATCTAATTTGCCCAGGCCTTGCCAAAACAAAAAACCACGGAAAAACTATAAAAATATTTATACAAACAACCGAACGAGTTCGGCCCAACCGAAGATTCCCCAGGCAACACAGGGTAAAACAAAAGCGATTTCAATAGGAATACAAGCTTTCCTGTTAAGGAAACGGCATTGAAGCACAATCCCCATACTACCATTTCACAAGATCACCAATCTTTTCATTTTTAGCCCAGAGCGAAGATCCATTTATTTTAAAGCCTGTATTGCCTCCAGATAGAGTAGCCTTAGGGTCTATACCGCCAAATGGCTTACCTTTGTGAATTTCGCCATCAACATCTATCCATCCAAAATCCTTATCATTTTCAGTTGATACAGACCAATCCTTATTGATTAAGAACGCTGTTGCCTTATATGGCCATTCAAAACCAAGAACTTTCGTTTCTTTATCCACCAAAATACGTCCCTCAAACGGACAATCAGAATCATTTGCTTCCCCATCATCACTGTCTCCTGTAGCATCAGTGGAAAATTGTTTTAAAACCGTTATCAAGGGGGTCCATTCTATAATTCCATATCGTTCCGTCGGAATAAGATTTGTATTATTTTTATGCATAACAGACATTATAGGATCACCGGGAATAACAAAAAGAATGGGAATTAATTGCGCACTAAATTCGATAAGATTTCCGAAGGGAAAAAGACTGCCCAGTTTTCCAAACACAAAAGTGAAGGGTAACAGAACACCAAATAAAGCAATTGGCATTATCAAAGGAAAACTGAAAACAATGTACCATGGCTCCGGAGCGTTTAATCCTTCAATCTGAAACATAGGCAGAATTATTGCTATTATCATCCAAACAAAACCTGCCACAACGCTACGAACTAAATTGACCTTGATTGTATCTATCCAGATTACATTTTTTAGTTCGGAAATCATAAGCTCCCTTTGAATTGTTATTATTAATGCATAGTATATAAATAAATTGAATTATATGTCGCAATATCGAATATATGGTAATGTGTCAAGCTATGATATAACGTATTTAAAATATGTATGCTTTTAAGTAGTAATATATACTATATATAGGGCACCAGACCCGGGATACAATAATCAACCCGAAGTCCCGGCAGCACAGGAAAACATAATAATAGCGATCAACTATTTTTAAACCGGAGAAAAAGCCATGGATGAATGGATCTGCAATGACTGCGGTTTTGAAAGGTTAGAAGTTGACATTGATACAATAAAAGAAATCGGAAGCACCTTAAAACCCACTTTTTACAGCTTACCGAAAAACTGGAAAAAACTGAAAAAGGAGCATGTTAAAATCTGCCCATTCTGTGATGCATATGCGCTCGGCATTGAATTGCAGGAAGGCTTTCTCGTTGTGACAACCCAAAATTGACCAGGCGTGATAACCCAATTTTGGGTTGTCACAACGATGCGTACAAACCCGTAAAC
>JBNJEA010000124.1:0-8741 GCA_051745395.1 Thermodesulfobacteriota bacterium | reverse complement strand
AATGATTATTTTTGAAGTAAGGTTATCCAAAAGATCCCGATTGTGATTTCCTTTCAAACAAGAAAAAAATAGTTATCCGGAAACTCCAGCTACTGATTCGATCTCAAAAGAAAGAATTCTGGGCAAGCGAACCATATCGAAAGAGGAACATCGCCTCGTCCGTCATGCCCGCGAAGGCGGGCATCCAGTTTTCCAGTCGACAGGAAAAGCATGGATGCCTGCCTTCGCAGGCATGACGGACGCAGCGGATTGCTTTTTTTGTTGGATCACAGCCGTTCATGATGCTTTTGATCAAAAAAGCAATTGTGAATGGTGAATTGTCAATTGCCAATGGTCAATTACTGAAGCGCATTGGATAACCAAAATGATGATTTTTTGATGAGCACCGCCATGCCGGAAATGCTTTTGAAATACGACCAGATCGGCGAAATCTTTGACTGCCTGTCGCTGGGCGTGATTTTGCTGTCGCCGGAGCGCCGGGTGGTGTCGATTAACCGGTCGGCCCAGCTGTTGACCGGCTATTCGGCCGAAGACGCCGTGGGCCAGTACTGCTATCATTGTTTTCTGGACTACCTGTGCGGCGGCCGCTGCAAGTTCCTCGAATCCGACCGGGACGACCGGCAGACCCTGGTATCCGACATCGAGGTCAAGGACCAGCAGAACCAAAGCACCTCCATCACCAAGATCGAATCGCCCATCTACGGCCCGGACCACGAGATGCTCGGCTGCATGGAGGTCTTCCAGGACCACAGCGCCTTCCGGGAGCTCATCAAGCGCGTCCGGTTCGACGATCTGCGGCTGAAGCTGATCTTAGACAACCTCGACCTCGGTATTTTGACACTGGACCGGGGCAACCACATCACCTTTTTCAACACCAAGGCCGAACAGATCACCGGGTTTTCCCGCACCGACCTGCTCGGAAAATCGTGCAAGCTGTTTTTCGGCCCCGGTTTCTGCCGGGATTTTCTCGATCACTGCGGCTATCCCAACGGAAACGACGACTCCATGAGCGCCGAGACCCAGCTGATCACCGAGCCCGGCCACCCGCTGCCGGTCCGGGTCAATTACCTTCCGTTGAAAAACGAGGCCGACATGATCGTCGGCGGGCTGATCACGCTGACCGACCTGTCGCTGAAGTACCAGTTCAACAGCGCCATCAAGGACCGCTATACCTTCTGCGACATGGTCGGCAAGCACCCGGACATGCAAAAGATCTTCGGCATCATCCCGATGGTGGCGGCAAGTGACGCCACCACCCTAATCGAAGGGGCCACCGGCACCGGCAAGGACCTGCTGGCCAAGATCATCCACAACGCCAGCGGCCGGGCCGAGCAGAAAATGGTCAAGGTCAACTGCGCCTCTTTGCCCGACACGCTTTTAGAATCGGAAATGTTTGGCTACGCCCGGGGCGCGTTTACCGGCGCGGACCGGGACAAGCCGGGCCGTTTCCAGGAAGCAGACGGCGGCACGATTTTTCTCGATGAAATCGGGGATCTGCCGCTTTCGCTGCAGGCCAAGCTGCTGCGGGTCATCGAGGACCGCGAATTTTATCCCCTGGGCAGCCGGCAGACCACCAGCGTGGACGTGCGCATCATATCGGCGACCAACCAGGACCTGAAAAAACTCGTCGACGAGGGCCGCTTCCGCCAGGACCTGTACTACCGGCTAAACGTCATGCGCATCGCCCTGCCGCCGTTAAAACACCGCAAAAGCGACCTGCCGCTGTTGATCCAGCACGTGCTCCAGCGCCTGTGCGCCGCAAGAGACATCCCGGTCAAAAAAATATCCGAGCCGGCCATGCACCTGCTGTTAAACCATGACTATCCCGGAAACGTCCGGGAGCTGGAAAACATCCTGGAACATGCCTTAATCATCTGCCGCGACAGCACCATCACCTGCGATCACTTCCCGAAGCCGCTGGCCGAAACCGGCCAGACCCCCCATGCCGACTATGTAGCCGACACGGACGGCAACGAAAATAACGGGCACAGCGAACGCCAGCAGATCATTGAGACCCTGGAGCAGTGCCGGTGGAACAAATCCCGCACCGCCCGGGCGCTAGATATCGACCGCTCCACATTGTGGCGGAAGATGAAAAAATACCATATTCATTCGTAAAAACCCCTATGGGGGTTGGGTGAGTAAAAAACATGACGGACAAACTCTTACTTGTCGACGACGAAGAAGGCATCCGCACGGTTTTATACATCAGCCTGTCGGACATGGGCTACGAGGTCTACACCGCGGAAAACGCCGATGCGGCCATCCGGATCTTTACGGAGGTCCAGCCGCCCATTGTGCTCACCGATATCAAGATGCCCGGCATGGACGGCATCGAGCTGCTGCGCCACCTTAAAAAGGAAAACCCGGATACCGAGGTCATCTTAATCACCGGCCACGGGGACATGGACCTGGCCATTAAGAGTGTGAAATACGAGGCCACCGATTTTATCACCAAACCCATCGACGACCGGGAACTGGAAAACGCCCTGCAGAAGGCCCATGAACGCATCCGGCTGCGCCAGCAGTGGCGCAATTACACCGAGCGGCTGGAAAACATGGTCAAGCAGAAATCCGACCAGATGGCCGCCGGGGCCCGGCAGATGGCAAATGAAGGCCAGTTCCAGCGGTTTTTCGACGAACTGCCCGGCTACGTATCCGTGCTGGACAAAAACTTCCGGATCATGGCCGCCAACCGGGCGCTCAAAACCGATTTCGAAATCGAGGACCCCACAGAGACGCACTGCCATGAACTGTTTAAAAACTCGGATGAGCCGTGTCTGAACTGCCCGGTGGCCAAGACATTTGAATCCGGCCAGTCCGACCAGGCCGAACTCCAGCTGCCGGCACCCGCCGGCGGCGAGCCCCGGCAGATGTTTGCCTGGACCACGCCCCTTTTTGATGCCGAAAACGAAACATCGCGGGTGATGATGATGATGACCGACATTTCCCAGGTCCTGGACTTAAAGGACCACCTGGCTTCGCTCGGCCTGATGGTCGGCTCGGTATCCCACGGCATCAAGGGGCTTTTGACCGGCCTGGACGCCGGCGTTTACATGTTAAACACCGGCTATTCCAAAGACGACACCGAGCAGGTCAACGAGGGACTGAAAACCGTGAAGACCATGTCCGAGCGGATCAAGCACATGGTCTTGGATATTTTGTATTACGCCCGGGAGATGAAACTCAACAAGCAGGAAGTCGCCATTGAGGCTTTCGCCGACGAGGTTTTCGATGTGGTTTCACCCAAAATCGAGGAAGCCGGCATCACCCTCAACCGCAAGATCGATGACTCGCTTTCCGGTGCCCAGTTTAACGTCGATGCCGATCAGCTCCGGGCCGCCATGGTCAACATACTGGAAAACGCAGTCGACGCCTGCACCGAAGACAGCCAGAAATCCGGCCACCGGATCGATTTCCGCGTTTATGCGGAAAATGAATCGGTCTGCTTTGAAATCGAAGACAACGGCATCGGCATGGATGAAGAAACCCGGAAAAATATTTTCAACCTGTTTTATTCCTCCAAGGCCACATCGGGCACCGGTATCGGGCTTTTTATCACCAAAAAAATCGTCGGCCAGCACGACGGCACCATCGATGTGACCTCAACACCCGGCCGGGGCAGCCGGTTTTTCATCCGGCTGCCGCGTTCATGATACCGCCGGCACATTTTCAAATTGTGCCCGACGGCTCTTTATGGCAGAATTCAATATCATGTTCCGTCCGAATCGGGTATCAAATGGTTGGTTACGGCGATAATCCAGCAAGGAGATAATCATGGCCCATAAAATCATGGTAATCGATGACGACCCGGTGGTGGTGAAATACCTGGTCAGCATATTCGAAAACAATGGATATGAAACCTGCGAAGCCTATGACGGTGCGAAGGCGGAAAAACTGCTCCAGCAGGAAAAACCGGACCTGATCACCCTCGACCTGGAAATGCCGGAGCAATGGGGCACCCGGTTTTACCGCAAGCTGCGCAAGCAGGGCGGCGCACTCAAAGACACGCCGGTGATCATCATCAGCGCCATGGCATCGCGGCATCTGTCGGTCCGGGATGCGGCGGGCTATTTTTCCAAACCCTTTGACCCGGACAAGGTGGTCGAGGCGGTCAAAAACACCCTGGGGTAAATCTCCGGCAATCGGGACTTGTACCTGAATTCAGGTTGTACAATCAAGGATCTGCTGCAATGCTTCCTGCAAGCGTTTGAACGAATATGGCTTCGGCACAATGCCCTTGAAGCCGAATTCGGTATATTTTGCCAGGACCGGGTCACCGGCATATCCGCTGGATACAACGGCAGTGACCCGGGGATCGACTTCAAGGAGGTTTTCCAGCGCCTCCACCCCGCCCATGCCGCCCCGCACGGTTAAATCCATGATGACGACATCAAAACGCTTTCCGGAAGCCATGGATTGCTTATACATTGCCACGGCCTGCTTGCCGTCGGTCGCGGTTTCCACCTCATAGCCGCTGATTTCCAGCATCTCGGCCGCCACCTTGCGAATCATTTCCTCGTCATCCATGACCAGCACCCGGGCCTTTTGTTTCATTTCCGGCACCTGCGGCCCGGGAGGTTTTCTTTCCGGCAGCTTGGCTTTGTCCGAAGCGGGCAGGTACAGGGTAAAGGCGGCACCGCTGCCGGGCGCCGAAGAGACCGATATGTGGCCGCCGTGTTTGTTTATAATGGAAAAAACCGTTGCCAGCCCCAGACCGTTGCCGGTTTGCTTGGTGCTGAAATAAGGTTCGAATATGCGTTCCAGGTGGCGCTGGGCAATGCCCGTTCCCTCGTCCCGAATGGTGACCCGGACATATCGGCCCGGCTCTATGCGCTGCACTTCTTTTTCCGAAATTTCCGCATTTTCAAGAGAGATATAGAGATGGCCGCCGTCGGGCATGGCCTGATCGGCGTTGATGGCAAGATTGGAAAACACCTGCTGGATCTGCCCCCTGTCCACCTGGGCCGGCCACAGGTCATCGGCAATGGTAAACACCGGGCGCACATTGCTGCCCGACAGATCAAAACGCACCGTTTCCTCCACCAGCAGGCCCAGGCTTGCATCCGCCTTGACCGGATCGCCGCCCTTGGAAAACGTCAGCAACTGCTTGGTCAGCCGGGTGGCCCGATCCATGGATTTTTCGGCTTCTTCAAGGGGCTTGGCTGCCGGATGATTTTCGGCCAGCAAGGCCCGGGCCATGGACATATTGCCGAACAAACCGGTTAAAATATTGTTGAAATCATGTGCAATTCCGCCGGCAAGCGTGCCGACGCCCTTCAACTTGTCCATTTTCTGCAATTCGACTTCGGCCTGCTTGCGTTCGGTCAGGTCCGTGTGCACCCCCACAAGGGCCAATATCTGTTCCTGCCGTTTCACCGGATAGGCGCGCAGAAACACATCGAGCACCCGGTTGTCTCTGCCATGCATGGCCACTTCCCCCGACCATTCCGTCCCCCTCTTGATGGTATCAAAAACATTTCGTCCGACCTTTTCATCCACGAACAAGGTGGCAGGCGGGTCGTCACCGATAGACCCGAACAGGTGGTCAAAGGCCGTGTTCTGATAATAATGCCGGCCCTCCGGCGTGGCCATGCCAATGGCATCCGATGCGCCGTCCACGGCTTTTTTAAACTCCCTGACTTTCTTTTCCGCCCGTCGCGTGCGGACCAGGCCGTAGCTCACCCCGCAAAGGGCCATCAAAAGTAGCCCGACCACGGAAAGGGCCATCCAGATCATTTTCCGGTTTTCTTCATAAAACGACACCGGTTTGTAATCGATAACGGCATCTTCCGGAAGCAGCGACAAGGAGATCCCATGTCTTTCGAGCTGCCGGAAGTCAAAGCGCAGCTGAGCCGGCACATGGTATTGGACGGCAATATCTTCCGGATCGGCCCCGTTTAAAACTGCCATGGTCATGCGGCCGGCTTGCCTGCCCTGGTCAAAACCGGCCGTGAGGTAGCCGCCGACCATGCCGAAGCCAAAATTAAAATCCCAAACGCCGTAGACAGGGACACTTGCGTGCCGGAAAATCAGCTCCGCCCCTTTGTCATATTCCAGAAACACATTGTTTTTATCCCGAAAAAACAGCGTATAAAGGACAACGCTATCCTTTTCCATGTGACGGAGCCGTGTTTTGAGTTCCGCTATGCTCACGTCATAAAGCAGCACCAACTCCGGGGCATCGTCGGAACGATCCGCCCGGATCTGCCGCACCTGGTCCTGGATCCGCTGTCCCGTGATGGTGTTGTCGGTGATAACCACGACCTTGCCGCAATCCGGATGAAGGGTTTTGATTAAATTGAGATTTGCCCTGATATTGGCCCGTTCGTTGACACCGGTGACGTTTTCGATGCCTGCCAGCCGATCGGGGCGCAGGTAATTGACACCGCAGAAAACAATCGGAGTGGCCCCGAATATTTTCTGCCGGTTCCGGGTGACGAAATTAAAGGCATTGTCATCGGAAACCACAACGGCGTCATAATGATGGGTCTCCTGTTTTACGCGCAAAATCCGGGCAAGCAGTTGCTGGTAGGCGGGACCGAACTGCCGTTTGGTATCCATGTAATCGATATGCAGATCAACACCCTGTCCCCTAAGGGCGGACTGGACGCCGCGGGTGATTTCATCGGTCCACAAGTACCCGTTGTGATAGGAATTCAGCAGCAGGACATGCTTTGATGCTTGCTGAGCCATTGCGGCATGCGGCAGGCCGATCCAAAACAAAATGACAAACAACATCGAAAGGAAGGCGATCTGGACAGGCTTCATAAGGGGTCTTCTTTTAAAACGCCCTAAATTGAGCGTTTCAGATTTTTAAAAAAATGATTTTGTAAAGGATTATAGCAATTTATATTTAAAAATCTGAAACCCTCCGGGATTTCCAATTTTGCCGCATCTACTGCGTCAGATGCATCCTCGCATAGTCCATTATAGCTCGTCTGCATCTTCCTTGTATCTGCGGCAAACTTGAAAATCGCTCAATTTAGGAACGCTTTTATGCATCGCACAGGTGACTTGTTGTCCATGCCTGAAAAGACAAATAAAGCAAATGAGAAGACAAGGATTGAATTTATAAATAAACAGAATTGAACAGCATCATAGCGATTTATCAAAACCCAGGCAACTCATTTTCTCAAGGGCTTATGATAAAGACGCAAACCGCTTTTTCACGGGGCTTTTACCTGAATTGCAACGGCTATTGCGAAAGCAAACCGGATCACGGGATGGGGTTTTATTGCTTTTTTGTCCCGTCAGATCAAACCGACCGCCGCCCGGGCCGCCGTCAAAACGGCCGCGGACACAACCGCGGCAAAGATCATCAGTCTTGCGGCCCGGAGGATATCCGCCGCTTCCGGGCGGTGGAAATCGATACCGATCCACGGTTTTTCCACCCGCCGGCCGTGGTAATTTCCCGGGCCGTTGATTTTCACGCCGAGTGCGCCGGCAAAGGCGGCTTCCGGCCGGCCGGCGTTGGGGCTTTTGTGGTTTTTGCCTTCCCGCAGCGCCGTTTGAAAGACCCGGCGCCCCGTCCCAAACATCCATTGGGCGCAGCAGGCGATCACCGGTATCGACAGCCGTGCGGGCAGCCAGTTCAACAGGTCGTCGAACCGGGCCGCCGGCCTGCCGAAACAGACATAGCGCTCGTTTTGATAGCCCACCATGGAATCCAGCGTGCTTGCCATCTTGAAGGCCACGGCCCCCGGCGCACCCAAAACGACGGCGAAAAACAGCGGGGAAAGCACGCCGTCAACGAAATTTTCGGCCACGGTTTCGACTGCGGCCCGGCCGATGCCGGCGGCATCCAGGGTTTTCGGGTCCCGGCTGACAAGCATGCCGATTTGGTCTCGGGCGGTTTCCAAATCCCCGGCAGTCAAGGCATTGAAAACCTTTTTCGCCTCGCTGTACAGGCAGCGGGCGGACAGGCAGGTATAGACGATCGCCGCTTCGGCCAAAACCCGGACCGCCGGATGCAGCCGGCCGGAAAAATCGACAAGGGTCAGGGTAAACACATAGGCCGCCGCGATCAGGATGACGGCAAACAGCGCGCCGGAGAGGTTCAGGGGCAGAAACGAGCGCCGCAGCGGCGGCTCCAGCCTTTCCGCGGCCCACCCCATCAGCCGCACCGGGTGGGGCAGACGGCGCGGATCGCCTATCAAAAGATCCAGACAAAGGGCCACCGGTACAATATACCAAGCAAACAGCGGTTCCATCACGCGGGGCCCTCCTTTGCCGCGGCCTTTGCGAAATCAGCGACAAGGGCGGCAACCTCTTGGTTTTGGCCCGGAGATTTGAGCGAAATCCGAAAAAAATATTTGGAAAGTCCGGCAAAGTTGGCGCAATCGCGCACCAGGAACCGATGGGAAAGCAAGTTTGCCACCAGTTCGGCGGCCGGCCGGGCCGGGTGTTTGAACAGCAAAAACGTGGCGTTGCCCGCAAAAATCCGCAAGCCCGGCGCCTTGCCCAGATTCCGGAGAAAGGCCGCGCGTTGGGTTTTTAGAAATTGCCGGGTCCGGGTTACGTGATCGGCGGCCAGATCGGGGCGGCCGGCAATATAGGTCACGGCCTGCTGGGCCAGTGCGTTTACCCCCCAGGGCGGCGATTGCCGGGCAATGGCCTCCGCGGCCCCGGCCGGCACCACGCAGAATCCCACGCGCAGCCCCGGGATGCAAAACATCTTGGAAAGCGACTGGAGCACGATCACATTGGACAACCCCCGGCCGGCGATGCTGTCATCGCCG
>JBNJEA010000002.1:0-73776 GCA_051745395.1 Thermodesulfobacteriota bacterium | reverse complement strand
ATGTGCACCACCAGCGACAGGTTGTTGATGTGGCCGCTGATTTCCGTGATATTGATGCTGACAGTATAGTTGTTGATTTTTTTCCGCTGCGCCGATTTCAGCATCTCAAAAAGAATGTCTTTTTGTTTTTCCCCGTATACCGGCTGCAGAAAGGTTTTTAAAATGCTCAAATCCGCCTTCTGCTCCAGCAGGTACGCCGCTGCATAGGCATCTTCCACCGTTGTTGAGGGAAACATCAGGCTGCCGGTATCCTCGTACAAACCGCACAAAAACAGGGTGGCCTGGATCGGGGTCAGCGCAAGGCCGCTTTCCTTCATTGCGCGGATCATCAGGGTGATATTGGCGCCCATGGGGTGCTGGAATTGCCATGACGGGTTCATGTCACAATCATTTTCATGGTGGTCCCAGATGAAAATTTCGATATCATCCCGGTTTTTGAGCGGCTTGAGCCCTTCCAGCCGCCCCCACTGATTGGTATCGACCACGACCATGCGCGATACTTCGGACAGATCCATGTCATTGGGGTGGCAGTATTGAAACAGGTCCTTGTGAATGGACAAGAAGGCTTTGACGTTGGGGTTGATCGCCTTGGGGATAACGGCAACCGAATCCGGATACAAAATGGTGCCGGCGATTACGGAAGCCAGGGCATCGAAATCGGTGTTGCGGTGGGTCGTGATGATTTGCATGTGATCTCCCGGATGTCGCAGCAGGTATACACAATAAAATCAGCCTGCCGGGTGAAAAACAGGGGGCGGCAAGTTCGCTGTCGGCAATTATCCGACATCATGAGCCGGCTTTCAAGCCAATTTTTGCATCCGGCCGGATTCCGCAGCGTGCCCAGGGTTTTGCTTGACATTGCCCCCGGTTTTCCTTACGATTCTCAGTGTTGATCTGCGATATTCAGGCGCCGACAGTAACAGATTTCCGCTTCCGACGGGGTTCAATACGCAATAATGGACTATTTGCGCAATATCGACGGGCCCGGCGATACGGTATCCAGTGATACTGGATCCGCAAATGCCGATCTTCGGCTCATCGATTCCGATATTGAACCCGGCCAATCCCATGACACCTTCCGGAAAGAACGGGTGATCAGCAAAAAGCGGCTGGTCAACACCCTCAATTATATTCATTTTCAAAATGCCACCATCCGGATTCATTTTAAAAACCCGATAGATGGCCGGACGCGGGCCTTTGATGTCCGGCCGCAGCCGTGTTTTGGCCGGCATGTCGTGTGTCTGTGGCAAAAGGAAAAACCGGCCCCGCAGGATCTGGCCGTATGGGAACTGCAA
This sequence comes from Thermodesulfobacteriota bacterium, assembly GCA_051745395.1. Classification (GTDB taxonomy): domain Bacteria; phylum Desulfobacterota; class Desulfobacteria; order Desulfobacterales; family Desulfosalsimonadaceae; genus JBNJEA01. The sequence continues at coordinate 72,481 of JBNJEA010000002.1, read as the reverse complement.
ACGGTAACGGTTTTCGGTCCCGATCAGGTCATCTCTGCCCCGGCCGTTGTTCGGGCGGCCAACGAGCGGGGCGTTTGTTTGACCCTGCCGGACACATCGGTCCAACACTGCCAGCGGCGGGTCACCCGGCATCGCTGCAAACCGCTCGCCATGGAATTGACTCAGAACGGGGTGGTTTTTACCGGCGTCTTACAGGACTTCAGCGCCTTTGCCTTCCGGGTGCAAATCCGGGAGACCCCCAATGCCCCTCTGCAGTGGTTAAACGGCGGCAACCCTGTCCACATGGTCGTCAAAAAAGACAGGGAAACCCTTTATGCCGGGCAATGCAAAATCATAAAATTCGACAGCCGTGCGCGGCGCCAACACGTTGTTCTCGCGTCGCTGCAGGAAGCAATCCAGCGGTTTTCCCCTCGGGTGTATCGCAGCAAGCGCATGCCCGTAACCCCTTCGCCGGACGTGGTTTTTTCCCATCCCTTCACCGACAAGCTGGTCAATCTCAAGGTCATTGATCTGTCCGGCTCCGGGATTTCGGTGGAAGACGACGAGGAAAGCGCCATGCTGATCCCCGGCATGATCATACCGGTGATGGAGCTGCATTTCGCCAACAGTTTTCACGTGAAATGCCGGGTGCAGGTGGTGTATCGCCGGATGGTCACCGGCCGGGAAAACGTCCGGACAGTCCGGTGCGGTATCGCGTTTTTGGACGTGGCCGCTGATGCGCACATGAAGCTATTGTCCATGCTGCACCAGGCTGAAAACAAGCATCTCTATATATGCAACAAGGTCGATATCGAGGAACTGTGGCGTTTTTTTTTTGAAACCGGCTTTATCTATCCCAAGAAATATGCATTTCTGCATCCCTATAAAAATCAGATTCTGCATACCTATGAAAGGCTGTATACCCGCAACTCCAATATCGCGCGGCATTTTACCTGGCAGGAAAAAAGCAGCATCCTGGCCCATTTGTCCATGCTGCGTTTTTATGAAAAAACCTGGCTGATTCATCACCTGGCCGCCCGAAGTACCCGGCGCATCGGCGCCGGCATTGATATGCTCGATCAGGTCGGGGCTTTTGCCTATGATTCCCATCGGCTGATATCGAATCATATGGATTTTTTAATCTGCTATTTCCGGCCGCAAAACCGCTTTCCCAGCCACTTTTTCGGCGGGGTGGCCCAAAACATAGAAAATCCGAAGGCCTGCTCCATTGACGGCTTTGTATATTTCCATCATCGGAAAAATGTCTCGGAATCAACATTGCCGGGATCGTGGAACCTGGAAAAACCCGATTATGATGACCTGGCGGTCCTTGAAAATTTTTATGAGCATCAATCCGGCGGCTTGATGCTCCAGTCCCTCGATCTTTTGCCGGAAAACGACATGACCGATCGGATCGATCTGGCCGCCGAATACCAGAAACTGGGTCTGACCCGGGAACGCCGGCTGTTTGCGTTGAAAAAAAATCACCGCCTGTATGCCGTTATCATGGCCAATATTTCCGATTTTGCCTTGAACCTGTCGGATTTGACCAACTGCATCACCATGATCGTCACCGATTCGCAACAGTTGCCGCCCGATATTGCCCACCGCGCCATTGCCGTGGTGGCCCGGCATTATGACCGCAATAAAGTCCCCGTATTGCTGTACCCGATCCAGTTTGCCACCGACCACGCCATGCCCTATGACCGTCGGTATATGCTGTGGATGCTCAACATGCAGCACACCGATGATTACTTCAAGCAGTTTAATGCGCTGCTGACCCGATAAATTTTTTTTAGGCAGGTGGTTCAAAAACGGGCAGCGGCTTGTTTTTCGGGCATTGGCGGATCGTAAAGACCATATTTTTTTGTGTAGTACCGCTTGAAGGCCTCGACGAGCGGTTTTTCAAAAAAGGTCCCGACTTTGGCATCCAGGTGGGCAATGGCTTTTTCCGGCGCCATGGGGGTGTTGTAGTAGCGACTGGCGGTGAGGGCTTCGAAATGGTCGGCGACGGCAATAATGCGGGCCCCGAGCGGAATTTCGTCATGTTGCAATCCCAGGGGGTAGCCCTTGCCATCGATGCGTTCATGATGGGCACTGGCAATTTGGGGGACGTCTTTGAGCGGTCCTTCGAAATTGATTTGTTCCAGGATTTCCTGGGTTTTTTCCGCGTGGCACTTGATGTATTCGTATTCGTTTTCCGTCAGGCGCCCCGGTTTTTTCAGCAATGCATCCGGCACCCCGATTTTGCCGTAATCGTGCAGCAGGGCCGCCACCCGGACCACTTCGCAGTAATCCTTGTCCAGCCCCATTTCACAACAGATGCCCACGGCGTATTCGGCCACCCATTCCGAATGTCCCTTGGTCACCGGATCCCGGGCGTCAATGCTTGATACCATTACCTGGACAACCGACTGGAGCTGTTTTTCCCGAGATTCCAGGTGCTGGGTATGGCGGATGCTGATGCCGATAACATGCGAGATCCCCATCAGAAGGCTCATGTCGCTTTGCACGAACATCCGCTTGGTTTTTACGTTGTCCACCGCCAGCACCCCGAGGCTTTCGTTGTCGCAAATAATGGGACAGCAAATAAAGGCCTGGGCGCCCATCTGCCTGGCAAATTCAATGCTTCGCCGGGAAAGCGTCTGTTCAATGGCATTGATGTCATTGATTAAAAACGGTTTGTGGTCCTTGAATGAAACAACGAAAACGCCTTTGGAATCCGGTTTGTCCAAATGGAAGTTGATTTTTCTCAAAAAGTGATACTGCTCGTCTGCGTAGCCGTAACCGGCGTGAAACGACAAGCGGGTTCTGGACTTGTTTGCCAGCATGATCATGCCGCGATCATAGTCCAACCGGTTTTCGAGAATGCCGACAATTTCGTTTAACACCTCTTCCAGGTTGGCGTGTCGATTGACGACCTGGCCGATTTCCCGGGTGACCATTGTGTTGTTGTAGTTTAAATCGATATGTTCCAGCAGTTTTTCACTGGAATCATTGATTTGGGTCAGCGCATGAGTGACGTCGTATTTGTCCAGCCGTTCATTGACAAAAGCCAAGGTCAGAAAAGCAGTAAACAATAAAACGGTGACCGAGAGGGCCGTCGGCAGCGGCAGAAAAAGCAATGACAGCACTGTTGAAAATAAAAACACGAAAAAAGCGAAATTTTTGATCCGGCGGAAATGATCCGCAAAGCTCTGCTCCCAGGAAACGATATAACGGCAGACTGCATCGCCGGTAAACACGCATTCCGGGTGTTCGATTTTCGAGAGTTTGTAATTGAAAAGCGTCAGCACGGCTTCTAAAAACCCCATCCGGTTTTCGCATTGAAAGGGTTCTTCCGTGTGGCCTTCAGGCGGGGCGACGGTGATTTCATATTTGTTGCGGGCAAGCCGTCTGGATTCATAGCGGGCGGAGCGGGTAAAATTGGCGGCGGCCCGGCCGATCATTTTAAATGCCCGTCTCGGCGTCACCAGGCCGAGGATATAGTGGCGCATGGCCCCGATGCATTCCGGCAAGGCGGCCGAGCGGCCTGCCTGCCTTGCGATATGCTCGTTGTTGGTCATCTTGATCAGTTGTTCGTGAAATCGGTTCAGTTGCCGCTGGGAGAACCAGTGCCCTTCGTCATTGACCTCGTACGCCTTCATTCCGGCGTAGGTCAACAGTCTGGAAAGATCGAGATCGGGATACTTTTTCCGAATAAGCTGGATATAGGGCTGAACAATCCGGCTGTTATAGATCGGGCGGTCCATGGAAGAATCGCTATCCGTCATTCGTGGCCTCGATATCGGATAATAGAACTGATTGCCTGCGATTCTATTTATACTATTTTTTATAAAAATGCAAAAGAATTTTTAGTAAATTGAAACAAATATACAATAAATAGAAAAAGGGATCCCCTTCAATACCGAAACACAAAAAGAAACGACTGCCCCGCCGGGGTTATCGCCAGTGAATTTCGGCTTCGTTTCTCGGCGGGATGCGTTGATATTTGTATCTGGGATAACCGATCATTACCGCACCGAAACAGGAATGGCGCTGCGGCAGATCCAGGTCCTGCCGCAGCGGTGACCAGTTGTTGGCGGCTGCAGCAAGAAACCCGGCCCAGCAGCCGCCGAGACCAAAGGCCGGTGCCGCCAGTTCCAAGTACGTTGTGGCTATGATGCAGGCCGATTGCGCGGTGCTGTCGCGTTTGTCCCCATAGGTGAGGATCAGGTGGGGGGCGTGCCGGCAGACGTTGTCCATGCCGGCGTCCCAGGCATGGACCACCCGGTCGATATGCATGGTTTGCGTCATTTTGGGATGCTTTTCCATCATGTGGCGCATCCAGTCGACCACCATGCCCGCCAGCCGCTGCACTTCCTCTTGGTCTTGTATCACCAGCCATTTCACCGGCTGTGCATTGTGGCCGGACGGGGCGTAGCGGGCGATCCGTATCAAGCGCTTCAATGTCGCAGGATCGACGGGCTGGTTTTTATAAACCCGTATGGAGCGGCGGGCGCTTAGGGCATGTTCGATCTGCTCCGGGGAAAACAGCACCTCTCGATGGATGGGGCTGCATTGCTCCGGATCGATCAGTCGATGCGAAAATGCGCCGGTGGGGCAGACCGCAACACAATGCCCGCAGGAAATACAGAGGTCATCGGCATCTTTTGCCGGCACCGGGTACTGCTTGAAATCGATAATGCCCAGCGGGCAGACATCGGCGCAAATACCGTCCTGATTGCATTTGTTGGTATCGATTGAAAACAATGGCATGGGCCCCTCTTCCTCCGGATTTCAGATTCGAAATGAAACGGAATCTTTCCGTCGGGTTGGTGAAAAAACCGGCGCTCCCTATTGTCCCTGTTTCCGGGGTTGGATGTTTTCCAGGTAATCTCTGGCATCGGGATTGCCGAGCTCGGCAGCTTTTTCCATATCGGCCAGGGCTTTTTCCTTCTGGCCGGCCAGTTGGTAGATCCAGCCCCGGGCGTATCGATACCGGCCGTTTTCCGGTTCGGCCTCCAGAGCGCGGTTGATCGCGTCTATGGCTTTTTGGTAACTGTTTTTTCCCGCGTATGCCAGGGCCAGGTGGAAAAGGGCGTCGCTGTTTTGCGGTTCCAGTTCGAGGGCTTTGTTGAAGTATTCAATGGCGGCGTCCGTATTGCCGTAAGTGGCATACAGCCCCCCTTTGTCAATCCAGTAGCGGGGGTCGGATTTGTCCGGGTGGTTTTCCGCGCTCCGGCTGTTTTTACTTGGGTTGCTGCCTTCATCGGCCGCGGCGGTCTTTGCTGTTGGACCTGCCCGGCCCCGGCTCTGCGACTTTGCGTCGGCCGGGAGGTTGTTTTTGAAAAATCCGCCCATTTTTTTGATGTCCGCCATGGCGATCGTATAGGTTGCCGATAGCTTTCGATCGCGGATATCAAAGGCATAGGTCATTGTCTCAAGATCGTCCAGCGACGTCGCCGACGCCGGCTCTGCTCCGAAATCGGCCAGGGCGTCAGAAAGTTTTCCGAGATCGACTTTTACTTGCCCCAGCGGCCCGGAAACCTCGGCCGGCGCCAAGTCTTTGACCTTTCCGATCAATTGGCGCATCCGGTCATCGCCGGAGGTCATCAGAAGGTGATTGTCCAGGCGGGCCATGCGCAGTTTTATAGGCAAAACGGTGGGATCACTCCCGCCTTTGCCGCCGTTGACAGAAATCCGGCCCGTCAGGCCCGTCACCGTTTCACCAGCCACGGTGGTCTCGTCGCTTTTTTCAAAAACCGATTCGACGGGTTTTTTTTCCGAAGGCTGGTTTTGATGAAATTTTGTCATGGATTTGCTGTAATCGATGATCCAAGGGAGGTAAACCTTTTGCAGAAATTGATCCGGCAGCTCGATCTCCCGGTTCAGGGCCATCACCATTTCCAGGTCGACTCTTTTGTTTTTCACCGAAAAGCCGCCGGCCGTTTCACCGGTAAAATAGCGGGAAAACTTTTCAATTTCGGCCATATCCATGCCCATGGCGGTATAAAAAGCCCCGAAATTGTCGTTGAAAAATGTTAGCAGCGCCGCATTATCAAACGGCAGGGTCCGGAGATGGATCGCATGGTCTTCTGCCGGCTGGTAATTGCCCATAGTGGCGGCCGCGGCATCGGCGGAGTCCGCCAAAACCTCCGCCAACCGGGTCTTTTCCCGGGCAGTGGATTGGAAGGTAAGCGACAGGTCCGCGTTTTGCATATCGAGGCCGAAGCCAAGACTTTCGAGCTGCCGGCCGACTTCGAGTAAATTGGTCAGCATTTTTTCGGTATCTTCCGGGGCGAGATCTTCCGGGAGCTGGTCTCCGGCGTTTTCCTTCCGTTTTTCCTGCAGTTCGACTATCTTCTTCTGGATCTGTTTGTCGGCTTTTTCCAGCATCCGGCCGGCGGCCATCTCGACATCGATCAAAGATTTTGCAGAAGTTTTTGCAGCAGTCGTCAAAGCCTTTTCCATCTCTTTTTCTCCGCCGGCGGCCTTGGATTGTCCCGGCGGAAGGGCCATCAGGTAATAGTCTTTGCCTTCTGTCACCGGGTAAGCGGATTTGAAGTTTTTATTTTTCCGCGTGAAAGGGATCAATGCCGCCATGTCGGGTTCCGAATTCTGCCCGTCTTTTGAAAATGCGATACCGATGACGATACTGCGCGCCGGATCGATCCAGTCCGTGCCATAAAGCATGCCATGGAGCATCTGGCCAGGCGACGGTGTGGATTGGTCTCTGAACGGTTTTGACAAATCTTCGGCAGCGGCGACAATGTCATTGATCCGGTTGATCCGGATGGTGATATCCGGGGCGGGCTCGGATTGAGCCGGAAGGGGGCGTGTGGCACAAAAGATCATAACGGCCGCGATCACGGAAACGATAACGGCGGATACGGGCGTGTGTTTCATCGGTTTCTCCTTGTCGAGCCTGTAAAAAGGCCCGTTCAAAAAGGTTATAGATGTAGTATAGAAAACCTTTCAATGAAAAGTCAATGGGGCCGGAACCGGCCCTGCAAACCGCAATGGCGGGCTGCGCTTCCGTCGAGCATCCGGGGCAGGCCGCCGGCGGCATCCGGGCAAAACCCGAGCGACTTCTGCCAGACTTCGTCGTCTTCCATGCAGAAATAAAGCAGGACCGAAGGGGCTTTTTCCCGGATTTTTTCTATTATCGACCGGTACAGGGCAATGCGCAATGGCTTGAAATACCGCATTTTGCCGTCTATGCCCTTGACAAATTCCCCGTAGACGATCTTTGACCTGCTAAACCTACGTTCGATCACCGGCTTTAAGGTCGGCATGAATCGGAAGGAACCGATACTGATCCATACGACGGCATCGCCGTCAATTGCATCGAAAAGGCGATCAATGACTTGGCCGTATTCGGTTTCACAGCCGTCGTAGATCACCAGCGGGTCGAAATGAAACGCCAGCGGATAGCCTCGCGCCCGGCATTCAACGGCCGCCCGGATACGCTGATCAAGCCCCGCCGTTGCCCGCTCCTGGGTGGCAATGACCCGGGGCGTGTTCAATGACCAGGCCATGATGGTCTTTTGATTGTGTGGCAACCCGAGAAGCGACTTGACGTTGGCGGTTTTGGTTTTAAGTTCCAGCACCGCGCTGTGTTGCGCCGAAAACCGACGGATCAGCTCTTCGGCGATCGGATACACCGGCTCCCATATCAGGCTGTCCGTAAATTCGCCGGTTCCGATCCGGTGGATGGTTTCGGATGCAAACAATGTGTCTATGCTTTCGTGCATCTGTTGATGATTGACAAAAAACTGGAGCACCGGGGGATGGAAATAGGCCTGGAGGATGCAATAGGCGCAATCCATGCTGCAGTAGGTCCCGATATGCAAAATTTCGTAATTGCAGCAGGTATAATGCGATGTGCCCGGACAATCGCGGACAAAAGCCCCCCGGTTCCGGGTCAGCCACAGGCAGTGTTTGCCGTAATCTTGCGGATCATCGGCGCCGCCGATGGCTTGAAACACCTCATCGGGGCCGTCGAGGTAGGCGACCGGCCGGTTTAGCCGGGAGACTACGGTCCAGGTCACTGGCCATTCGGCCACCTCCCGGTCGATGTATATTTTATGAACTTTCAATTTCCCGGTCGAGCAAGGCCTTGAAATCTGGGGTTTCGGTGATTTTTGCAACCGCGTCGGTTTTGCGGCGCAGCGCTTCTGCCGATTCAAACCGGATGTGCAACTGGTAGGCCGGGGACTCAAAGTGTTTGGGTGCGATGAAATCGACGCCGGCCGGCAGCTGAAGTTGCTTTTTGACTCGGTAAAAACGCTCCTCCGCCCGGCTTACGTGCGGATACCGATGTTTGTGAACCGCCGTGCGCAACGCTTCGATTTTTTGCTTCCGATCCTGCTCGGCATCGTTGACAATTTCGGTAACAAAAGAAGATTTCAGCAAGGTTTGAAGCGGCATTTCGGCATGGCGGGCCAGGTCGTGCAAGCCTTCTATCAGTTGCCGTTGCTGGTTAAACGTGGGCCGGAGGGTTTCAAGCAGCTCCACGGCCGCATCCGCGGAGTCTAAATCGATTCCTGCAAGCCAGAGGGCCACGGGCAGGGAGACGGTATCGGCGGCCACGGCACGTTGAACTGTTTCGGGGCTGCCGAGCAGGCGCCGGTATTTTTCAATCAGCGCCGGGCTCAGCGGCAGGCCCAGCGGCCCGGCCGCGCGGCAAACCGCCTCGTCATCGGGGTAGTAGGCGCACAGTTTAACGGCGGCCGCGGCGGCTTCCCACACATGAAGCGGCCGGCAATGGGCATTTTCGGCAATGGCGGTTTGCAGGCATGTCCGTGCCTGCCGGGATGGGGCAAAAATACAGGCATCGATTCGGGAAATGCCGCACTGCCGGCACGCCCCTGCCCTGGCAAATCCGCTGACGATCCGGTAGCCGGCGGCCGTTTCCTGGACCACCGGCGGATGGATCAGACCGATTTGGGCAATCGATTCGGCAAGCGCTTTGCTGCCGCGCGAACGGGTCACCCGGAATTTTTCATCGCTGATATCGATATCGCGGACGTCGATTCGATCGATTCTATCGTACATCGTCCCTGCCGGCGAGGGCGTTTAAGGCTTCCATGTATTTCTTGCGGGTATTTTCGATGACTTCGTCGGGCAGCTGCGGCGGCGGCGGGGTTTTGTTCCAGTCAATGGAATTTAAGTAATCCCTGAGGTACTGTTTGTCAAAACTGGCCTGGGGCCCGCCGGGCTGATAGGTGGCTTTCGGCCAGAAGCGAGAGGAATCCGGGGTCAGAATCTCATCGATCAGTATCAGTTCATCGCCGTCCATGCCGAATTCAAACTTGGTGTCGGCGATGATGATGCCGCAGGCACTGGCGATTTTCGCCCCCTTGCTGTAGATTTCCAGGCTCAGATCCCGGATCTGTTCCGCGCGTTGTCGACCGATCATGTCCACGACATCGTCAAAGGCGATGTTGATATCATGTTCGCCGAGTTCGGCCTTGGTCGAGGGCGTAAAGATCGGTTCGGGCAAGGGATCGGATTCGCGCAGGCCGTCCGGGAGCTTGATGCCGCAAACCTCGCCGGTCTGCTGGTAGGATTTCCATCCGGAGCCGGAGATATAGCCCCGCACCACGCATTCCACCGGCAGGGGCTCGGTTTTCTTCACCAGCATGCTCCGGTCCCGAAGGTTTTCGGCATACGGCCGGCAAATCTCCGGATATTGGCCCACATCGCTACTGATGACATGGTTGTCGATGATGGGGGCCATTTGCCGGAACCAGAACATGGAAATCTGGGTCAGGATTTTGCCTTTCTCCGGAATGGGATCGGCCATGATGACGTCAAAAGCCGAAATCCGGTCCGATGCCACCAGAAGCAGCTTGTCGTCAATGTCGTATATGTCGCGGACTTTTCCCCGCTTGAAAAGATGCAGGTCGGAAAACTGAGTTTCGAATACGGTATGAGTCATAATGGAATCAATGGCTTGTAATGGGGGTTAAAAAAATTTTTGTCCGTTGCGGTTCGCACCGGCATGTAAATCCGCCGGGCCCGCCGGACAATTATTTTTACTGGTTTTCAAATGCATGGATAAATCGCCGGAGCTTGGTCATCGACTCGGGATCCATTTCCTCGAATTGAATCCCGGATTCGAACCGGCCGTTGGTCTCTCCCCGGTTGCAGTAAACCACCTGCCCCTTGATGTCGATGACGTCGTCTTCGAAACCAATGGAAAGCAGGACCACGTACTGGGTTTCAATCGGTTCATGGGTTTCGAGCTTGAGGCCGGTTTCACTGATATTCAACGTCCGCCCCATGCCCTGTTTCCATTCCTTTCCATCGGAATCAAGGCATACATAGGACAAGAGGTTCAGTGAGTCGTATCGTTCCTGCCGGCGTTGATTTGGCTTTTCCATTGAAGCGACTCCTTGCATTGGACTGGATTGTCAACGACAGTTGTCATATGCACATAAATGAAATTTACATTTCGGTGAAACAATTATTGAGCGAAATCCCGATTGTCGTTTAGGCCTGAAAGAATGTTTATGCCCTTTTTATGTCATTGCATCGATTAGTTCAAGTCTTTTTCCGGGAATTGAACAGATCGAGAATGCGGCCGGTCGTAATGGAAATGCTGGTGGCCATATTGGCAATCATGTTCGTAAATGTCTGCGAAAGCCGATCATATTCCTCCTTGAGCCCCACGATGTCAAACGGCTCGGCGTCAAAATCGTCCGATACATAAACGGAAGCGGAATGGGGTTCATGGGCGGTGTTTAAAAACGGTATCTGGCCGATAAAGTCACCCGGCCCCAGGGTACACAAATGGATCCATTCATTTTCCGTTTTTCGAAGTACGTAGGCCTCTCCTTTTACGATTCGAAACACGGCATTTTCGTTGGTCTCTTCGGACAGGTAGACTTCAATGTCCCTGCCCGGCTCCGAACGGATATCGCTGCCGAGCACGGCGCGGGCGCATACATCGGTTACCTGTTTTAACCGCTGGTCCATGGAAACCAAAACGTTTTGAAAATCATCGGTTAAAACCGAGTATTCCTGAGCGATTAATTCGGAATCCAGGACCCCGAGCTGGACATTGCCCACGGCCTTAATGCTGGCACTGCGGATATTGCCGGATCTCAAAAAGGAGATGATGCTGCCGATGTAGGCTCCGTCGGTTAAATGAACAATGGTGGCCCGCCCCTCGGGATGATGCCGGATGACCTCCACGGTGCCGGAAAGCACCACCCAGAACCAGTTGCCGAAACGGTCCTGGGCCACGATTTCACTGCCATCCGAAAACTCTTCTTCGTCCACCACGTAAACATAGTCAATTACCGGCCCGCTGATGCTGGGAATGTCGGCGCCGGAACCCTTCTGACCGGTGGTATCGCCGGCCTGCTGCGGCCCTAAAGTTTCGATCAAGCCGTCGTCGACCATCCGGAGACCGTCGAGGATGATTTCCATACGGCTTTTCTTGATAACGGGTTCACAGGTGACCGCTTCATCCAAAAATTCAAATTCCGCCTCAGTCCATCCGAAAAACCCGTTTAAGGCTTCCAGTCCCTGACGGCTTCCGTATTCGGCATTGATCGGGTTGCCGTCCTTCAAATAAATGTAGCCGGGCTGTTTGGCATACGCGGAGTCTAACTTGATCACCCCGCTGCTGCCACTGCCACCGAGCTGCTGGAGCAGATCCCCGAGTCCGATAAACCCGAGGCTGCCTTTTAATACGACGTTAGCCATAAGCAATTATTACTGGTCGGCCCATTGAAATTCTTTCTGGAGGTGCTTCAGGGTCCGTTTCATGCACTCGGTCAGTGTCGGCCCGACACCGTCTCCGATTACGGCACTGCCCGAAAACGACGGCACCTTCAACTGCCGGTTTAAGTCTCGTTCCATCTGTTCCACCGACATCAGCGGAAAATCCTTCGATGCCAGATCCCGTTTGTTATATTGCAGTACCAGCGGGATTTTTAAGATGTTTAAGCCCATTTTTTTCAGGTTCTCATGCAGGTCCTTTAACGAAAGCATGTTTTTTTCCCGGCGCACTTTCAAGGAATCGGCCACAAAGACCACGCCGTCGACGCCTTTTAATACCAGTTCCCGGGTGGAGCGGTACTGTACCTGGCCGGGCACCGTATAGAGCTGGACCTTGACATCACAGCCCTTGATCTGCCCGAGTCCGAGCGGCAGAAAATCAAAAAACAGCGTGCGGTCCCCATCGGTGTCGATGGAAATCATGTCGCCGGTCACCTGTTTGGTGTAGGTTTTGTGGATGTATTGCAGATTCGTTGTCTTGCCGCATCGGCCCGGGCCATAATAGACAATCTTACACTCGATTTCCCGATTTTTCAAATTGATAACGGCCATTTATTTAACCCCGCAAGCGATCCATGGTCTTCTGTCTCTGGCATGGCCGGAAACTAACCGGCTTCGATCCGAATCACCTTCATGTTGATGCTGTAATCGCCCCGTTTCGGGCCGGCTCCGATTGCTTTTTTGGATGAAATGTAGACGGTTCCGGAAAAAATGGCCACCGGTGAATAAAAGGCAATACCGGAAATGAGATCGCCTTCTGTCACGCTTTCGATAATGCCTTTTTCCTTCTGACTGATGATCAGGTTAATCTGTTTGCCGTGCTGGAAATTGACGTCGAGTTCGACGTTGCCGCCGGCCTGGGGCCCCTTGGGCAATTCCATGCGAATGGCGGTGATATCGAGAATGTCGTCGTCTTCGAGTTCGGATTCCGGCTCTACGGGCTCGGCGGCTTCAATGCCTTGGAGTTCCTTGTTTTCGCCTGCCTCATTGAGCATTTGCTGGAAGTAGTCCCGCAGGGTTTCGATTTCTTTAGCGGAAAACCGGTCATCATTGGCCCATGCCTGGAAAGTCGACACCATATTGTCCGCCGAGCGGTGCAGCAATCCGTATTTCAGTATGTTTTTCGACGCATCCAGACGAAGCTTGTCATAGTCAAACAGTTGCACCAGTTCCCCGTAGGCTTTTTCATACTGGCCGAATTCCGCCAGGGAAATGGCCCCGCCGAGCGCGGCCGAGCCCTTGGTCTCCGGGTCTTCGAATGAAAACATTTCCCGCATTAAATCCTGGGCCTTTTCGGAAACATCCGGCGGTTTTTTCGGGTTTCGCAACTGTTCGATTTCCTTGTTCAACGCCGCTATCCTGTTGGCAATCTTGGTTAACAGGGTTTGTCTGTTTTTCACCTTTTCATTGTCGCGGATCAGCGCCTCCACTGCCTGATACTGTTCGAGCGCCTCGTTTAGCAGTCCCTGGGAACGATACAGCTCGGCTTCTTTGAGCATGTTTTTGATTTTTTCACCGAAATTCATCTGCTGCCTCATTGTCACGCGCTGCCCCTTCAACAGGGCGGGTCTTTGGAAATACCCATTTTATCAGAAGCAATATTACTGATAATTGCCCATGAGCTCAAGACCTTTTTTGCGTTTTTCCGGACAATTCCGCATGAGCGGCGTTGTCGCAAATATTCGTCAGAAATCGGCCCCATCGGCGCCTGCCGTTGAAAAGCAGCCGGCACTGCAGATCAAAAGCCGTTATTGCATGCACTGGTATCGAATTCTATTGACACGACGGCCCCTCTGGGACTAGCGTTGAATTTCGGGTATCGGGAAAAATTTGTTGATAAAGGATTGCAGCCGTTTTTGCCCGATTCTTTTTTCCGGGGCCTTTATCCATACACGGCGACGATTGGTTTAACCGGACAACCCCTTACTGCAAACAATCAAAAGGAGAAACCCCCATGGATAAGAAAGTCACAGTGGTCGGCGCGGGAAACGTCGGGGCCACAACGGCCCAGCGGCTGGCGGAAAAAGCCTTGTGCGACGTGGTTTTGGTCGATATCGCCGAGGGCCTGCCCCAGGGCAAGGCCCTGGATCTGGCCGAAGCCGCCCCCATTGAAAAGCACGATGCCAAACTGATCGGCACCAATGATTATGCGGCCACCAGCGATTCCGACATTGTCATCATCACCGCCGGCATTCCCCGAAAACCGGGAATGAGCCGGGATGATCTTTTAAAAACCAATACCGCGATCATGCAGGACGTGGTCGGCAATGTGGCCCGGCAATCGCCCGGGGCCAAACTCATCATTGTCAGCAACCCGCTCGACGCCATGTGCCATGTGGCCTATGAAACCAGCGGGTTTGACAAAAAACATGTCATGGGCATGGCCGGGGTGCTGGATTCGGCCCGGTTCCGGTGTTTTATCGCAGAAGAGCTTGACGTTTCCGTTGAAAACACTCACGCCTTCGTCCTGGGCGGACACGGCGACACCATGGTCCCCCTGCCCCGTTTTTCCACGGTTTCCGGGATTCCGATCACCGAATTGATGGCAAAAGATCGCATCGAGGCCATCGTGGACCGGACCCGGAAAGGCGGCGCCGAAATCGTGAGCCTGCTCAAAACCGGCAGCGCTTTTTACGCCCCGGCATCGGCGGCCGCGGAAATGGCCGAGGCCATCCTCAAGGACCAGAAAAAAATCCTGCCCTGTGCGGCCTGCCTGGAAGGTGAATACGGTTTCAGCGATCTGTTTATCGGGGTGCCGGTCAAGCTGGGCGCCGACGGCATCGAAGACATCATTGAAATCCAGTTGTCCGACGCGGAAGCCGCGGAGCTGAAAAACTCCGCCGATGCGGTCCGGTCGCTGGTAAACGACCTGGAGAAATTTAAATAAACCGGATAACCGGATTCAATAAAAAGAGCTTTTCCGGTCTTGGTATCTTACTGAAGGGGTTGGGGGAAAAGGGTTTGCTCGTTCGTGCGCCATTTGCCGGGCGTGGCATTTGAGCCGCTACATTTCTCAGATGCTGTTTGAAGACGCCCCCTTTTGGACAATTTCTTCGTCAGGTGAAACATTTTAATCCTCAAAATACTCAATGTATTCCTGCGGCTAAAATGTTTCACCTTCCTTGAACTTGTCCAAAACTGGACGCCCTCAAACAGCATCGCACTCGGGCTGGACGTCCTCAGGCAGTGAGAAATTCTTAACGCGGCTCAAATGCCACGCCTTTTCGGCAAATGTCGCAATCTCTCTCGCTAAACCCATTTTCCCCCAACCCCTTCAGGGCAGCCGTGTGCAATCCCCAAATTTGAAAAAACCACATTCCCTGAATAAAAAGTTTTCGATCCGCTTGTGCAGGGTTTTTTGCAGAAAGCACCCCGAAGGCGAGAAGACAGGCATATGGGGTTGTCCAAGCGAACATCGGGGGATGTTTTGAAATGCTTCATGATGAAGCGGCGCCAAAGCAGCGCCGACTGTTTGAGCGCCAGCGAGTTTCGGCGCTGCGGCGCCGCGAATCATAGAAGCATCAAAACAGCCCACGGTGAGCTGGACAACTCCATATGCCTGTCGGCTCATGTATAACGAGACAGTTGCTTGAGAACGAGACAGTTGCTTGAGAGGGTTTTCGGGAATCTAAACCGTTGCCCTGAGGGGCATTGAAAAAGGGGTTTTTGAGCAAAATGTTTTTGAGCAAGAAATTTATTTTTTAATAGCCCTTCAGCCAAAAATCCTGTGCAAAAAGCCTGCAAAAAGCCGGAATAAGCCCGAATGAACCTGAATTCCGGGCCTTCGGGATGCAAGAAGTACCATCGCCGACAACTTACTCTGGCGGGTTTGTCTTTTCGTCATTATCCGAAAGCTGCTGTTTCAGGTTTTCCGCAATTGTCCGGTTCATGCCCGGCAGCGCGCTGATTTGCGCCACGGAGGCGGCCCGGATGCCGTTGATATCCTGAAAATGTTGCAGCAATGTCGCTTTGCGCATTTTTCCGATGCCCGAAATTTCATCGAGCACCGAGGTCAGCGAGCGGCTGCCGCGGCGTTTGCGGTGAAACGAGATCGCATAGCGATGGGCCTCGTCCCGGATACGCTGCAACAGGTAAAGCTGTTCCCGATGGCGGGTGAAGTTAACGGGATTGGCCCGACCCGGCAGATAGATCTTGTCGTCGGGCTCGCCCTTGTCTTCATCTTTTTTGGCAATGCCGATCACGGAAAAGCACCCTTCGATCCCGAGCTGTTGTAACACCGTCGTGGCGATATTCAACTGCCCCTTGCCGCCGTCGACCATCAGCAGGTCCGGAAAGGCTTCGGCATCTTTTCGGCCGTATCGCCGGCCGAGCACTTCGGCCATGGCGGCGTAGTCGTCCTGTTCGGATACCGTTTTGATGCGGTACTTGCGGTAAGCCGATTTGTCCGGCCGGGCGTCCTGGAACACCACGAGCCCGGATACCAGGTCCTGACCGGATATGCCGGAATTGTCGATGCACTCGATCCGCCGGGGCGGATTTTCCATGCCGAGGCGCTGTTGCAGTCCCTCGAGCAGCCGGGCGTCCGCATCGGCCTGTTCGGTCAGCGCTTTCAAGCGTTCCGCCGCGTTTTGCCTTGCCATCTCTAAGAGGCGGACCTTGTCACCGCGCTTGGGATGACGGATGACGACCTTTTTCCCCTTCAGGCCCGACAGCCACTTTCCGTAAAGTTCGGATTCCGCGATTTCGACCCCGGTCAAAACCTCCGTGGGCACGGCATCGGCGGTTTCGTAGTACTGGCCGATAAAGGCGGCAATCATTTCCGCATTGTCGGCCAGCAGGTCATGGACGCTATAGTCGCGCATGCCCTGCAAAAAACCGTTCCGGACCTTGAGCAGCATGATCACGGCCAGGGTCTCGGCCCGGGCCACGGCCACCACGTCGCGGTCCACGAAATCGGTGCTTACGGCCACCTGTTTTTCCATTGTCTTTTCAATAGCATACATCTTATCCCGGAGCTGGGCGGCGGTTTCAAAGTCCTGCCGCCCGGCCGCGGCGGCCATGTCGGCCTTGATCTTTCTAACCAGGTCCGAGGTGCGGCCGCTTAAAAACATCCGGACTTCATTGACGATCTCCCGGTATTCGTCCGGGTCGACCTCCTTGCTGCACGGGGCCATACAGGCGTTGATCTGGTAATTCAGACAAGGGCGCTGCCGGGGTTTGACATCGGCATGCTTGCATTGCCGCAGCTTGAAATACCGGTGAATCAGCTTCATCGTCTGGCGCACCGACCCGGCCGACGGATAGGGGCCGAAATAAAGGGCGCCGTCTTTTTTGATTTTGCGGACCACGGTGAGGTTGGGAAACGGCTTTCGGGGGTCGATGCGCAGGGAGGGATAGCGCTTGTCGTCTTTTAAAATGACATTGTAGCGGGGCCGATGGCGCTTGATCAGGTTGGATTCCAGGACCAGCGCCTCGTTTTCCGAAGCGGTGAGCACGGTTTCAAAATCGGCGATATGCTTGACCAGCACCCCCGTTTTGGCGTCCATGTGGGCCGAATGGGAAAAATAGGAGCTCAAGCGGCTTTTCAGGTTGGCCGCCTTGCCCACGTAGATGATTTGGCCCTGCCGGTTTTTCATCAGGTAGACACCGGGCGTTTTGGGCACCTGGGCCAGTTTCTGATAAAGCGATGTCGATTCTTCTTTCGGCGGATCAGGAGGGGGATGCTTCAAAATCAAACACCATCATTTTCTTGAGGGATTGAATCTGGTCTCTGAGTTCGGCGGCCCGCTCGAATTCCAAATCGCGGGCGGCCTTGTTCATCTGTTTTTCCAGATCCCGGACCCGTTTTTCAAGCTGTTTTTCATCGCCGTATGCCGCCACGGTTTCGGCCACCTGTGCGTCGGGTCGGGCTTCGGGCCTTTCATGCGGGGTTGCAAACACCGATACCAGCGATTTTTCCACGGTGGTCGGGGTAATGCCGTGGGTTTCGTTGTATTGCTCCTGGATGCGCCGCCGGCGATTGGTTTCATCCATGGCGTTTTGCATGGCATCGGTGACCCGGTCGGCATACATGAGCACGGTGCCGTTGATGTTTCGGGCCGCCCGGCCGAAGGTCTGGATCAGCGCCCGGGTGGACCGCAGAAAGCCTTCCTTGTCCGCATCCAGAATGGCCACCAGCGAGACCTCGGGCAGATCCAGCCCCTCGCGAAGCAGGTTGATGCCCACGAGCACGTCGAACTCGCCGGCGCGAAGATCGCGGATAATTTCGATGCGCTCCAGGGTTTTGACATCCGAGTGCAAATAGCGGACACCGATGTTGAAATCGGCCAGATATTCGGTCAAATCCTCGGCCATCCGCTTGGTCAGGGTCGTGACCAGCACCCGCTCGTTTCGCTGCAGCCGGAGCTTGATTTCGGCCATCAGGTCATCGACCTGGTTGGTGGCCGGCCGGACAACGAGTTGGGGATCGATCAGGCCCGTGGGCCGAGCAATTTGTTCCACCACGTCCTCTCCGGCCAAATCCCGCTCGTAATCGGCCGGCGTGGCCGATACATAGACGACCTGCGACTCCCGGGCCCTGAACTCTTCGAATTTCAAGGGCCGGTTATCCAGTGCCGACGGCAGCCGGAAGCCGTATTCCACCAGGGTTTTCTTGCGCGAGTGGTCGCCGTTGTACATGCCCCGAATCTGGGGGACCCCGATGTGGCTTTCGTCGATAAACAGCAAAAAGTCCTCCGGGAAATAATCGAGCAGCGTCGGCGGCGGATCGCCGGCCTTGCGCCCGGTGATATGGCGGGAATAGTTTTCGATGCCGTTGCAGTAGCCAAGTTCCTGGATCATTTCGATGTCAAAGTTGGTCCGCTCTTCGATGCGCTGGGCTTCGATGAGTTTGTTTTGGTCCCGGAAAAAGTCGATGCGCTCCTGGAGCTCGGCCTGTATGGATTCGATAATGGTCCGGCGGGTCCGGCTGTGGGTGACATAGTGGCTGGCCGGATAAAGGGTGACATGGCGGAGCTGGCGTTTGACATTGCCGGTCAGCGGGTCGATTTCGGCGATGGCGTCAATGGTGTCGCCGAAAAATTCGATCCGGATGGCCCGGTCTTCCTCGTAGGCCGGAAAAATCTCGACCCGGTCGCCCCGGACCCGGAAGACCCCGCGGTAAAAGTCCATGTCGTTTCGCTGGTACTGCATTTCCACAAGCGCCGGCAGCAGCTGCTCGCGGGCATAATCCATGTTCGTGTGCAGATCGATGCGCATGGCCAGGTAATCCTCGGGCGCCCCCAGGCCGAAAATACAGGATACGGAGGCCACCACCAGGACGTCTTTGCGTGAAAGCACCGACCGGGTGGCCGAATGGCGCATCTTGTCGATCATTTCGTTGATCGACGAGTCTTTCTGGATATAGGTGTCGGAAACCGGGATATAGGCCTCCGGCTGGTAGTAGTCGTAATAGCTGACGAAATACTCCACGGCGTTTTCCGGAAAAAAGGACTTGAACTCGTTGTAGAGCTGGGCGGCCAGGGTCTTGTTGGGCGCGATCACCAGGGTTGGCTTCTGGATTTTTTCCATGATGTTGGCCATGGTAAAGGTCTTGCCGGAACCGGTCACGCCCAGCATGACCTGGTGTCTTTTCCCCGCGGCCAAGCCCCGGCTCAGCTGGGATATGGCCTGGGGTTGATCCCCTTTCGGGGTCATTTCGGATTGCAGTACAAAGGTTTCAGTATTCATTTCGAGCTATTATAAGGCAAACGTGAATGCGCGATACGATGCATTGTTTTTCGGTTTCGGGATCAAAAAACCCATAGGGGGCAAGGGGATGGCTCAGGACTTCAAGGTCCAGATGGTGCCCTCGGGACGGTCTTCCAAAACGATGCCGTAGGCCTGGAGCTCATCCCGGATACTGTCGGCTTTGGCAAAATCTTTGGCTTTGCGTGCGGATGTGCGTTCGGCGATTTTGTCCTCGATCCATTCCGAATCGATCCCCTGTCGCCTGAGCATTTCATTTTTCTTCCGGCCAAAATAAGCATCCGGCGATTCGTTGACAATGCCCAGAATCCGGCAAAAATGTAAAAAGTCAGCCGTTTCTGCGATAACGGCGTCCCGATGGCGGCTGGTGCCGGCCGGCTCATCTTCATCGAGCATCCGGTTGATCCGGCGCAGGGCGTCGAACAGCACGCCGATGGCCCGGGCGGTATTGAAATCGTCGTCCATGGCCTCCGTAAACATCTGCCGCGTTTCGGATTGCGGTGCTTCGTCAGGCGCCATTTTTTCGGCCACGGCCTCGGCTATGGGCCTGTCCAGGTATTGTTCGATCCGGCCGATCATGCCGTAAATGCGATCCAGGCTGGTGGTGGCCTCCTTCATGGTCTGATCCGTGAAATCCAGGGGGGAGCGGTAGTGGTTGGACAACAAAAACAGCCGGAGGGCTTCGGGCGAATAGGTGTTGATGATCGCCCGGATGGTCAGAAAATTGCCCAGTGATTTCGACATCTTTTCCTGGTCGATATTGATAAAGCCGTTGTGGAGCCAGTATTTGACAAAGGTCCGGCCGAATGCGGCCTCGGACTGGGCGATTTCATTTTCGTGATGCGGAAAGATCAGGTCTTTTCCCCCGCCGTGGATATCAAACCCGCAGCCCAGATACTCGGCGCTCATGGCCGAGCACTCGATGTGCCAGCCCGGACGGCCCTTGCCCCAGGGGCTGTCCCAAGCGGGTTCTCCCGGTTTTGAGGCTTTCCAGAGCACGAAATCGTAGGGGTTTTTCTTTCGGGGATCGACCTCGACCCGGGAGCCGGCCAGCATGTCTTCGACCCGGCGGCCGGAAAGTTTGCCGTAATCCGGCCACGATTCAACCGAGAAATAGACATCACCGTCTGCGGCGTAGGCGTAACCCTTTTTCATCAATGTCTCGACGATTTCGATAATCTGGTCGATGTGTTCGGTGGCCCGCGGCTCGAGAGTCGGTTCCGCCATGTGCAGCGCCGCCATGTCCGCGTGGAATTCGTCGATGTATTTTTCGGCCAGCGCCGTGCAGGACATGCCGAGTTCATTGGCCCGGTTGATGATCTTGTCGTCCACATCGGTAAAATTGCGGGCATAGATGACGTCATAGCCCCGGGCTTTCAAGTAACGGTAAATGACGTCAAACACCACCACGGAACGCGCATGCCCGATATGGCAGGAGTCGTAGACGGTGGGTCCGCAGACGTACATCCGTACCCTGCCGGGTTCCTGCGGTTCAAGGGTTTCCTTCTGCCGGGTCAGTGTATTGTATACTTGAATCGTCATTTGCCGGATCCGTTATCTTTTTCTGGCTGTCGGTGAAATTTTTTTGCATCATTTCAGCATCACCACGCACATGGCCGCCATGGCGGCTTCGTTGCCGATAAGGCCCATGCCCTCTGTGGTGGTGGCCTTGATATTGATTTGTCCGACATCAATACCGAGTGCTTCGGCGAGACGGGCGGCCATGTCGTTTCGATGGGGGCCCAGTTTCGGGGCCTGGGCAAAAACGGTGGCATCGATATTGACAACCGTGCCATATGCCGTCGAAACCATCTCCCAGGTCCGTTGCAGCAGCAGCATGCTGTCGGCATCCTTGTATGCGGGATCCGTATCCGGAAAATGCATCCCGATATCGCCCATGCCGGCCGCGCCCAGCAGGGCGTCGCAGAGGGCATGGACGAGCACATCGGCATCCGAATGCCCCGCAAGACCTTTCTCAGAAGGGATGTGAATACCGCCGAGGATCAGTTTCCGGTCCGCAACCAACCGGTGCATGTCATAGCCGATGCCGACCCGCATATGTTTGCTCCAAATAAAATTTTTTTAAAATTTTTTCATACCACATCTAAGGATACTCCGTAAATGACCAAATGGATGAAGGCCACGTACAAAGCACGCACCCCGGAAGGGCAGCGCCCTGTGCCATCTGAAACGCTCAATTTAGGGCTCAATTCAGGGATTGATGAACTCGTAAAAAGCTCTTTATTCCGCCGCGGCTGCATTTTTGCAGAAAGTAAGTCCTGTGGCGCCTTGGCTGACTGGCGGCGCGAAAAAGTAAGTTTCCTCGCTCCAGGCGCCGAACAGAGGCGCAATTTCCGCTCGGAAACCCACTTTTCCCCGCCGCCGTCAGGGCAACAGAGTACAATTTCGTTACAGCGCAAAAAGGGACTTCCTTGGAAGTAATCCCATCCCGGGTTCAGCCCGGGTGACCGAGCCTATAAGTAACTCGGAAAGAGCAGGCACTGAGGCACTAAGGCACTGAGTTTTTAAAACCTTATACCTTAAACCATAGACCTTGAACCTCGAGTTACTTAGAAGAAGTCGGTTTTAGATGGCAAAGTAAAAAGTTCAAGATCCCCGAGAAGCGGGATCTCCGCTTTGCTCCGTCCCCGAGAGTCGGGATTTCCGCTCCGCTTCAACAAGGCGCCGCTGCATCCCGAGGAATGCAGCGTACTTGGCCGTACGTGAAATTTCGAGGGAGGCAGCGCATCGAAGATCCCGAGCATCGGGGACGCAGATATTGGACTTTTTACTTTGCCATCAGGGATTAGAGAAGATAAAACCGGGGGTCATTGGCCGCGGCGACGGGCAGCTGTTTTCCCTGTTTTAAACAGGCGATATATTCAATTACAACGGCTACCATGTGCGGGCAGACATTGCCGCCCTGGCAGCCGCACCGGCCGTAGAGTTCGCCGTCGTCGACTTCCACGTTCACGGCGAAGTCCTCTTCGTCATAGACCCAGGAGAGCAGTCCATTGTTGCCGGTTTTTGTCAATTGTTTCACCGCTCCGTTTTTCTGAAACATCCGACCTTCGGTAACCGCTATCTTGCCGGCCCATAAGACCAGGTTCCCCCATGTTAACTCCCGGAACCAATCGTTTCCTTTCGTTGCAGTCTCCATGAGCAACCTTGATGGCAAAGTAAAAAGTGGTTTTTTACAATGGTTCCCGGCAGTCGGGGGGGGCGAGCGTTGAAACACCAACGCTTTCGGCGTCAGTCCGTCGACTCCGACATGCCGTTGATCAGCGCCGTGACATTCTGTCCCAGCACCGAGTGGTTATATCCGCCTTCGAGTATGGCAAAGCAGCCCCCGCCGCAGGCCCGGGCCGCCTTGCGGGTCATCCGGCCGATGGCATGGTAGTCCTCCGTGGCCAATAGACCGCCCCAATCCTGCCGGTGGTTGTCAAATCCGGCAGAGATGCCGATAAGGTCGGTTTCGGCCCGGGAAAGGATCCGTTCGATTTCGCCGATATATTCCTGTCGGTTATTTTTGGCGATATTGTAAATGCTGACCCATGACTTGTTCTGTAAAATATTGACGGTGCCGTCTCCGAAATGCAGGTCAATGTCGACAACCATGGCGGTTTCAAACCGCTTTTCTTCGTGCAGGGCCAGCAGGGCGATGGCCATGTTGTTGAAATAACAAAACCCCCACGAACTGTCGGACGAGGCATGGTGACCCGGCGGCCGGATCACCCCGAACGCCGGCTCGATCAGCCCGATCCGGGCGGTTTCAATGGCTGCCCCCGCCGCCAGGGCCGAAATGTCATAGAGGCCCTGGCGGTCCACGTCCCGGATGTGGGTCTCCGTGTGGGCCAGCCGGATCTGTTCTTCGGTGGCCGGCGCGGGGGTTACCATTTCCACATCCGTGGGCAGGGCGTCGACAATGGCCTCCAGTCGTCCGCCGGCCGCGGCCGGATCGGAGGTGTAAACCGGATAGAAAAATTCATGGAAAACAACCTTCATAAGACCACCTCGTTTGTACAAATTAGAAACTGTAAAACAGCCCCAGCAGAAAAAACCAGCCGCCGATGTCCGAATCGTTGCCCCCGAACCGATCGATTCGGGAATAATCGATTTCGATCAGCCCGCCCCAGTTTTGAAAGCGCGGATCCCGGTTATACAGCCACAATCCGGTCCGGGCGTGATAGCCCCCCACCCAGTCGCTGGACTCCATTGCAGCGGCGCCCTTGGTTTCTTCCTCCACAAACCAGTAATCGGGGCCGAGGCCGGCAAATGCCCAGATATAACGGGTTATGGGGAAATTGTAATTGATCGATGCGGCCACCGGCACCAGGGTATAATCGGAAGAAATTTTTGTTTTTTCACCGGAAAGGGTCAGTTGGTTCCCGGATCGGTCCAGGTAGCCGGCCTTGAGATCCACGGAAAAGTGGTCGGTCAGCAGCCGGTCGTAAAACAGAAAAACCGGGTAATTATCATTGCCGTAAAAATCCTCGAACTCGGATTGTTCCGGCAGGTAATACCCGGCGGCAACGCCTGTTTTGTTTTTATCCTCGCCGGGGTTATAATTTTTTTCCGGATCCCGGAGGCTGCCGATAAAACAGCCGCCTTGAAATTCGTCGGACTGATCTAAAAAATTCCGGGTTTCTTCCACCGTGGCTGAAATTTCATCGGTTTGTTGGCTTTCATTCTGATTTCCATCGCGTTTAACGTCATAGGCGGAAGCGGCAAAATACCAGGTGGAGTTTTGCGGCAAATCCGTAAAGGCCCGGGACCCTGACTTGCCGATGTCAACGGATTGGTCGAGTGCCCCGGAGGTTTGCCCGTAATAGATAATATTGCCGGCAAAGTCGGCCATGTTTTCATTGCTGCTTTCAACCGTCACCGTGATGGTTGCTTCATCGGTGAGATCAGCGTCAATACCTGCCGGAATATGGGGCGGGTTTTGATCGGGTAGTGTATCCACAACAAGGGTCGCAGAGCGCGAAGACTCATTTTCCGAATCATCAATCGCAGTGATGGTAAAAAAATAGCGCGTGCCCTGCGAAAGCCCCGTAACCGTGGCAGTGGTTTCATCTCCGGCGTCAATGGACTGCTCGAATCCGTTTTTATTGGATTCCGGGCCGTATTCGATTTTATAAGAATCCAGATCCGATTCCGTGCTTTCGTCCCATTGAAGATCGACCGATGATTCCGTGACAGCGTCGATATCGGTCACACCGAAGCCGGTCGGAATCGCCGGCGCTTCGGTGTCGGATTGTGTTTCGACGGTTTCCGTACGGGAACGATCACTTTCTATGTCGCCATCCGTGCGTTCATCCACGGCGGAAACGGCCATATGGTAAGTGGTTCCCGGTTCAATATTTTCCTCTATGGTGGTACTTTGGGTCCCTTCCGGACTGCTGCTCTCGGCGACTTCTTTCCATAGACTTAAATTGTCGCTTTCCGTCCCCCCCCAGATATAATAAATATCCGCATCCGAAACATCCGTCCATGTAATGGATATGGAATCGGAATCGGCTTCTAGGTCTTCAATGCTTGGAACATCCGGCGGTGTCTGGCAAATTCCTGACGGCAGCGCCATAAACGCCATAAAAAAAACAATACCTGCGATAATCGGTTTGCGAATCAATTCCTGCCTCCCTTTTCCCTGGACAACCGCCCCGCGGTTTTTTGCCCGTCAATTGCTTTGTAAAAATACGGTCCGACCCGGGCCGGATCGTCGGTCAACAACACATCGACGCCCATGGCCATTGCCCTGTCGATTTCTTCTGCCGAGTTGCAGGAGTAGGTCATTATCATTTGACCGGCCGCGTGGGATGCGCAAACAAATGCGCGGTTGAGCCGATGCAGCGGCACACCGTATCCCCAAAGTTTTCGGCATTGGCGCGAAATCATTTTTGTTGCGGCAAAAGGCTTTTTCCGGTTTAAAATGCAGTTCAGATCGGGCGCAAGGTTTCTGGCGGTTTCAATAATGTCGCCGTCAAAAGACAAAATAAACAGGTACTTGCGCCTTGTCGGCTTTACTTCGTTTTCAATGCGCTCGACGGTTTGCCGTGCAATCTTTCGCCTGCTGTGGGCATCTTTTTTTTCCTGCGTACCGGCCTTTAATTCGATCATCAAAACGGTCCGATCCGCGTATGCGGATAATACTTCCGTCAGTGTGGGAATCGCAGTGCCGCGGAAATCCGGCGATAAGCACGCGCCGGCATCGCAGGCGGCGAGCTCACCGGCGGTATAATCTGAAACAGCCCCTTTTTCGCCGGTCATCCGCTTTAAGGTATCATCATGGAAAATCACCGGCACGCCGTCGCCGGTCATCTGGACATCAAACTCGAGCCCGTCAACCCCGTGCCCCAGGGCTGCGTCAAAGGCCGCCATGGTATTTTCGGGGGCCTCGGCATTGGCCCCGCGATGCGCAATCAGCCAGGGCCGGTGCCCGCCGCTGCTGTCCGGTCGGCTCATTGGCCAGCCACGGCGCGGTAGTTTTCGATATCCCGGACGTAGGCGTCAAAGTCTTTTTCCGCCAAAAACCGGGTGATCAGCGCGTTGACCGCGTCGGCGGTATCGATCCGGTAGATGCCGCGCTCGTCCGGGCCCACCGCCTGCTTTAAGTTGGCCACAATGGTTTGCAGCGTATCGGAATTGATTTCAATCCGGGCACTTATGCTGATTTTGTCGCCGTTTTCCGTCAATTTGGCATCCTTTCCGCTTGACCTCTGCCGGATAATGTGATTTCAAGCACCGTCTTGACTTGTTGATAAACCCAATGGCCCAATTTATCAAAATGTAATCCAAATGGGCCATCGGGTCGACCGAATTTTTCATGATTCTGTATATCAAAAATTTACAAGAATTTACAAGATGAACCTGTATTTTCCATTCATTTTTAGGATTTTATCAAACCCGACAGCAACCCGACAGCAGAGGCCTGGAAATGGAAAAACTGTTTTATCCCGAATCGATCGTGATCATGGGCTTGTCCAAAAAATCGAGCAACGTGCCCCGCATTATTCTGGAAAACCTGATCCGGTGGGGCTACATGGGGCGCATTTTCGGCGTCAACCCGAAATCCGAAGAAGTCCATGTGGACGGCGTACGGATGTATACGCGGATCGAGGACCTGCCCTTCGTGCCCGATCTGTGCGTGGCATTGATACCGGCGCGCCTGATCCCCGAAACCGTTGAAACCTGCGGCCGGTTCGGCATCCGCTACATGGCCATTCCGTCGGGGGGATTCAACGAAACCGGCGAAGAAGGCCAAAAACTCGCCGATGTGACAATGGAAACGGCCCGGGCGCACGGCGTTCGCTTCATCGGTCCCAACGGCCTGACCGTGGCCAACACGGAAAACGGCCTTTGCCTGCCCTTTATTCCCCTCTACAGCCCGCCCAAAGGAGGTCTGTCCGTTATCACCCAGAGCGGCGGGCTCGGCCTGATGCTGTGGAACCTGATGACCAACGAAAACGTGGGTATGGCCAAGTTCGCCAGTATCGGCAACAAGCTGGATTTGACGGAGCTCGATTTTTTGGAATATTTTGCCCGGGACCCGGAAACGAAGGTGATCGCCATGTATCTGGAAAGCATCACCGACGGGAAAAAACTCGTGGAGATGGCCACCCGGATCGACAAACCGATCGTGATCTTTAAGTCCAGCACCACGGGCGCCGGCAACAAGGCGGCCATGAGCCACACGGCCGCGGTCAGCCACGATGATGCCATTATTGACACCGCTTTTGAACGCGCCGGCATCATCCGCATCCACCGTTTCGCCGATTTTATCTCCATGGCCAAGGTGTTCAAGCTGCCCCCCATGCGCGGCAACCGCCTGATGGTCATGAGCCCGGCCGGCGGCTTTACGGTGATCCTGGCCGACCTGTGCGAAAAGGCGGGCTTTGCCTTTGCCGATCCGGGCACGGGATTTTACGAAGAACTGCAGAATTATTCCAATGCCGGCGTGATCAACTTTTCCAATCCGCTGGACATGGGCGATATCTACGATCCGGCCATGTATGCCCAGGTGTTTTTTTCTGTACTGCACAACGAAAACGTCGACGGGGCGGTCTACCTGACCCAATGGCCGGACATGCCGCGCGGCGAGGACCTGTTTACCCGGATGTTTAACACCGATCTGTCCAAGGAGGCCATCGGGGCCCTGCAATCCTCGGGAACCCCCATGGGCGTCTGCCTTTACGGCAACGCCAAGACGACTTACAAGATCAAGCAAAACATCGCCTTTCCGCTGTTTAACAACCCGGAAGAACTCATCGGCGCCATGAAGGCCCAGCAGGCCTTTTACGCCAAAAAAGAGCGGGGGCCGCTGGAGATCGGGATGCCGGGAGATTTTGATATCGCCGCCGTAAACGCATGGCTCGCCGGCCGCACCGGCACGGTGGGCGAGGCCGCCTTGAAAATGATTGCCCATGCAGGCGTGCCGGTGGCGGCTTCCCGGTTTTCGGATACCGCAACAGACGCCGCGGCCGCCGCCGAAGCCATCGGCTACCCGGTTGTCGTCAAGGTGGTTTCGCCGGACGCCGTGCACAAATCCGACGCCGGCGGGGTCCTGGTCAACCGTAAGTCCGCCGATTCGGTTGCCGACGCCTTTGACCAGATCCGGGACAACCTGCGGGCCTACAACAAGGATGCCGCGTTTCAGGGCGTGCGGGTGATGCAGATGGCCCCGGCGGGCCACGACATGTTTGTCGGCGGCAAGGTGGATCCGGTCTTCGGACCGGTGGTGGTATTCGGCATGGGCGGTATTTACGTCGAGGTTTTTGCCGACGTCCAGATGGTGCTCTGTCCGTCGAACCGTGAAGAAATCGAAGCAAAAGTAAAGCGGCTGAAAAGCTACCCGATTCTAACCGGCACCCGGGGGCAGATCGCCGGGGATCTGGCCGCATTCGTGGATATCGTCGAACACGTCAGCCACCTGATGGCACAATGTCCGGAGATCACAGAGCTTGACCTCAACCCCGTCCGTGTCCTTGCCGAAGGCGAAGGCGCCCTGGCGCTGGACTGCCGCATGCAAATCCAAGCGTCACATGGCAGCGAATCGGCATAACTTATAATAAATAGTGGTTTTTTCGGATCAGCGACGATTTTTCCAACAAAAACCCTTCTCGAAGGATTCCGGCTGACAGGCGGCGCGCAAAAGTAAGTTTCCTCGCTTCAGAAGCGTCTTCGACACTTAATTTCCGCTCGAAAACCTACTTTTCCACGCCGCCGTCAGGGCAGCACTGTGGAATACCGGATAAAGAAAAACCTTCCAAACATGAATTCCACACCCGCCGATTAAAGCCCGGGGCTGAGCAGGCGATGGGGGCTGCTTTGAGCGATTGTATCTGGAGGCCCGTATGTTTTCTTAGGCGCATCGGGTGGGGGAAACCCCACCGAATCGAAGTCGGGTCGTTTTGAGCGGCACCGTCGCCATTGACATGGCAGGGCTTTGTCGAGCCGAGGGGCGAGAGTGGGGAGGGGGCAGGCATCCCCCGCCCGATGCGCCTTAGAAAACAAGGGCCGGAAGATAAAAGCGAAAAGCAGGATTCCATCGCCTGCGGCAGGCTGCCAAACCAGGCTTTTGGATGGTCAGTGAGAGGTATGGTCTCTTAAAATCAGCCCGGCGGGCAGCGATTCGCCGAAAAGCGTGGATTCTTCCTGCTTTTCCACTTCCACGACTTCTTTTAACATGCCGGTGTGCCCGCTCATGTCGTTTGCCGTCAGCCAGGCCATGACCCGCTCCACGGTGGCCGAATCGAGATCGCGGGTGCGGTCGCCGGTCTTGCGCGCCATCTGGACGAAGGCGGCGCCCACGGCCTTGATCTGTTTCCACTCGCAGCCCAGAATCCTGTCAATCCATCCGGCCACCACTTTCGGTGCAATCACCCGGTCGACCGGTCCATAGAGCAGCTCCCGGGCGCCGATGCGCGCAAGCGACCAGAACTGCTGGGGTTTGGCTTTTTTGGGCACGATTTCAGACAGCAGGGTATGGCCCCATTCGGTTTTCTCCTTTGCGGCCAGGCGTTCCATGTTGGCAATCGCCATCCAGATCTCTATGCGCTGCTGGGCCGGCATCTTGTTCTTGGCCCCTTTTCCGGGCATCAGCAGCTGTCGCACATCCTGGGAAAACTGCCGCTGCCGGCCGGCATTTAAGCCGGCGGCCACCCGGCGCCACAGAATCCACCACTCGGACTGGGCCTGCTGGTTTTTCTTGAATACCACCCCGGTTTTATAAATTTTCCAGAGGGTCTTGATCCGCTGGTCGTCAAAGCCGTCACCGATGCCGGGCCGCAGACAGAAGCCGGTTAAATTCAGCCATCGGATTTCGTGTTCCGGCGACAATTTGCGGGCCTCCATGCGCTCGAGCAGGGCGTCGGCCATGGTCCGGATCAGCCCCAGGGGCCAGTTGTCGCGGGAACGCTTGACAATGCCGGCGATGGTTTTAACCAGCCCGGACAAATCGCCTGCATCGGCATTCGGCGAAAAAGCGGCATCAATGGCGGCCACGGTTTGATCGACCAACTCGGTGTCAAAAACCGCCGTGTCGGCAATGCCGGCTTCCCGGGCCGTATCCCGCAACTGGAAACGCAGCTGCCAGCGGTGGGTCGATGACCGGGAGCCGCACCATAGGGAAAGGACGCCGGTTTCGGTGTATTCGGCCTCGATCTGGACGGGAATGGCGGTTTTAACGCCTTTGTGCCCGAATTGAATCACGGTCTGGATCGGCGGGAGCTGGGTCATGGTCTCGTCCACGGTGACGAGGTCGCCGGCCCGGTCGCCGGATCGGTAGGAGGAACTGTAGAGATCAAAGCTTACGGGCTGATTGGCCAGCACCTCGAATGACAGTTCGGATAACGTGATGCGCGATCCTTCGTCCAGGCCGCGTTCGACCACGCAAACGGCCTGGCGGTCGGTTTGTTCGGCATTTTGCCGGGTGGCGATGCCCAGATAATAGGATCGCGGGCTGCCGGAGCCCACCCGGACGCCCTTGCCGGTCTTGACCAGCCCGTAATACGAGGCCCCCAACGCCACTGCCAGGTCCAGATCCCGGCTCTGCAGTACCCGGGGCCGATCAGTGTCGGATTCGCCGAACCATTGCCGCACCGCAGCCCGGACCTGCTCCTGTACGATCCCGGCTTTCAGGGAGCCGCCGTTAAACAGGATCAGGTCGGGGAAAGGGTCGCGATCGCCCAGAAACTGCTGCACATCGGATCGGTGATGTTCCAGGAAGGTGCCGATGTGTCGCGTAATGGCGGGCTCGGATTCATAGGGGAGCCCGAATTCGGATATGCCCTTGCGCATGGGGACTTTCTGGATTTGCGATTTTTCAACCGCCGGAAAAAAACCGTCCAGCACGATTTGCTCCAGGTGCCGGCGATCGATCTTTGCGGTCAGGGTGCCGCCGATCAACCGGCTGCCCTCGCCCACCATGGTAATGGTTTCTTCCTCGGTGCCCAGGTTTAAAATGTTTTCCTTGGCCTGCCGGCACAAATGGCACAGGGTTTTCCACCGGTCGCCGGACAACTGGCCGCCGCCGCCGAACTGCTGCTCCACGTGCCGCGCCAGGGCGAGATCGATGTTATCTCCGCCTAAAATCAGGTGATCGCCCACGGCAATGCGTTCAAACCGCGGGGTCCCCTCGGTTTCGCGAAGCGTAATCAGGGTCAGATCCGTGGTGCCGCCGCCCACGTCGCAGACCATAACCAGTTCGCCGGGGGCAATAAAGTCCCGCCAGTCTTTCTCATGCTGGGTCAACCAGCTGTAAAAGGCGGAAAGCGGTTCCTCGAGCAAAATGACATCAGTGAGGCCGGCGCTTTTGGCGGCTTCCAGCGTCAGGTCCCGGGCCACCTCGTCAAAGGAGGCCGGCACGGTGAGGATGACAAACTGGTTTTCCAGAAAACCGTCTTCCACGTCCTGTTTGCTGTTCCAGGCGCAGCGGATGTGATCGAGATACGACGCGGTGGCCTGTACCGGCGATATTTTGCCCACTTCTTCACCGGCGCCCCAGGGCAGTATCCGGGCCCGGCGATCGGCGTTGCTGTGGCACAGCCAGCTCTTCGACGATGATACCAGCCGGGAGGGGACCTTGGCCCCGTGATCCCGGGCAAAGGTGCCCACCACCTTTTCTTCCCGGCTTTGCCAGGGCAGCCGGATGGATTCTTCGGAAACATCGTATTTGCCGGGAATATAGCAGAACGAGGGCAGCACCGGCATGGCATTGACCTCGCCGGGGCCGGTCAGCTGCGGGATTTTAAACAGCCGGATGCCGCGGTCCTTGGTGGCGGCGGCGGCCAGTTCCACATAGGAGACGGCCGAATTGGTGGTGCCCAGGTCAATGCCGATGATATAACGCTTGTCTTCAATATCCAATACTATGTCTGCTCCCTGACGTTAAATTCCAGTTTCCATCGGGTGCCGTCTTCCACGGAAACGCACCAGATTTCCAGGGTGCCGATCTCGGTGGCGCGGATTTCCAAATTGACGCGGACACTGGTGCCGTAGGGGCCGTCTAAGGTGGTCTCCAGCGTGGTCAGCAATTCGATTTCGTCGTGGAAATCTTCAATGACGGCGCCGGCGGGGTCTTCTTTGCGGATGGTGGAGCCGAAAAATTCAAACCGGACCGGCTCGCCGACTACCAGGACGAACTCGCGATCGGTCAGGTGGGCTTCGGTGCCCTCTTCCATGCCGAAAGGCGCCACGCAAAGGGCCTTTACCGGTGCGGGCATGCCGGGCACGGCCGGCATGGACGCCGCAATGCCGATGTAGTACGACTGGTTCAAGCCCCCGCGGATCCGGATGCCGTAGCCCCGCCGGGCCTGACCGTAATAGGCGGCGCCGCGGGCGACGGCCAGGTCGTAGCTTTCCGTGTTGATCTCCCGGACGGCCGCGTCCCTGTCGGACCATGAACCGAGCACATCCTTGATGCGCTGTCGGATGGTTTCGGCCTTCATGACCCCGCCGTTGAATAAAACCGCGTCGGGTACCTCCGGGCCCTGTGCGTCCGGGGCGGTCTGGCGATTTAAAAACGCGGCGATATGCCGGGTGACGGCGGGATCGGATTCATAAACCAGACCCGCTTCCTGGAGACCGGCGCGCTGGACGGCTACCGGCTGAGCCGAGGCCTCGCACTTCGGAAAAAAGCCGTCGAGCAGCACGGACTCCACGTCGTTTCCGGCAAGTTCGGTCTTGATGGTGCCGCCGATCAGGCTGCTGCCCCGGCCCAGGATGGTAACGGGCCAGCTTTCGGTATCGGGACGGGCGTAGATGTTTTCCTTGGCGTTTCGGCAGCCGTGGACCAGTCCCCGCATCTGCCAGGAGTCGAGCCGGGTGCCGGATTGCGCCATCTGGTTGAAAATGTGGTAGGCCAGCGCCAGGTCCATGTTATCGCCGCCCACCAGGAGGTGTTCGCCCACGGCGGTGCGGTCGAGCACGAGTTCTCCGTCGGATTCCGAGACCCGGATCAGGCTGAAATCCGAAGTGCCGCCGCCGATATCGCAGATGAAAACGAGATCGCCTTTTTCCACGGCCGTTCGCCATTGATCGCCGGAGACCTCGATCCAGGAGTAAAAAGCGGCCTGGGGTTCTTCGAGCAAAGTGATATGGGTCAGGCCGGCAAGGGCTGCGGCCTGAACGGTCAGTTCCCGGGCCACAGCATCAAAGGAGGCGGGCACGGTCAGATAAATGGCCTGTTGCTCCATGGCAAGGGCCTGGTCGCCGGCGGCCATTTCGTGGTTCCAGGCGTTTTTGATGTGCTCGATGATCGCAGCCGAGGCCTCCACCGGGGAAATCCGGTCAACTTCTTCCGGGGCCTCCCAGGGCAAAATGGCCTTGTTTCGGTCCACGGCGGTGTTGCACAGCCAGGATTTGGCCGAGGCAACGACCCGCTGGGGCACTTCCGCCCCGCGGGCCCGGGCGTATTGCCCCACCAGAAGGTGCCCGCCGCCGGCCCACGGAAGATCCAGGGCGCCGTCTGCCGTTTCCGCGGCACTGGGCAGATACAGAAACGAGGGCAGCAGGCTTCTTTTTTCTATGGTGCGGGGCGCGACCACCTGGGGGATATCAAGGACGCGGATATCCGGGGATTGCCCCTTTTCCAGGGCCGCTTCGGTATAGGCGACAATGCTGTTGGTGGTGCCCAGGTCAATGCCGATGATATATTGGGGATCAGACACTTTTTTGGCTCCAAAAGATTCGAAGGTCTTAATGATTGTACAACCGGCGCGGGGCGACACGGTTTAGGTGCTTATTACTTGAGCGGACCGGAGAACCTTTTCACGGAATTTCAACTTCCGCAGGCGCGATGACCTTTGCGTCACCGCTGCCGGAAAGCGCCGGCAGTTCGAGTTTTCCGGCCCGCCATCCGCGGTGGCGGACAATACCGGAAAACGGCGGCTCGCCGGTCACATTGCCGGTGAGTTTGATGGTGGCCGGGTCAAAATCGGCCGATACACGGATCTCGTCGCCTTCGCCGTGCTCTATGACCGGCTTGGGCGACAGATATTTGTCCAGGGTCTTGTGGCAGTTTTCATGAATGCTTCGCACAGCCGCGCCGATCTGGGCGTCGTCATAGGCGGACAGATCTTCTTCCAGAAAGTCGACGAGCCGGCCTTCCCGCTGCAATACCGCCAGCATATGCAGGTAATATCGCCGGTTTTGTTCCCGAAGCTCCTTCTTGTCGGGCCCTGCCGCGGATTTTTCGGTTTCCGTTTGAGCGGTTGCAGCGGGTTTCTTTTTTGCGCCGCTTTCCGTGACGGGGGTGCGCACCGATTCTTCCAGTCCGGCCCGCCGCATTGCCCGTACGAAAACGGCGCGGATGACCAGCCACTCAATGACGGCAAACAGGACAAACAATCCGATGGAAACGGGCAGAAAAAAGGTTCGGATCTGGACAAAAATCGGCCATACCCGGTTGAGTCCGGCCTGAAGCGCCGGGGATTGATCGGCTGCGCTTTTTAATTCGGCCAGCGGGATCTGGGCCAAAAGGTAGCCGGCACCATAGATCACAGCGACATCAATTACCACCAATAACAACAGCATGAAAAACAACAGCCAGAAAAGGCTGCGGCGGGAAAAGGACTTGATTGGGATCATATCGGCGTCTCCTGTGGCGTACAATTCGCAATGGCAGGTGTTTTGCAAAAAAACCGGTTATCGGCTGTTTCGATCCACCATGGACGGAATGCATCATGGATTAAACGAAAATTAATAAATTGTAGCCCTTTTGATGTCAACCTAAATTGAGGGGCAAGAAAGTCTGGCCCGGTCCAGAACCGAAAACCGGCCTCTGTGAGCGGTGATGACGTGTCTTTTCCCCTTGAACCCCTGCCACCATGGTGTTATGTTAGACCCAACTCAAAGAAAGGGTTTTTGAATTATTATGACAATTATCCGGGACAAATTTGATTTTGAAATCGGTCACCTGACGCAGAGTCCGTGCCGCCGGTGCCCTGAAAACCGCAATCTGCCCGAATGTGCGGATCGCTGCCGGATCCTCGACAGCATCCAGATGGCGCTGGCAAAAGGCGTGTCCTGCACGGGACGGCATCCGTTTCTGGAGTCCTGATTTTTCGCCGCACCGACGGGAAAAGCGAGCCGGCTGTAGCAAACCGGCTTTTCGGGGCAAAGAGACGCAAACGTTGAAACCAGTTTTTATACGAGCCAATGGTTACAAGAGGAAAGGAAGAAAAATGACAATGAAATTGACATCCGGGTGGCGGCTTGTGCAGCTTGTTTTCGTGTTTTTCCTGCTTCCGGGCATGGCCTTTGCCCAGGATCATTACAATGTCGGGATACAGGCCAATCAATCGGCCATCGAGGTAATGGGGGAAATGGGTTTCGATCTGCCGCCGAGCACCCTGACATTCGGGGGCAATTTTTTGTATGATGAAGATGAATACGATCTGTACGGACTGCACGCCCGGGTCGGCAATATCATCGCCGCCAATGCCCTGAGCGGAAAACTGGGGTTCAAGGCAGTGGCCGGCGAGGTCGAGGGGGGTCGGGCCGACAGCGACGTATGGGCCCTGGCCTTTTCAGCCGGCGCCGAGTATGATCTGTCCAAGGCGATTGCTTCCCACTATGTGCCGGTAACGCTGCGCGCCACGCTCAATCTCGGGCCCAAGCCGATGAGCTTCGATGACACCGATGAATACGTGGAATTCATTGCGGGCCTGGACTGGAAAGTCCTGGAAAACGGCGCTGTCATGCTGAATTATCGATACCTTGAAATCGATTTCGATGACCCGGTCAACTGGCAGAAAACCGATAACGCGGGCTACGTGGGATTTAAGTTTATGTTTTAATCGGAAGGGTATCTGCCCCGCGATGGGATTGAAAATATTTCAAAAAAATCCCGTGCAGCGTTCGTTGCAATGAAAATCAACTGCTGCACGGGATTTTTTTATGCCTGCGGCGGCGATAAAGAGCCCGTTAGGGGTCCCGGATCAAAAACTTGTCCCTGTCAATCACCGATCGTGACCATATCTTTGATCTCTGCCAGCGTCTTGGGGCCAATGCCCTTGACCTCGGCGAGTTGATCAACGGAGGCAAACCCCTCGGATTGGCTTTCCCGATATTCGACGATTCGCTGGGCAATGGTGGGTCCGATGCCCTGGAGTGCTTCCAGCTGTTGCGCGGAGGCCGTGTTTATGTTGATTTTTTCAGATTCTGCCAGGCAGTTGCCGGCCAAAGCCAAAACAAAAAATGTTACCAGGATAATAGTCAACCCACGATGTGATTTCCGCATAATACCTCCTCTGTTGCAATTGTAATCATGAAAGCCGCAAGCGAATGTCGCCAAGAATCGCTTTCAATACTGATTATAAGCATACATATTACCGTATAGCACCCAATTCAAAAAGTCAATATATATTCCAATAAAAGGAGGAAGACCAGGACATATTTTTGCTCGACAGTTTCAGCGTATGCCGTGTCAGATATTGCACTTTTTACTTTGCCATCAACTTAGTTCTTTTGGGGGCTGACCGGCGGCGCGAAAAAGTCAACATTGGGGATGTTTTGAAATGACTCGTGATGAAATTATGCGGCGCCCTGGCGGGCCGGGTCCAGGTATTCGAGTTGGTAAATCAGCATACGGGCGCGTTTCATCTTCAACCCCGCGGATTTGGCAGCATTTACCGGACGCCGGTAGATTTTATTGATTTCAAGGGCGCGGCCGGCGTCATAATCAAGCCGCATGCTGGGGCTGTAAGCCACCATCTTCTGCGTGGCCGTCAGCATTTTATCGGCAAACTCGTCGGCGATATCATAGCCGCAGGCCCGGGCGCCCCGCAGGACTTCAAGCATGATTTCATGCACCAGGGACCGGGCCGGCGAACTGCTGATCAGGTCCTGCGTGTTGGCGTTTAAGACCACGCTTAATCCGTTGAAGGGGATATTCCATACCAGTTTTTCCCATCGGGCCTTGCCGAGGTTGTCGGTCATGTGAACGGCAATGGACGCCCGGCCCAGAATATCGGCCGTGTCTTTTAAGGCGGAGGTGATGCCGGCGGAAGTCTCATCCCGGCTGTATTGGCCCAGTCGGATGGAGCCGTAGTCCAGGTGTTTAATGTGACCGGGGCCGACCTTGTTGCTGCAGAGAAAACACAGGCCGCCCATGACAGTCGCACCGGGGACGATTCTGGACAGGTCTTTTTCCACCCCGAATCCGTTTTGCAGGGTCAAGACAATGCCGTCGGCCTTGACGACCTCCGGCAGGATGGTTTTGAGGTGATCGTTTTCAGTGGTTTTAAGGGCAATGATGACTATGTCGCATGGGGGCATATCCGCGGGGTCCCCATACGCATTGACCGTGGGCAGGTGCATGTCGCCGTTTTTCGATTCCACATAAAGCCCGTAACGCCGGACCGCATCAAAATCACTGTGTAAAAGAAAGTGGACTTCAAACCCGTGATGAACAAGAAGCGCCCCGTAATATCCGCCGACAGCCCCCGTACCGATTATCCCGATTTTCATGGCTTATCTCCCTTCAGGCAGTATTGAAATAATCGATAATATTACAATTCCGAAAATACCATTGTCAATCTTCAAGCTGAATTTTGTTACAGGTATTTCGTTTTACGCGGTTTTCAACGGTTTAAAAGCAAAGTTTTTGAACCGGCCGATGAAATCTGTTTGACAAATTCAGGCGAAATGTCGGATAAACGCTTAATAAATGGAAAAAAACATGACGCAATACCCGGATGAAAATCAAAAGGATTTTTCAAGGTCCCCGCTGGCCTGGGTTGCAGTCTCACCCTCAAAGACGGTTTTCATTTGGCTGCTGCCTATCCGATACGGGAGACCACCGCATAATGGACGAGCTGCCCGCTGGATTTGATCTGCAAGAACTGTTTTTACACTTCAATACCGCATTGTATTTCGTTGATACCCAACGCAGAATCACCTACTGGAACAAAGCCGCCGAACAGGTGACCGGTTATACCGCCGATGAGGTGGTGGGGGCATACTGTTATGACAATATTCTCGGTCATGTGGATGCTAAGGGGTGTAGCTTGTGCACGGGCAAATGCCCACTGGCGCACAGCCTCTCCGATGGCGTCGCCAAAACCGCTGATGTTTACCTTCATCACAAGGAGGGCCATCGCATTCCGGTCCATGTGCGCATCACCCCGCTGAAAAATTTGGAGGGCCAAATCATCGGGGCGACCGAATTGTTTTTAGACACCACTGCGCAGGCGGCGCTGGAAAAACGGGTTGAGGATCTTGAAGGCATTGCCATGATCGATGAACTGACCCGCCTGCCCAACCGGAAGCTGATTACCTCGGAACTCGATGCCTGCTTCAAGCAGCTGCAGCGAAAGGAACTTATCTTCGGGGTCATCTTTCTCGATATTGACAATTTCAAGCATTTCAATGATACCCATGGCCATCTAACCGGGGACCGGCTTTTGATGACCGTTGCGGCCACACTGGAATCCGTTTCCCGGCCCTATGATATTTTCGGCCGCTGGGGCGGCGAGGAGTTTGTCGGCATTATTAAAAACGTAAACCGGCAGGCCCTTGGCCGCATCGCCGATCGGTACCGGGTTTTACTGGAGCAATCCACCATTCGAATCGCAGAGCGTTTTATCGGGGCCACCGTTTCAATCGGCGCCACGACGGCGCGGCCGGGCGATTCCATTGATGCCGTTTTAAACCGGGCGGATCGCTATATGTATCGCAGTAAACACAAGGGCAAAAACATGGTGACCATTGATGAAAGCGAATGACCGAGGCCGGAAAGTGGTTCGGCCGGTGTTGACAATATGCATTTTTCTTCTGATTTTCGGTTCGGGGGCGGCAGCCTCGGCTTCCGATGATGTTTTGATGATTTCCACCACCACGAGCACACAGGCCTCCGGTCTGCTCGATGAACTGATACCGGCGTTTGAAAAGGAAACCGGCATTGACGTCCGGGTGGTGGCAAAGGGCACGGGCGCCGCACTCCGCGACGGCATGGACGGCAACGTGGATGCCGTCTTGGTCCATGACCGCCAACGGGAAAAACAATTCGTGGCCGGGGGCTACGGCACCGAGCGGTATCAGATTATGCACAACGATTTTGTGATCGTCGGCCCTCCCGCCGATCCGGCCGGCATCGACGCCGCAGAAGATGCCCTCGACGCCCTTGAACGTATTGCCGACAAGGATGCCCTGTTTGTCTCCCGGGGTGATGGCAGCGGCACCCATGCCAAAGAGCAGCAGCTCTGGCAGGCATCTGCCGTCGAAGTAACCCGGCAGCACCGCACCATCGAAAAGGGCGAAACCACCTATGAAAGCCGGACCCTTTTTCCGGCCGATGCGGAAAACTGGTATCTTTCCATCGGCCAGGGGATGGGCAAAACCCTGATGTTTGCCGATGAAAAACAGGCCTACACGGTAACCGACCGGGGCACCTATCTGAAATACCGCTACGGCAAGGACCGGCCCGTGGAACTGGCCATTTTGAAACAGGACGAAAAACGGCTGGCCAACCCCTATGCAATTATTCCTGTCAATCCCGACCGTTTTGCCCATGTTAACGCGGATGATGCCCAACGCTTTGTGCAATGGATCACCTCCGAAGACGGCCAGGCCGTAATTGCCGGCTATCGCCTTTACGGCCGGCAGTTGTTTTATCCCGACATTTACCCGAACCCGAAACAATAGAAAGTGCCACTGCGGTTTCATGGATTTTTTTGCAGACAGTATTTTTTCGGCGCTTTTACTGATCGCTGGCTTTGACCGGGAATTGATGGCCATTGTGCTGGTTTCGCTGCGCGTGAGTGCCGCGGCGGTCTGTTTGGCCGCCGTAATGGGCATTCCCGTCGGTTTCGTGATCGCCGTCAATGAATTCTGGGGCCGGCGTGCCGTGATCACCGTGTTAAATACCCTGCTGGCCCTTCCCACGGTGGTGGTGGGGCTTTTCGTATACGCCTTTATTTCCCGGCGCGGGATATTCGGTCCCCTGGATCTGCTGTATACGCCCGGTGCCATTATTGTCGGCCAGATGATTCTGGTGTTGCCCATTATTGCGACCTTCACCATCTCCGCCGTCAGCCGCATCGATTCCCGGTACCGGAAAACCGCCCTGACCCTCGGGGCATCGCCGTTTTTAACCGGCATGGTGATTTTGCGGGAAGCCCGCTTCGGCATCATGGCCGCCGTCATTGGTGCATTCGGACGCGCCATTTCCGAAGTCGGCATCAGCATGATGCTCGGGGGCAACATCAAGGGCTTTACCCGGACCATGACCACCGCCATGGCCCTGGAATACGACAAGGGGGCTTTCACCCTCGCCATTGCCTTGGGCATTGTGCTGCTGACGGTGAGCCTGCTGGTCAATGCCCTGCTCAACTATTTCCAGGGAAGGGTGTCGGGATGATGCGATACCGCCTGCAGCATATCCAAAAAATCTACCAGGGCCGGACCGTGCTGGATATCGAAGACCTTGCCATTGAACCGGAAAACATTTATACGTTGTCCGGGCCCAATGGATCGGGCAAGACCACGCTGTTGCATATCCTGGCTTTCCTGGTGCCCCCCGATGCGGGGCGGATGGTTTTTGAGGATCAAAAGGTGCGCTTTTCCGCTGCTTACCTGCAGAAACTTCGAAAATCCGTCATTTTGGTCGACCAGCATCCGGTGATGTTTAGCACCACCGTATACAAGAATGTTGAATTCGGATTGCGGGCCCGCGGGGTGGCGGCCAAAAACCGCCGGCAGCCGGTGGATTTCGCCCTGGAGACAGTCGGCATGTCCCGTTTTAGCCACGAAGCCGCCGGGCATTTATCCGGGGGCGAAACCCGGCGCATCGCCATCGCCCGCGCGCTGGCGTGTTCGCCGGACGTTCTTTTGCTCGACGAACCCGCCGCCGGCCTGGATCCGGAAAGCCGGATTGCCATCGAAGAAATCATCCGAAACATTTATACCACCCGCAAAACCACTATTGTCCTGAGCACCCATAACCCGCTTCAGGCCGCCCGTCTTGCCGGAAAAACGCTTTTTTTGTTTGACGGCCGGCTCCGCCGCACCGTTTACGAAAATATTTTCAGCGGACAAGTGGTGCTGTCTGCTTTGCAAAAACCGTACTGCCGGCTTTATCAAAATGTTTGGGTCCCCCTTCCGCAAAGTTATCCGGAAAACGAGAAGGTCAAAATCGCCATCCACCCGGATGTGATCCGGATACTTCATCATAGCGCCGATGGAGATGCTTCCGATGCCGTTTTTGGCCAAATCACCCAGCTCGCCGCAGAGGGGCAATGGGTCCGGGCTGTTGTAGATATTGGCATTCCGATAAATATTCGGATGGAAAAATCACAATACTTCAATCAATCGTTTCAGATCGGAGATGCCGTGCAACTCTATATTCAGGCCTCGGACGTCCGGGTAATCGGCTGACGGCCGTTATTTGGCGCAGATCTTTGGTCGTCTTGTCCGGGCGTTTCGCAGAAACAGCGGAAACCGGGCGGTAAATCAATTGCACGATTTTGTTTTTATTGCTATTTTGCGAAACTGACTGATGAGCACCGGGGATTGGCCCTGTAGGTTTTATTGGCGGGATCTGTTTCGGCGGCAAATGGGGAACGATCATGCGCATGGCAATCATTTCAGATATTCACGGCAATGCCACGGCGTTTCAGGCGGTGTTGGACCATCTCGATCAACAGGCCATCGACTCCGTGTTTTGTCTCGGCGACAACATCGGATACGGACCGGAGCCGGAAACGGTGGTCAATCTGCTGCGAAAGCGCGAAATTCCCTCCGTCGTCGGCAATCACGAACTGGCGGTCAATGACCCGGATTTTCTGGGCTGGTTTAACCCCGTGGCCCGGCTGTCGCTGGAAAAAACCATGGGGTTTCTGTCGCAATCCACCCTGGACTATATTGCAGAACTGCCGGCTTTCCGGGCAGAGGCCGGCTGCCGTTTTGTCCACGGCTTCCCCCCGAATTCGCCCACCCTTTACCTGTTTGAAGTCTCCGAGGAAGAAATAATCCATGCAATGGAGCAAATGACCGAATCCATCTGCTTTATCGGCCACACCCATGAACTGATCCTCGTGGAATACGACGGGGCCGGGATTGCAAAAACCATGCTTTCCCGTCAGCGCATCGTCTTGAACCCGGAGGTGAAATACATCGTCAACGTGGGCAGTGTGGGCCAGCCCAGAGACGGAAGCAACGATGCCAAGTACGTGATCTTAGATACCGATACAAACGAGTTGGAGGTCGAATTCGTTTCCTACAATGTCAGCGACACCATCAACAAGATCTACAACGCGGGCCTGCCGGAACAGCATGCATGGCGCCTGATGTAGGTTTAATTTTTCCGCA
Source organism: Thermodesulfobacteriota bacterium (assembly GCA_051745395.1). Lineage (GTDB taxonomy): Bacteria > Desulfobacterota > Desulfobacteria > Desulfobacterales > Desulfosalsimonadaceae > JBNJEA01. The sequence goes on along the minus strand of JBNJEA010000002.1, from coordinate 30,211 downwards.
CCCGCACCCGATCTCCGGGCTGCAAAACCGCGCCGGGGTCCATGTTGTTGATATCCAGCAGGGTCTTTAAAGACATGTCATGCTTTTTGGCGATGGTGTACGGATTTTCGCCCGGCCGGACCTCGTAATATTCCGGGCCGGTCTTGTCGGCCGATTCGGAATGCTTTTTTTCGTCTATTTCGTTGGTGGGTGGCGGTGACGGCGTATCGGTGTTTTCAAGACGATTGATCCGGGAGGCCAAGGTATCAAGGCGCTCCAGAATTTTTTGCATTCGCAAGGACTTGTTTTGTTTGCCGCCGCCGGCGGCATCTTTGCTTTCAGCTGCATTGTAGTCGTTTTTCACCCGGTTTTCCAGAGTCGCGACTTTGCGGTCCAGCTGCTTTACCCGTTTTTGCAAAGCGGCGATCCGCTCCGCAGAAGCCGGGGCTGTTGCGTTGCCGTTGCCCGGTTGGTCGGCATCCGGAAGAAAAACGATAAATCCGATTAGCAATAAGAGCACACCGGCGCCGATAAGGAGAAACGGCATGTGCGCCCGATCCATCCACTTTCGGTAGGCCGGACGTTTAAACGCCTTTGGCGGCAGGTCCGTGCCGCGCGTGTCCCGGGAGTTTTGCGGGTGGTTGTTGTCCATTAGGCTGTCTTTATTCCTTTGTCATTAGTTTTGTTTCTATATGGTGCCTGAACGAAAACCTTCTTTTTCGTCAATACCGGTAAACCGGTCAAATTCCGTCCAGAAGCGGTTTCGGATATCATCGGTTTCTTTCAATATTTCATGGCGGGCCCCTTCGATTTCGATAAAGCGGCACCGGGGCATCCGCCGGCAGATATGTTTCTGCGCCTTGCGGGAGACCACACGATCGGCCGTTGCGGATATCATTGCTGTCGGGGTCCGGATTTGGCCGGCGTAGCCGGGTTTTTTTACAGTATCGATGGAGGCAAAGGCCGCCGCCAGCCATCCGTACGTCACCCCGCCGAGGGCAAGATCGGGGTTGTTTTCAATTTCCTGGATTTCATCGAAAAAGCGTCTACAGTCATTGGTGAGAGGATTGTTTCGAAAAATTTTATCCCGGGGGTCGTAATCGCCGGCACCGAAAACATAACGCCCCTCAAGGCCGGTTTTGATCGCAAATCGTGCGGCTTTCCGGACCACCTGCCGCGGAAACGGAAATGTATTGATATCGATCATCGGTGATAAAATCACAGCCCGCTCGAATGTCTCCGGATGGTCATGGATGTATCGGAGTCCGATATGGCCGCCCATGGAATGGCCCATCAGAATCCAGGGAGACACGGCTTTGGAATTTACGACGGTTTGGAGAAATTGGTGCAGATCGCGCAGATAGTCATCATAGTGGCCAACATAACCCTTGTGCCGGTTTTTCCGCAGCCGGTCCGACAAGCCCTGCCCCCGCCAGTCAAAGGTATATACATCAAATCCCCGGCAAAGCAGTTCATCGAATGTTTCCAAATTTTTTTCGATAAATTCCGCACGGCCCGACAGATAAAAAACACTGCCGCGTCCGTGGTTTTTGCGGGCCGGCCACATGCCGTATCGAATCTGCAGGCCGTCGTCTGTGGTAAAGTAATCGAACTTTCTTTCCATCCGCCTCAATTTGATCAATTCTCAATGGCTTGTCAATGGCGGCTTGACCCGTGACTCATTTTTAATTAAACTATCCTATCTTCGTTTTCGGCCTTTTTCGCAACAAAAGCGATCGCGTTGGCTCGGCCGGGGCTGTTAGACAGCCGCCCGGGCTGTAAAAACATTAAATTAGCATCCCCACACGGTGATATCAAAATGAAAAAATATTCCCATGATTTTGTTGAAAATTATGACGGTTTTCTCGGCTTCGGCTGGGACCGGGAAACGGACGAAAATACCTTGATCTGTTATCTGCAGATGTTTTCCGACGACCAACTGATGAAAACCCTTTGCCGCCGCATGACCGAGGCGGAACTCGATGAACTGCATCGTACCGTCAATCGGATTTTGATTGAGCATTTAAAGGACAATGAATACCACGAGCTGTTTTTGAAAGAGGCCCATTGAAACCAGCCGCCACATCCAACCGGGAGATCCGCAAGAGATGTTAAATGACCGACAGCTGGAACGATACGCCGATGTCTTGCTCTGGGGCCTGAAAATTGCCCGCAAGGGACGGCGGAAAAAAAACGACACCATCCTGATCCGATACGACCTGCCGGCGCTGGCCCTTGCGGAGAAATTGTTTGAAAAACTCTTGCAAATGGGGCGCAACCCGATTCAACGGCTGCTGCAAACCCCGAACATGGAAAAGCGGTTCTATGAAATCGCCAACAACCGCCAACTGACGTTTCTGCCGCCGGGGGAAGAAGAACTGTATCAACAGATCAACGGCAGTATCGTTTTGCTGGCGCCCGAGTCCATTACCCATCTGTCCCATATCGACCCGGGCACCATTGCCAAACCGCTGAAAGCCCGGAAATTTCTGCGCGACATCCTTGATAAACGCGAAGAAAGCGGGGCGTTTAGTTGGACGCTGGCCATGTACCCCACCAAAGCCCTGGCCCGGCATGCCGGCATGGATCTTTCGGAATATGCCGAGCAGATCGTTAAGGCCTGCTTTCTCAATCGAACGGAGCCGGTCCAGCACTGGCAGACGCTTTACCGGAAGGCCCGGTCCATCAAAAAGCGGTTAAACCGTCTGGATATCAAAACCCTTCGGGTGGAATCCAAAAGCGTGGATCTGGAAATCACACCGGGCCGACACCGGCAATGGGTCGGGCTTTCCGGCCACAACATCCCGAGCTTTGAACTGTTTATTTCGCCTGACTGGCGCGGCACCCGGGGCGTTTATTACGCCGACCAGCCCACGTACCGAAGCGGCAATCTGGTCGAGGGCATCCGGGTGGAATTTCAAAAGGGCAAGGTCGTCTCCGCCACCGCCGAAAAGGGCCAGGCCTTTTTGTCCAAACAGTTGGAGATGGATGCCGGGGCTGACAAACTCGGCGAATTTTCCCTGACGGACAAAACCTTTTCCAAAATCGACCGCTTTATGGCCAACACCCTGTTTGACGAAAATTTCGGCGGAAAATACGGCAACTGCCATGTCGCACTCGGCTCTTCCTATTCCGACACCTATGCCGGCAACCCGTCGGAGCTGGACAAAAAAACGAAAAACCAACTCGGATTCAACGATTCGGCGCTTCACTGGGATATCGTAAATACGGAAAAAAAGCGGGTTACCGCCCGGCTTTCCGACGGCAGCCAAACCGTTATCTATGAAAACGGTCGATTTCGGTAAACCAATGAAAAGGACAGATCAACCGGTCATTCTTGAACCGCAAATCATGGATTACGCCTGGGGGTCCAAAACCGCGATCCAGTCCCTGCTGGGAAAGCCGCCCGGCCCGGACCCGTGGGCCGAGCTGTGGATGGGGGCACACCCCAAAGCCCCTGGCAAAATCCACTGCGATGGTCAAACCGTTGCCCTGGACCGGCTCATCGAACAAGCCCCGGAGGCAATTGTCGGCCCGGCGATCGCAGAAAAATTTGAACGGACATTGCCCTACCTTTTCAAGGTCTTGGCCGCTGAACAGCCGTTATCGATCCAGGCGCACCCGGACCGTGCCATGGCTGCTGAGGGCTTTGAGCGGGAAAATGCAGAAGGCATTCCGATTGCCGCCGCCCATCGAAACTACCGCGACCCCTGGCCCAAACCGGAAATCATCTGCGCGCTCGAACCCTTTGACGCGCTTTACGGTTTCCGGCCGCCGGCCGCCATGACGGAGTTGCTCCAGCGCTTCTGCCCCGCCAGCCTGGCCGCAGCCGGAAAAGCCCTTCAACGCAGCCCTGATGGCGCCGGGATCAAGACCCTGTTTGAAACCCTGCTCACCCTTGCCCAGGACCGCAAAACCGAGGTGATCGAAGAGGCCCGCCGGAATGCGGCAGACATTCAGTCCGAGGAAAGCCGGTGGATTGTCCGGCTCCATGACGCCTACCCCGAAGATATCGGGGTCTTGTCCCCGCTGATATTAAACCTCGTTCGCCTCGAACCCGGGCAGGCCATGTTTTTGCCCGCCGGATGCCTTCACGCCTATCTGTCCGGCGTCGGCATCGAGCTAATGGCCAATTCGGATAACGTGCTGCGCGGCGGGCTGACCCGAAAGCATATCGACGTGGGCGAATTGTTGCGGGTGCTGCAATTTGCGCCGTCAACGCCGGAAATCCTTGAACCGGAACCGGCCGGTCCGGGCCAATGGCGCTATCGGCTCACGGTTGACGAATTTGCCCTTTCGGTGATCTGCCTTGCCGGCGCAAAACCCTATGCCGGCCCGGCGCAACACAGCGCCGAAATCCTGCTGTGCGTCAACGGCACCGCCCGGATTTTCGGCCCGGAAACGACGCCGCCCGTAGAAATGGAAAAAGGCACGGCCGCGCTGATTCCGGCGGCGGCCGGAAAATACCGGATCGAAGGCATCGCCCGGTTGTACAAGGCTTCCGTGCCCCTGGAAAATCAACCCATATCCGGATCGAACGATCGATGACGCTGCAGGTCAATGAAATTTTTTTCAGCATACAGGGCGAATCCACCCATGCCGGCCGGCCCTGCGTTTTTGTGCGGCTGACCGGATGCAACCTCCGGTGTGTTTATTGTGACACCGCCTACGCCTATGACGAGGGCCACCGGCTGTCCATCGACGGGATCTGTAAACACATCGCTGCATACGGTTTTTCCCTGGTTGAAGTCACCGGGGGCGAACCGTTGCACCAGTCCGGGACTCCGGAGTTAATCGATTGCCTGCTGGATCGGGGCTACGAAGTACTCGTGGAAACCAACGGCAGCAAAGACATCAGCGCCCTGCCCCGGGCCTGTACCAGAATTGTTGACATCAAGTGCCCGGGCAGCGGGCAAAGCCACCGGATCGATTTTGCCAACATGGATCGCCTGTCGCCCTGGGATCAGATCAAATTCGTCATTTCCGACCGAAATGATTATGACTATGCCAGAACCGTCATGGACCGGTTTTGCCTGGCGCCGCCCCAACATACGCTGCTGTTTTCCCCGGTGGCCGGCATGCTCGATCCGGCGCGGCTGGCCGACTGGATTATCTGCGACCGATTGAATGTACGCCTGCAGCTCCAGCTGCACAAAATCATCTGGCCCGGCGCCGACCGCGGCGTATAACCCGGAGAGGGAAAGGATCTGATGCGAAAACTGCCGTTGCTGATCGGCCTGTTGTTAATTGTTGCAATAGCCGCGTTGCCCGCGGCCGGCAAGATCTATCAATACCGGGATGAAAACGGCAATCTGCGTTTTTCCGACACCCCGCCGCCGGGGCAAAAAGCGGAAAAATCGCAGGTCATGGACAACATGGCGGAAGGTCAGGCCGCCGCCGGCCAAGACCTTGAGGCCGCCCTTTTCGAAAAATATGAGCCGGAAACCGACATTGAAGCCGCCACCCTGGCAACAGTGACCATCCGTTCGGCAATGGGGAAGGGATCGGGGTTTTTCATTCACCCGGACGGTTATATCATCACCAACAAACACGTGTTAAAAGGCAGCGACAAGCAGTTCGAGCAGGCCCAAAAGGCCTTTGAGCACGTGGACGAAAACATCGAAAAAGCCGATTGGCAGCTTGAATCCCAAAAGCGCTCCCTGAAACGGGCCAAGGCAAAGCTTGACCGGATCAAGCGCCGGATCGGTCAAATCCGTGACAAAAGCAAGCGGGCAGCGGACCGGGCCGCCTACGAAAAAAAAAGGGCCGAATACCGCACCTGGAAAAACCGATATGAAGCCAGGAAGTCGCGTTACGAGCAGGGCAAAGCTCAATATCAAAACAAAAAACAAGACTATACCAGCCGGCGGATTACCGCCAGCCTAAGCCGCCATTTCACGGTAATTTTGAAAGACGGCACGGAAGTGTATGCGCATTTGGTCCGCAAAAGCCGAACGCGCGACCTCGCCCTGCTGAAAATCAAGGGACATCGCACCCCTGCGCTGGAACCGGCGCCGCGGTCCGCTATCGGCCAGGGAGAGCCGGTGTATGCCATCGGCAACCCGATCCACATGCATGATTCGGTCAGCCGGGGGATTTTGTCCGGATACGAAAACCGGTTCCTCAAAACCGATGCCAAAATCTATCCCGGCAACAGCGGCGGCCCCCTGGTCGATAAAAACGGCCGGATTATCGGCATCAATACGTTTAAAAAACTGACCCATAAATTTGAGGGGTTGGGGTTTGCCATTCCGATTCATGCCGCCCTGGCGGAGTTTAAAAACGAACTGCAGTAACGGCTTCTACCGGTTATGACAGTGGTTTCAAAAATTGGTGCAATACGAACCTGAATTTGATTTGGGCATGCCCGGCGGAGGTAACATGACGGATGGAAAAAGGGCCGTAGTCCTTGTCAGCGGCGGACTCGATTCGGCCACGACGCTTGCAATCGCCTGCTTTAAACAATTTGAATGCTACAGCCTGAGTTTTGATTACGGCCAGCGCCACCGCTTTGAGATCACCGCCGCCCGACGGATTGCAAGCGCCCTGGGTGTGGTTTCTCATCAGACCATCCCGGTCGATCTCGGGGCCATCGGCGGTTCGGCCCTGACCGCCGGAGACATGGCAGTGCCCAAGTCCCGTAATGAAAACGACCGGGCCGCCGATATCCCGGTGACCTACGTGCCCGCCCGAAACACCATTTTTTTGTCATTTGCACTGGCCTGGGCAGAGGTGCTGGAGGCGGCCGATATTTTTATCGGGGTCAATGCCGTGGATTACAGCGGCTATCCCGATTGTCGGCCGGAATTTATCTCCGCATATGAAACCATGGCCAATCTGGCGACCAAGGCCGCGGTGGAAGGCCAAACGACCCTGCGCATCCAGGCCCCCCTGCTTTATCTGAAAAAATCGGAAATTATCCGAAAAGGCCATGGCCTGGGCGTGGATTTTGCGATGACGCACAGTTGCTATGACCCGCCTGGAGACGGCCTGGCCTGTGGTTTATGCGACAGCTGCCGTCTGCGCCGCAAGGGCTTTGAAGACGCCGGCATTGCCGATCCCACGCGCTATGTCGATAATGCCTGAGTCCTTGTTGCCGAAACCGTTTGCCGGCTTATGAAAATCGTATTCATCCATTATCATCTCAAGCCCGGCGGCGTTACCACTGTGATCCGCCAGCAGATTGCCGCTTTGCAACATGACTGCGACCTGCTGGTGCTCACCGGCGAGCCGCCTTTGCAAGATCTTGGTGCACCGCATGTCCAAATCAACGGCCTTGGCTATGATGATCCCTCCGGCCGGCCGACATCGCCCGCAGCAGTCGCGGCAGCCATTGAATCCGCAATTTATCAAAAATGGCCCGGTGGATGCGACCTGGTTCATATCCACAACCCCCTGCTGGCCAAAAACCGCCACTTTCCGGCCATCATTGAACACCTTCGCAACCGGGACATGACGGTTTTTTTACAAATCCACGATTTTGCCGAAGACGGCCGGCCGGATGCATATTTTGCCGGCCTGCCCTACCCGCCGGATTGTCATTACGGGGTGATCAACTCCCGGGATGCTCGCATTTTGAAAAGCGCCGGTCTGGCCGAAGAAGGGGTGCACCTGCTCTTTAACATGGTCGAGCCGTTTTTTGCCAAGCACGCCGAGCCCGATGAGGGATGGGTGGTGTATCCCGTCCGGGCCATCCGGCGGAAAAACATCGGCGAAGCCCTGCTGCTGTCGCTTTACTTTCGCGAGGGCCAGCGCCTGGCCATTACCCTGCCGCCCAACAGCCCCCGCGACAGACACATTTACAAGACATGGAAAAGCTTTGCCGCCGAATACCGGTTTAATGTCTTATTCGAGGCCGCCCGAACCCATGATTTCAGGCAGCTCGTCGCTTCTGCAGCCTGCCTGGTGACCACCAGCATCAACGAAGGATTCGGGTTTGCGTTCCTGGAGCCATGGACGGCAAAAAAGGCTGTTATCGGACGCAATCTCCCGCAGATCTGCTCGGATTTCGCGCATGCCGGCATTTGTCTTGACCACCTCTATGACCGGCTGGCCGTTCCCGCAGACTGGATTGACATGGATGCCTTTTACGCGCGCTGGCACGACTGTATCCGGAACCGATTGGCCGATTACGGCATGGTGATTGCGGACAAAGACATCCAAAAGGGATATCAACGTCTGATTTGCGGCCATACTGTTGATTTTGCTGTCCTTGATGAATATTTTCAGAAAAAAGTCATTCAACGCCTCACGGCCGACCCGGGTGCCCGACAGGCGTTTATGCAATGCAATCCCTGCCTTGCAACGCTGACTGCGCCGCCGCTGAGCCGGCAGCAGGTGGAGGGAAATGACAAAGCCGTGCGGCAAAACTACAACATGGCCGCCTACCGCAGCCGCTTGCACGAGGTGTACCATCGGGTGACCACGGTCTGCGTCCGGCATCGGATCGATAAAACGGCGTTGCTTCGGGCTTTTTTGGATCCGGAAACCTTTGGCATGCTCAAATGGTGCTGACATGAGTTATGATGCGTTATTTGATCAATACATTTCACCCCTTTTCCCGATTCCCACCGGATTGACGCCGGCAGGGCAATTATCGGCACCGGTTCATGCCATATTTTTCGATATCTACGGCACCCTGTTTGTCAGTCAATCCGTCGATATTGATTCCATGGTGCTTTCCGGGGAAAACCGGCAGGAATTGGGGCGTCTTTTGTCCCGACATGAGATAACCATGAGTGTTTCGGATATGATCGGATGGTTTGCCGACACCGTTGCCGCCGAACACCGGCGGCAAAACGCCTTTGGTGTGGATTACCCGGAAGTGCAGATCGAACGGATCTGGATGACGGTGCTCGGCATAGACGACATTGACGTGGCCCGGCGGTTTGCCCTGGCCTTTGAGCTCATCGTCAACCCCGTCTACGCCATGCCGCATCTGGAGAAGCTTCTGCTGGCCTGCAACCGCAGCGGGCTCGAACTGGGGATTATTTCAAACGCCCAGTTTTATACCCCCTTTCTCTTTGAACGTTTTTGCGGTCATTTCCCGGAAGCATTGGGCTTTGACGAAGATCTGCTGTTTTATTCCCACATCACCGGGCAGGCCAAGCCGTCGCCGGTTATGTTTCAAAAAGCGGTCCGACGCCTGTATCGCCGGGGGATTTTGCCCCGGTCCGTCCTTTACGTGGGAAATGACATGTTAAACGACATCTGGGCGGCAAAGCAGGCCGGTTTTCAAACCGCGCTGTTTGCCGGGGACAAGCGATCCCTTCGTCTCCGTGAAGATGACCCTCGCTGCCGGCACCTGCCGCCGGATCTGGTGATCACGGAATTGGATCAATTGATCGAACACCTGCAAACCGCCGTCCATTAACCTTCGAACCGACCGGCGCCGATGCAAATTGACAGTCTGTTCGGGCTTTGGTAATGGGTCAAACAATTGAAAAGGGAATGAATAAAGGAGGATCGCATCATGCCCATATATGAATTCCGCTGCGCCGATTGCGGCAATGTCCAGGAAATTATCGTCAGCAGCAGCAAGACCGACCCCGTGGAGATGAAATGCCAGGCCTGCGAAGGCGAGACCCTGGAGCGGGTTTTAAGCCCGGTGAGCTACAGCATGGGCTCGGACGCCGGCGCTTCGCCCCGGGTTTCAGCCCGCAATTGCGGTTCCGGCAACACGTGCAGTACCATCGATATCCCGGGGCCTTCAAAGTAGATCCCCCACCCCATTTCTCCCCCCAGTTTTTTGGGTCGGGGTGAGCAAGCGTCATTCGCCTAAGCTTTCCGGTTCAGGGGCTGAGGTGGAAGGTGTAAGGCCTGCGGTTTGGGGTGTAAGGTGTGAGGCTTCAGGAAATATGCCGGATTTCAACCAAAGCCTGCCCGTCTTCAATGCGGGCAAAGGCATAGCGGCCCTTTCCCAGTAGCCCGGGATTGACAATACGGGTGTTTCCGATCCGGTCAACGGCCACGGCTTCGTGAATGTGGCCGGTAAAACAGACCAGGGGCTGGTGTTTTTCGATAAAGGCGCGGACGCAGGGGCTGCCTACGTGTTGTCCGGAACGGAGCCGGTCGCATGCGGTGTTTAGGGGCGGCTGATGGGAAACCAAGACCATCGGTGCATGGAGGGGAACCTGGGATGCCGCGGATGCCAGGAAACTTTCCAGCTCGGTGTCCGTGTATTCATTCGGCGTCTGAAACGGGGTAATCATGGAACCGCCTGCGCCCACAAACCCGATACCATCAATGAGGCGGCCTTTGGCGTGCAGGTTCATCCCTTCTTTGTCTAAGTAGCGATCGACTTCGATATAATCACAGTTTCCCGAAACCCCCAGCATTGCGGGGACATGGGGCCGCACCGCAGAAACCACCCGGTCCACGTCGCCGGTTTTGCCAAAATTGGTGATGTCGCCGACCATCACCGCGACATCCGCTGCGCCCAGTTTTCTCTGCATCCGGTTGATCCCGGCAGTTTGGCCATGGATATCGCTCAGGCCGAGAATAATCATTTGCAGGGTCACCTCCAGTGTAGCAAGCCATTTTATGCCGCCGCGGCGGTATTTTGGCTGGAAACCATTTTGTTTTTCGGCCGGACCGGACGGCTTTCCATCGCCCCGTTTTAATTTGACAGCCAAAATGGAGCGATGTATTTTATAAAACAAAAATTTACAAAGCCGATTATATGCGTTTTTTGCAACCGATGAAAGTGTTTTTCGATGCACCGGACCTGCTGGCCGATTCTGTTTGTGATTGCGATTTTCCTGTTCTGCCCGGCGAGTGGCGGGGCAGCAGACGGCGGCAACGTGCGCCGGGCCGTCATGGCCGGGCGCTTTTACCCGGGTGACCCCCAACAGCTGGAGCAAATGATTCATCGCTTCACCGAGCGTGCCCGGAAAACGGAACTTGATTTGCCCGAAAACCGGACGCTCAAAGCGCTGATCATGCCGCATGCCGGATATGTCTATTCCGGCTGGACCGCCGCCCATGCCGTGATCCCGTTGAAAGGGCGGGATTATGACAAGGTGGTGGTCATGGCCCCGGATCACCGGGTGGGCTTGAAAAACGGTGCCATCAGCGATGTCGACGCCTATGCGACACCTTTGGGCCGCATTGATCTTCACCCGGAGGCCAAGCGCTTGCGCAAACGGTTTTCATGTTTTGAATCCAATGCCGCCTCCGATGACCGGGAACATGCCGTTGAAGTGGTGCTGCCCTTTTTGCAGCAGGCATTGCCGGAGTTTGAATTGATCCCCATTGTCATGGGGTCCGGAGATGCTGACCAATATATCGATGCCGTAGAAACCGTTATGGGCGACGATACCCTGCTGGTGGTCAGCACCGATTTGTCGCATTATCTGCCCTACAGCAAGGCGGTCAAACAGGACCGGCAAACCATTGAACAGATCGAGCAACTCGACCCTGATTTTCTGAAAAAGGGGCGGAACAGGGCCTGCGGGCATACCCCCCTCCGGGTTGTAATCGAACTGGCCGAGCAGGGCAACTGGCAGCCGGTGGTGCTTGACTATTGCAACAGCGGGGATACGGCCGGCAAACGGGACAAAGTGGTCGGATACACAACGATAGCGTTTTACGGAGAAAAAACCATGGCCAATGAAAACAGCAGCCAACAGTTTGACGAAGAAAAAGGCCGGGTCCTTGTCGAACTGGCCCGGAAAACCATCGCTTCCCGCCTGGGCGAAAAACACGAAAGCAGTGTGAATCTGCACGACACCGTCCAGGCCGATAAAGACTTCCAGCGGCCCCGCGGCACGTTTGTGACCTTGAAAAAAGCCGATGAGCTCCGCGGCTGCATCGGCAATTTAAACCCGGACAAACCGCTTGCCGAAGGGGTCAAGGACAATGCCTTGAATGCCGCATTTCATGACCCGCGGTTCCCGCCCCTTTCAAAGGAGGAACTGGAAAAGGTCCGGATCGAAGTCAGCCTTTTGACCGAACCCGCGCCGCTGGATTACAAGGGAGGCGAGGACCTGCTGGCCAAGCTGACCCCGAACGTCGACGGTGTAATTATCCGTAAAGGCAGCCACAGCGCCACGTTTCTGCCCCAGGTCTGGGAGCAGTTGCCGGACAAGGAATCGTTTTTGCAGCATTTGTGCTTAAAAGCCGGCCTGCCGGCCAATGAGTGGCAAAACGGCAACCTGACCGTCTATACCTACCGGGTCCAGTACTTTGAAGAACAAAAGCACTGACCGCCGTATTGTCCGCCTTGTCATCGCCACCGGCATCGCGTCGGTGGTGACCCAACTGCAAATCATCCGGGAATTTTTAACCCAGTTTCAGGGCAATGAATTTGTCATTGCGCTGATCTTGTTCAGCTGGCTGGTCCTCGGCGGCATCGGCACATGGGCGGCGTACCTGTGCCGATACCGCTGGCTGGCCCCTACGCCGGGCCGCCTGGCGTCTGCTGCTTTGCTGCTGGCCGGGCTGGGGCCGGTCATGTTAATGGCCGCCCGCGAACTGCGGAGTGTATTGTTTCTGGCCGGCAGCGCGGTTGGGTTTTACGCCACTTTCGCCTACACCTTTGCCATTATAGCTCCATACTGTCTGCTGCTCGGTTTCCTGCTGCCCTACAGCCTGTTTTGCGCCCAGCGCTTTTTTCCGGCATTTTCCGGCACCCGGATCTATATCGCCGATAATTTCGGCGATATCGGCGGCGGTGCACTGTTTTCCTTTGTGCTCGTATTTTTCGCCACCCCGCTGCAGGCTTTGTTTCTGGCCAACCTGCCCCTGGTGCTTGCCGCGTGGATGCTGCTGCCGAAAGCCGCCGGATATCGGATGCTTTCCGTATCCGGTGTACTGGTCTGCCTGTTGGTCTTCATCGGCGCCATGGGACTTGAAATTCCTTCATTGCAGCCCAAAACCGGACAGTTGCGGCATTATGAAGAATCGCGGTACGGACGTATTGAGGTCCACCAAGACCGTGAACAACACACCCTCTTTATCGACGGCCGGCCTGTGCTGGGCAGCCATGACGTCACGGGAGCCGAAGAAACGGCGCATTATCCGCTCTGCCAACTCGATGCCGTCGAAAACGTCCTGCTGATTTCCGGACAAGGCGGCATCATGGCGGAAATCAAAAAGTATCAGCCGGCTTCGGTAGATTACGTGGAAATCGATCCGGCGGTCACGGACGTGGTGTTTGAATACGGTCTGCTCGCAGCAGACAAGCCGCTTCATGTCATCCACCAGGATGGCCGGCAATACCTGTCAAATACCCGAAAAACCTATGACGCCGTTATTTTGAATCTCCCGGAACCCGACACCTTCCAGGTCAACCGCTTTTTTACCGACCAATTCTATCGGCAGGTAAAAAAACACCTGGCGCCGCAGGGCGTATTGAGCTTTTCCACCGAAAGCGTCGCCGACTATATTTCCGAAGCGCAGCGCGAAAAAATCTCCATTATCCACAACACCGTGTCCCGCCATTTTGAAAACGTATTGCTGCTGCCCGGCCAGGGCCTGTATTTTCTGTGCAGCGATCAGCCCCTATACCAGGATATTGCAGAACGGCTTGCCCGGAAAAAGATTGAAACCGATTATATCAGCGGTTACTTTCAGGGCGCCGTTACCGCCGAGCGCATCGCCGGGCTCAACCAACAGTTAAAACCGGATGCTCCGGTCAACACGGACCATTCCCCCCGGCTGGTCCAAGTCATGTTTACCCAGTGGTTTGCCAAATTCGGGGCATCGCCGGTGCTGTTTGCATCCGTGATCGGCGCTTTTTTGCTCGCGTACCTGATCTGGATCAACCGGGAACAATTCGTCTTGTTTACCACGGGCTTTATGACCATGGGGGCGCAAATCCTGGTCATTTTTGCCTTCCAGGTGTTTTTTGGCTATATTTATTTTGAAATCGGTTTGATTGTCACCGTATTTCTCGCCGGGCTGCTGCCGGGGGCATTTTTCGGGGAACGGATCAAACACCGGGGCCGGCAGGTCTTTCTGGTTTCCGATGGTGTTTTGATTGTCTCCATGGTATTGTTTATTTTATTGATTTTCCAGGTCGGCGACCGGCTGCCGGAAGCCTTTTTCCTGGTTTTCGGCTTTATTGTCTCTTTGGCCTGCGGGGCGCAGTTCCCCATTGCTCTGCATCTCGGCGGCAGCAACCAGTCGGCGGCGGTAAAAGCGTTTTCCGCCGACTTAATCGGGGCGGCCTTCGGCACCCTGATCACCAGCGTGGTGCTGATGCCCTACGCGGGGCTGGCCTGGACGGCCGTCGGGCTGATCCTGATGAAAAGCGTAAGCTTTTTAACCGTAAAGATAACGGCGTATGGATAGATTCAACCGGAGACAGTTTCTCTACAGTTGCTCTGCGGCCGCCGTCTGCCTGGCAGCATCCGCCAATCCCTGTCATGCGTTTTTGAATTGGGGCAAAAATGGCTCCGAACGCGATATCCGGGGAGAAATCTTTAAAGGCGGCGCCCCTGACAGCCTCTGGAAATGGTCCCGGGAAGCCATGGACTACCGGCAGCTTGATCATGGCCGGGTGGTGTGCGGGATCTGCCCCCACAACTGCGAACTGGCGCCCGGCGACAGAAGTATATGCCGTTCAAAGGTCAATATGGACGGCACCCTCTACACCCTGGCCTACGGCAACCCCTGTTCGGTTCATCTCGATCCGATCGAAAAAAAGCCGCTGTTTCATTTTTTGCCGAAAAGCAAGGCCTTTTCCATTGCCACCACCGGCTGCAATCTGCGCTGTCTGAATTGTCAGAACTGGCAGATTTCGCAGACCACGCCGGAGGAGGTGCGCACCTATGATCTGTTTCCGGAGGGTGCGGTGGAAAAGGCCAAACGGCTCGAAGCCGATGCGATTGCCTATACCTATTCCGAGCCGGTTACTTTCTATGAATACCTCCATGATACCGGGCGCAAAGCCCACCAGCATCAGCTGCGCAATGTGCTGATCTCAAACGGCTACATCAACGACGCCCCGCTCAAGCGTTTGTGCCGCATTATCGACGGGGCCAACATCAACCTGAAATCCTTCGAAGACGCCATTTACCGGAAGCTAAACGGCGGCCGCCTCCAGCCGGTTTTACACACGCTTGAAATGCTGGCCGCGGAAAACGTGCATTTTGAAATCACCACTCTGGTCGTACCCGAGTACGTGGATGATCCTGAAATGATAAAGTCCATGTGCCGATGGATCGTCGAGCACCTCGGCCGAAATTATCCGCTGCATTTTCTGCGGTTTTCCCCCCGCTACAAACTCGACCGCCTGCCCCCCACGCCGGTTTCAACCCTGACGCGGTTCCGGAAACTGGCCATGGATGCCGGCATCCGGTACGTCTACGTGGGCAATGTGCCCGGCCACGAGGGGGTCCACACCTATTGCCATAACTGCGGCAAAACCATCATCCGGCGGGAAGGGTTTCATATTCCGGAATTTCACATAGCAGAGGGGAAGTGCAGGTTTTGCGGCACCCAAATTCCCGGCGTATGGGCATAAACTGGCAAAATCATCAATTCGAACCTGAAGTCAGGTCGAATGCAGGGAATCACCGGCGTTATTGGCTGCCATATAATAGGCCTGTTCGCCGGTTTGGCGGGTTTGCACCCGGCCGTCGCGGCGCAGTTCGTCGAGATGCTTGACCACTTCGGAGCGATGCAGGCCCAGGCCGGCGGTGATATCGGCCAGGGTACAGGGACGGCGCGAGACCATGTCGAAGATTTCATCCACAATGGCCGCCCCGTTTTCGGATTGCTTTCCGGATTTTCCGGATTGGGGAAATTCGGCGATTACTTCCGCCTGATCCCCCAGCATTCGCGCAAAGGCTGCCATTTGCTCTTCGGAAACCGGCTGTACGTGGGCTTCGGCCGGCGGCCGCACGGCAGTATTCAAATGCACGCGGTCCGGAGAAATGGCTTGAATCAAGGTTCGGAACCCCGCCATTGCTTGCTCCGAGGTGTTGATCCCCTGGATGAGAAAAATTTCGAGCCATATCCGGCCGGAATAGATTTTTCGAAACCCCGCCAGTCCGTCAACCATCAACTGGTACCCCATTGCCGGATGCGGTCGGTTGATTTCGTAAAACGTTTTTTCGTCCGGGGCGTCTAAGGACGGCAATACCACGTCGGCGGCGGATATGGCGGCCTGCACGGCGGCTTCGTAAAGCAGCGCCCCGTTGGTTAAAACCGCCACCGGAATATCGGTAAGGTACTTGATGCGCCGGATGATCTGGCCGATTTCACTGTTTAAGGTCGGCTCGCCCGAGCCGCCCAGGGTAATAAAATCGGCCCGGAGGCCGGCATCGATTTTTTTCTCCAGTGCGGCCATGACCCGGTCGGCCTCGATATAGGGCCGGCGCTCAATGGTTGTTGCAGCGGTGGGGCCGATTTGGCAGTAAATACAATTAAAGGTACAGGTCTTATAAGGGACCATGTCCACACCCAGCGACAGTCCCAGCCGCCGGGAAGGCACCGGCCCGTAGATGAGCGATTCTTTCAACCCCGATTCTCCGTCTGGTCTTTTGTATTTGTTTTGAGCGCATGCTCCGCTATTGGCCCCAGAGGCAAATGACCTTCTGCCCGTTTTTCAACCGGCCGCCGGCCTTTTTCATATAAAATCCTTTCTCTGCTGTAAAGGGAAATCATTTTGCATTTCGGCAATTGTATTGCCGAAATGCAAGGTATAATTTAGAGTATAATCTGAATCGCACAATTTAGATATTGGGTTGTTGCCGGCTGGATGGTTACCGGCTCAATTGCCTGGCGGCCGTTTTTTTTCAGATGCCTGAAAGGTCTGGGCCACGGCATTGACCTTGCCGCTCAACAGGTCCCATTCTGTTCGCAATGCGCGCAGCACCTCTTCCCATGACTGCATGATATCATCGTATTCCTTCGGTGGTTTCGGCTTCTGTTGCATTGTCTTTGCATACAGGTCCGCCATCATTTGGGCGCATTTGAGCCGATCAAATTGTCGTGCCGTTTCATGGGCATTGTTTTGCCAGCGCCGGGCAAGATCCCGGCTATTGAAAAATGCGGCCACCGCTTCGGCAAATGCATTGACCGAGGCGTCGGCGGGCAGTAACCGACCGTTTTCATCATCTTTGACCACTTCCCGCACGCCTGTGGCATCAAGGGCCACCACAGGCGTTTTGGCGGCCATGGCCTCGGCCACGACAAGGCCCTGGGTTTCCGAAAGAGACGAAAACACGAACAAATCCATGGCGGCATAGGCATCAAACAGGTCCTGTCCGCTTTTTTTACCGGCCAGCACCAGCCGATCGGATAAACCGGCTTTCGAAAATCGGTGCTTGATATCGTCTATGCCCGGTCCATCCCCGACCACCAGAAAATGCGCATCTGCATTTGTTTTCATATAGCCCGTTATCGCATCGGTGAGATAGGCCAGGTTCTTTTCAGGGGCCAATCGGCCGACATGGCCGATCACATCAGCCGTTTCCGGGATATGATGCCGTTTTCGAAAAACCTGTCCCGAACCGCCCTGGAAGGCACTGAAATCTACGCCGGTGGGGATTTCGGTCACGGGCGTGGTCACGCCGCGTTGCCGGATCAGATCAGCGATGCTTTTGCTCGGTGCCACCACGCGGGTGCAGCCGTTGGCATAGGTTGTGGACAGATTGATCACAAAGCGTTTCATTGTCGGGGAATTCGAGGACACATAATGGGTATATTGCTCGTATCGCGTATGATGGGTAAAGACAATCGGCAGTTTTCGGCGGTTGGCGGCCCGGATCGCGGAATCGCCGAGCAGAAACGGGTGGTGGCTGTGAATAATATCGGGGGCAAATTCATCGATTTTCTCATCGATAATAAACGGCAGCGGGATTCGGACGGAAAAGTCACTGCCGTTAAAATTCTGAATGGCCGGCACCCGCAATACATGCGGTTCATCAAGCTCCTGGCGCGCCCGGGAAAACGTGGGCGCCACGATCAAAACGCGGTGGCCGAGGCGGCGCAGGTCTTCCTCGAAAAGAGACACGGACCGGGCCACTCCGCCCACATGGGGCCGATATGTATTGGTAAACATGCAGATGTTCATATTTTTTGCACCTCTACCTGCAGTTGTTTTTGATCGGTATCCGAGACGGTTTTGCCGGCAAACCCCGGAATCCGGATTTCAATTTCCGGCGGGGCATACCGCCAGGCCGTATCCAGCACCACCCGGATCGAACCGGTTTGCATGGATTCAATGGTCACCGATATCTCCCCGTAAGGCGTGGGGGTCGGGCCGAATCCGATGGGCTGTTTTGCCGTCAGCCACTGCTCAAAGACGCCGGAACCGATAATGAGACGATTGGCTTCTTCCCGGACAAAGAGGTTGCGCATCATCATGATCCATTCGGCCGCCGCCCAGCCGTGCTGGCCGTCGCCCATGCAGCCGCCGCCGGTCAACGGATGAATGGCTTCGGGCCACTGGCCCGTGCAAGACGCCAGGTTGGCCACTGTTTCAATCAGCGGCCGGTACCGCGGATCGCCCGCGCGCAAAAGGCTCTGGGCGATATCGAGAGTCAAATAGACATTGATGCCGGAGTGGATCATGTCCTGGAAAAACGCGCCCTTAAAAAAACAGTGGGTCATCAAAAAATCAATACTGTTTAGAATCCGGCTGTCGCCGGGGGCGGTCAATTGAAGCGGGTAATCAGCCACCAGCGATCCCACCGCACCGGCATCCATGCGCCGGTACGGGGAGGCCGGAATACAGCCATTTTTTTTCTTTTCCGGAATCGCTGCGATACTTTCGAAAATGGAATGGTAAAAATCATCCCGACCCGCGGCCAGTGTATCGGCCAGGGACGTGGAATGATACTGCCGCGCCAGTATCTCTGCGGACTGCAAGCCGGCCAATCCCCAGAAATCGTCCCAGTAATAATAATCATTCGGCCCGAGATGCTCGGCGGAAAAGCCGGCCGGCAGCAGGCCGCCGTGCCGCAATCCCGGCCGTTTGGTAATGCGCTTTTTCTGAATCCAGTCCGCTCCCTTGAAAACGGCATCCAGCCAGGATTTCACCGGTGTTTCGCCGGTCAGGTCCAGATAACGGGAAACAATCCACAGCACCTGGCCGTTGGAATCCCATTCCCCTTCCTGGGAGCGGAAATAACCGCTGATCTGCTGCCGCGCCGGAAAACTGTTGATGCATCGACGCGCCCGTTTCAGATGGTTGATCGCCATCAGGGCGTTTAACATCAAACACGCATCCCGGAACCAGAATCGTTGATAGGTGTAGGGACCGGGTACGATGTCGTCTGCAGAAAGCATCAAAAGCGTCCGAACCGCGGCATCATAGAGAAACCGGATATGGCTGTCGGGTACCGCCAACTGCGCCGCTCCGACGAGGCGTTCGGACCACTCGTGCACGGTCCGGTGGCGTCTGACAATCCGCGAAGGCAGTTCAACGCCGGTATTCACGGAAAGCCTGAACTGCCGGGGCCGGTTATCGAGTTTGAAAAAAGCCGCCGAAGTGGCCATGCCGACACCGCAGTGGACTTTATGCACCGTGTGCGGCGTGTCCCATTTCGCATTCACATCGCCTTCCGAATAATCGGAAAAAAGAATTTTGTCCGGCTCCTGATCCATAAAGAGCTTGGTATGCCGGTTGACCAGCAAAAATGGATTTTTATTGTACTGATACTCGATGTTTTCCACAAACTGGATGCCTTCCGGGTTGTAGGGCCGGATGGCCGCGACAAGCCAGCCTGCTGACGGGACGCGGCCTTCTGCCGTTACAACTGCATGGGATCCGCCCCCCGTGCAGTCTAAAGCCAGCCGGGTGGTCAGCTCAAAACCGTTTTCCGCAAAACGGGTCTGCACCTGCCATCCCGAATCGATCAATAGCTGCTGATCGGCGGATTGGCTGCGCGATGGCAGCAGCATTCGGCCGTCGTCTGTAATGAGCCAGCAGTCGATGGACCAGCCATCAAACAGCGGCGTGACCAGTCCCCGGGGGTCAACAATCGGATAAACCGGCAAATCCGGGTGTCCCACTGCGGTCCAATTCCGGTGGGTCAGGTTGACGTGACTGAAGGAAAACGCCCTCGGGATAAACGAATTGTCGTGCGGGTCGAATTGTTTTTCAACCCAGTAGGGCCATACCCAGTCCAGGTTGTATTGAATAGCCTTGGTATTAATTAACCCCCGGGCGTGGAAGATAATGCCGGCGCGAAGCAGTTCAATCGGTTCCTGGACCTCGGAGGGCTGGGCAAACCGGCGCACCTGGGCCGCCAGTTTAATCGGGTCAATGATGCCGTATCGTTTTGCGGCCCGTTTGATGAAAAATTTCCATGGCAACCATCGCGTAATCATAATCTCCTTAAAAATAACTCCGTTTGCAAGGAGTGCAACCCGTAAGCAGGCGCCCCTGTGACAGGATATTGAATAGATCTTTAACAGGGATCAACAATGTGATACGATACCAGCATCACTGAATATGTTGGGTAATATGTAACAAAGACAAAAACCAGGAGCAACCCGAATGACCGATGAATTTACGGCCCCAGGCGACAACCCGGAAGATGAAAGCTTTGCGGAACTGTTTGAAAATTACATGGGCGAGGTAAAAGACGACCTGCAAGTCGGTGAAGAGATTACCGGTGACATTCTCTCCATCGGTGATGACAGTGTGTTTGTCAACACCGGATCCAAGGTCGACGGCGTGGTGGACAAACAGGAGCTCATGGATGAAAACGGGGAGCTGGCCTGCCAGGTCGGGGACCCGGTAAAGCTTTACGTGGTTTCCAAGGCCGAGGGCGAAGTCCGCCTGTCCAAAGCCTTAACCGGTGCCGGGGGGTTACACCGCCTCCACGAAGCCCAGAGAAATGCCATTCCCGTGGAAGGTCGTGTCACGGAAACCTGCAAAGGCGGATTTCGTGTCAATGTGCTGGGGCAAAGCGGATTTTGCCCGGTCAGCCAGATGGATGTGGTCTACGTGGAACAGCCGGAAAGCTATGTGGGCGGCACCTATGAGTTTTTGATTTCGCGCATCGAGGAACGGGGCAAAAACGTGGTACTGTCCCGCCGGGACCTGTTGAATCGTTATATTGCCGAAGAGCGGGAAAAATTCATCCAAAACGTCAGCCCGGACGATATCATCAACGGCAAGATCACCAAGCTGATGCCCTATGGTGCTTTTGTGGAAGTGGCGCCGGGCGTGGAAGGAATGGTCCATATTTCCGAAATCAGCTGGCAGCGGGTCAGCTCCGCAGAAGAGGCCTTGGCGGTCAACGAAGCCGTCGAGGTCAAAATCCTTGCCATCGAGGAAGCCAAAGAGTCCGGCAAGGCGCCCAAGATATCGCTGTCGATCAAACAGGCCCAGGGCGATCCCTGGGAGAAAATCGGCCAGCGCTATTACGCCGGCGACCGGGTCGAGGGCACGGTCACCCGCTGTGCGGACTTCGGGGCGTTTGTGGAAATCGAGCCCGGTGTTGAGGGGCTGGTGCACATCAGCGAGATGAGCCACAAGCGGGTGACCAAACCGGCGGACGTGGTCGAGCCGGGCCAGCGCGTCTCGGTTTCAATCAAGGACCTCGATCCGGTCAACCGACGGATTTCATTGAGCATCAAAGAGGCGGAAGGCGACCCCTGGGCGGGGATTGAATCGCGATATCCGGTCGGACAGGCCGTGTCCGGCCGGATTGAAAAAAAGGAACAGTTCGGTTATTTCGTGGCCCTGGAACCGGGTGTTGTCGGCCTGCTGCCGATTTCGAAAATCAAGTCCGCCGCCAATGCCAGCGAACTGGAAAAAGCCCGCATTGACGATGTTATCACCGTCACCGTGGATTCAATCGATGTCAATGCGCGCAAAATTTCTCTCGGCCCCGCAGATGCGGGGGACCAGAAGGAATGGCAGAATTATCGCAAGCAAGCACCGGCTGCTTCCGGTGCCGGCACTGGGGATCTGGGGGAAAAGCTGAAAGCGGCGATGAAAAACAAGAAGTGACGGTTTATAAGCAATTGAGGCAACCCCAACCGGCCGTCGATGGGGTTGCCCCCGTTTACTGAAAAAAAGGCAAGGAAAAGCCCGTTTTTTATAACGCCTTTATTTTTTACCGAAAACGCCGTTGATGGCCAGCAGGACCACCCCTATGATCGCCAGCAGGCCGTAGAGCGGCATGCGGATCACATAATCTATGCCGTTACGAAGCTGCACGGGCGCGCGGTCAATCCACTCGAGTAAAGATTCGCCGAAAAGGCCGAGCAGGGTGTAGTTTTTAAACACCGTTCCTTCCGACATGACATACTCAATGCCCTGGTATCCGAGCACGCATAAGCCGCCGGCAAGGGCCAAAATACCCAGCCACTTGATTTTCCCCATTACCGCCCTCCTTTCTTTTCATGCCCGCAGGCAATCATCAAATCCGCAAGCCGTTGCAAGAGCCGATTGCCGCGATTCATACCATGAATTTTGGCATCCTGCAAGCTATCAGGAAAAGGCGGCCTTAATAAATTCCCGGTTCAAGCGGGCGATTTCCTTTATGGAGATTCCCTTGGGGCATTCCGCCTCGCATTCGGCCTCGTTGGAGCAATTGCCGAATCCGAGGTTGTCCGTTTTGCACAGCATATTCCGGGCCCGTTGTTTGGCTTCGGGGCGCCCCTGGGGCAGACGGGCCAGATGCGAGACCTTGGCGCCGACAAAGAGCATGGCCGAGGCATTGGGGCAGGCAGCCACGCAGGCGCCGCAGCCGATGCAGGCAGCCGCGTTGAATGCCGCATCCGCGGTTTCCTTGCCGATGGCAATGGCATTGGCATCCGGTGCGCCGCCGGTGTTGACCGAAATGTAGCCGCCGGTGGCAATGATTTCATCCAGGGCGCTGCGGTCGACCACGAGGTCTTTTACGATGGGAAAGGCCCGGGCCCGCCAGGGTTCGATGAAGATGGTGTCGCCGTCTTCGAAATGCCGCATGTGGAGCTGACACAACGTGGTTTCATCGACATGGCCGTGGGGCCGTCCGTTGACCACGGCACCGCACATGCCGCAGATGCCCTCCCGGCAATCATGGTCAAAAGCAATCGGCTCCGTGCCCTGCTTGATCAGTTCGTCGTTGACAATGTCTAACATTTCCAGAAACGACATGTCCGTGGATATATTATGGGCCGGATAGGTTTCGATTTTGCCTTCCGGATGCTGCTTGTTCTGCCGCCAGACCTTTAATGTCAGGTTGATGGTTCGGGTCGTCATTTGTAACTCCTCTGCGTCAGTTCCACATTTTCAAACGCAAGCTGCTCCTTGTGCAGCACCGGCTCGGCCTCGGCGCCCTGATACTGCCATGCCGATACGAAGGCATAGTTTTCATCGTCGCGCAGTGCTTCATGGTCCTCGGTCTGGTAGGCCACGTTGAGGTGGCAGCCGCAGGATTCCTTGCGGTGTAAGGCATCGATGACCATGAGTTCTGCAAATTCCATGAAATCGGCCACCCGTCCGGCATGCTCCAGGCTCTGGTTTAAGTCCTTATCGTCGCCCGCAACGTTGACATCCCGCCAGAATTCCTTGCGAAGTTCCCGGATCATATACAGCGCCTGTTTTAAACCCGAGTCATCGCGGGCAATGCCGCAGTAATCCCACAGCAGGTTGCCGAGCCGACGATGGAGTTGGGTGACCGTCTGTTTGCCGTTGATTGTCAGCAGATTGCGGCTCTGCTCGGCCACCGTTTTTTCAGCCTCCCGGAAGGCCGGATGCGAGGTGTCGACGGGGTCTATTGAATGGCCGGCAAGATATCCGCCCATGGTATAGGGGATGACGAAATAGCCGTCTGCCAGTCCCTGCATCAAAGCGCTCGCCCCGAGGCGGTTGGCGCCGTGGTCGGAAAAATTGGCCTCCCCGATGGCAAACAGGCCGGGTATGGTGGTCATCAGGTTGTAATCCACCCAGAGGCCGCCCATGGTGTAGTGCACCGCCGGATAAATCTTCATGGGCGTTTCATAGGGGTTTTCCCCGGTGATCTTTTCATACATCTCAAACAGGTTGCCGTACTTGGCGGCGATGGCGTCGACGCCGTCTCGTTTGATCGCATCGGCAAAATCGAGATAGACCGCCAGCCCGGTTTCCCCGACCCCTTTGCCCAGGTCGCACTGTTCCTTGGCGTTTCGCGAGGCCACGTCCCGGGGCACGAGGTTGCCGAAGCTCGGGTATTTGCGTTCCAGGTAGTAATCGCGTTCGGCCTCCGGGATCTGCTCCGGGGCCCGCTTGTCGCCGGGTGTTTTAGGCACCCAGACCCGGCCGTCGTTTCGCAGGCTTTCGCTCATCAGGGTGAGCTTGGACTGGTAGGTGCCGTGTACCGGGATGCAGGTGGGATGAATCTGCGTCATGCAGGGGTTGGCGAAATACGCACCTTTTTTGTAGGCCCGGTAGGCGGCCGTGACATTGGACGACATGGCGTTTGTCGACAGAAAATAGGCATTGCCGTATCCGCCCGTGGCCAATACGACCGCATCAGCCGCATGGGATTCGATTTCACCGGAAACCAGGTTCCGGACCACGATGCCGCGGGCCTTGCCGTCTACCACCACCAGGTCGAGCATTTCCCGGCGGGCAAACATCTCCACGCCGCCCTTGCCCACCTGGCGCATCAGCGCCCCGTAGGCGCCTAAAAGCAACTGCTGGCCGGTCTGCCCCTTGGCGTAAAAGGTGCGCGACACTTGCGCGCCGCCAAATGACCGGTTGTCGAGCAGCCCGCCGTAATCTCTGGCAAAGGGGATGCCCTGGGCCACGCACTGGTCGATGATGTTGACGCTGAGTTGTGCCAGGCGGTAAACGTTGGCCTCGCGGGCCCGGAAATCGCCGCCCTTGATGGTGTCGTAAAACAGCCGCCAGATGCTGTCGCCGTCGTTGGCGTAGTTCTTGGCGGCGTTGATGCCGCCCTGTGCGGCGATGCTGTGGGCCCGGCGCGGGGTGTCCTGGATGCAGAAGTTTTTGACGTTATAGCCGAGCTCGGCCAGGGTGGCTGCCGCTGATGCGCCGGCAAGGCCGGTGCCGACCACGATGACGGAGAACTTTTTCTTGTTGGCCGGATTGACCAGCTTTAGTTCAAATTGATGCCGGTCCCATTTTTCCGCCAGGGGGCCGTCCGGTATTTTGGATTCGAGGGTCATAAAGGGGTTCCTTATTGAATGATGATACCGATTGAAAGTGTTCTGGGTGTTGCTTTTTCATCCTGCCGTAATACCGATATAAACCGGGATAAACCCGAATCCCACTGCGACCGAAATGGCAAACAGGACCCCGACCGTCCGGATGGCCGGCATGTAGCGGTCATGGTTCCATCCGATGGTTTGAAACAGGCTCCAGAAGCCGTGGCGGACATGGAGGCCCACGATAATGACGGCCGCCATGTAGATGCCCGTATAATACCACAGCGAAAAGGTCGAAACAGCGGCATCAAATACCGTCTGATCCGTGGTGTCGATAAAGTGGAAATGCTGCAGGTGAAGAATCACGAACAGCAGGATCAAAAACCCGGTATACGGCATGGTCGCCGAACCGATGGTCCGGCCGCCGCCGCTTTCGTGCACCTTGTAACGCTTCGGCCGTGCCCTGCGGTTTTGCAGAAAAAGGGTCAAGCCGGTGATCACGTGGACGGCCGCCAGAATCAACAAAATGATCTCGATGGCCACGATAAGCGGCTCAAAGGAGTGCAGGTAGTCGACGTAGGCCAGAAACACGTCTTCTCCGAAGTAAAAGGTCAGGTTGCCCACGAGATGAATAAACAGAAACCCCAGAAACCCGAGGCCTGTAATTGCCATGAGCAGCTTCTTGCCGATCGATGTTTGTATGGTCTCAACAAACCAGTTCATTTCCGTTCTCTCCCGGTTGTAAGGTCTTTAGAAGTCCCCGATCATATTCTCGGAATGAAACGTTTTCGATTTGTTTGCGCAGCGCTTTTCCAGAAAGCAACCCGGAGGCGAAAAGACAGGCAAATGGGGTTGTCCAAGCGAACATCGGGGGATGTTTTGAAATGCTTCATGATGAAGCAGCGCCAAAGCAGCGCCGACTGTTTGAGCGTAAGCGAGTTTCGGCGCTGCGGCGCTGCGAATCATAGAAGCATCAAAACAGCCCACGGTGAGCGGGACAACCTCATTTGCCTGTCGGCCATGCATAACGAAACAGTTCCTTCTAAGCAAAGCATCAGAGCAGGTTCCAGTAAACGAAAACAAGGCCGTTAAACGGCCAGGCCCATTTTAAAAACAGCTTCAGCTGAAAACGCCGGCACAAACCTCGCCGATTCGTCCGAGATCCTCGCAGACATGTACGCCGGCCTCTTTCAAGGCGGCGACCTTGCCCTGGGCGGTGCCCGTGTTGCCGGAAATAATCGCCCCGGCATGGCCCATGCGGCGGCCCGGTGGTGCGGTGATCCCGGCGATGAAGCTGACCACCGGTTTATTCACGTTTTGCCGGATATAGTCGGCGGCCTGCTCTTCGGCGCTGCCGCCGATTTCACCGACCATAACGATGCCCTGGGTCTCGGCATCGGCCTGGAAGGCAGACAGGCAGTCGATAAAGTTGGTGCCGTTTACCGGATCGCCGCCGATGCCGATACATGTAGTCTGTCCGATGCCCTGCAGCGTCAACTGGTAGACCACCTCGTAGGTCAGCGTCCCGGAGCGCGATACCACGCCGATGGGGCCGCCTTGTTTGTGGATCGGGCCGGGCATGATGCCCACCTTGGCCTGGCCGGGCGTTATGATGCCCGGGCAGTTGGGGCCGATCAGCCGGCACGGCTTGTCCTTTACGTACTGCTTGACACGCATCATGTCCATGACCGGGATGCCCTCGGTGATGGTGACAATCACGTCCACGCCCGCATCGGCTGCTTCCATGATGGCGTCTGCGGCCGCCGGCGGCGGCACGAAAATCAGGCTGCAATTGGCGCCGGTGTCGGCCACCGCGTTTCTTACCGTGTTGAAAACCGGCACGCCGTCCATGTCCAGTCCGCCCTTGCCGGGCGTGACCCCGGCGACGACTTGCGTGCCGTAGGCGATGCACTGGCGGGCATGAAACTGGCCTTCTTTTCCGGTAATCCCCTGTACCAGCACCCGGGTATCGGAATTTACATATATACTCATCCGCTTCCTCTACATTCGGTGGGTTCGTAAAATGTTATTTCACCACAGAGGGCACAGCGGACACAGAGAAAACCAAAAACATTTATATCTTTGCCTCTGTGATCTCTGTGCCCTCTGTGGTGAATTTCTAAATCTATTATTCGGCCAAGGTCCCCTAATGGGCCACGAGTTTCGCCACTTGCTGGCCCGCATCCTTCAGGTCCACGGCGGTGGCCAGGTTAAGCCCGGATTCGGCCAGGATCTTTCGGCCTTCTTCCACGTTGGTGCCCTCCATGCGCACCACGACGGGCACGTTGATCTCCTGATTCTTGGCCGCCTCCACGACGCCGTTGGCCAACACATCACAGCGCAAAATGCCGCCGAAGATGTTGATCAGAATCGCCTTGACCTTCTTGTCGGACAAGATGATGCGAAACCCGTTTTCGATCATCTCCTTGGTGGCCCCGCCGCCGACGTCCAGGAAGTTGGCCGGCTCGGCGCCGGCAAGCTTGATGGTGTCCATGACCGCCATGGCCAGGCCTGCGCCGTTGACCATGTTGCCGACCGTGCCGTCCATGTTGATGTAGTTCAGGTTGTACTTGGAGGCCTCAACCTCCAGCGGGTCTTCCTCGTCGAAATCCCGGTAGGCCACAATATCTGTATGCCGGAACAAGGCGTTGTCGTCGAAATTGATCTTGGCATCCAGCGCTACCAGTTCATCAGCATCGGTTACGACCATGGGGTTGATTTCCACCATGGAACAGTCGTAGTCCACAAACAGGCGATAGAGACCGGAAAGCATTTTTAAAAACGGCTTGACAGCCGCCTTGGGAAGGCCCAGGCCGAAGGCCACCTGCCGGCAGTGATAACCGGAAATCCCGGCCAGGGGATCCACATGGACCTTGATAATCTTATCCGGGCTTTTTTCGGCCACGGTTTCAATATCCACGCCGCCTTCGGAGCTGGCCAGTATCAACACGCCCCCGCTTTCCCGGTCCGCCATAAGCGACAGGTAAAGTTCCGAAGCAATATTTAGGCCTTCCTCGATCAACAGCCGTTTAACCGGCTGGCCTTCGGGGCCGGTCTGGTGGGTCACCAGGGTCATGCCCAAAATGGCTTCGGCATGGGCCTGGACCTCGTCGACCGATTGGGCCAGCTTTACACCGCCGCCCTTGCCCCGGCCGCCGGCATGGATCTGGGCCTTGACGGCCACCGGAAATTTTCCCATGTTTTCGGTCAACTTACGGGCGGCATCCACGCTGTCGGCCATGCCGCCGTTGGGGATGGGCACCTCGTATTTGCCAAACAACTCCTTGGCCTGGTATTCATGTATTTTCATATGCCGCTATCCTTTTTTATCCGATCACGCAGAGCACATCGCCCTTGGCCACGGAATCGCCTTCCTTGAAGTGAATCGCCTTCATGGTGCCGCCGACCGGCGCCGGCAGGGAGTTTTCCATCTTCATGGCTTCCAGGATCACCACGGTGTCGCCCTCTTCCACGGCTTCGCCCTCCTGCTTTTCGTAGCGGATGACAATACCGGGCATGGGGGCTTTGATCTGGTGGCCTTCTACCGCCGCGGCCGCCGGTTTTTCTTTCGCGGCAGGTTCAGCCGGTTTTTCCTCTTTGGCCGGGGCGCTTCTCGGGGCCGGCTGGGCCGAAGGCGCACGAGACGGCGCCGGCTGGGCGCCGGCGCGGGCCGGTTCCGCCGGGCGGGCCGGCTGAGCAGCCGCGGGCCTTGGTTCGGTATCTTCCACGGCCACTTCAAAGGCATCGCCGTCCACGTAAACGTTGAATTTCCGGACGTTTTCCGAGGACTCCGGCATGGCCGCAAGCTTTTGCTTCTCTATGACCTCGCCGGCGCGGGCTTTTCTGACCAGCTCCTCTTCGGTCCTGGCCTGCTCCAGGGTCTTGGGTTTGACGGATTCCGGCGGCGTCTCGATGCCGTACTTGTATTTCAAAAACTTCTTGCCGGTCACCGGGTACAGGGCGTAGATCAGGACGTCGTCGAGATCGGCGGCCAGGTCCTTGACCTCTTCCTTCGCCTTTTCGAGTTCGGGCTCCAGGATTTCTGCGGGTCGGCAGGTGATGGGTTCCTCGCCGCGGGGATAGCCCTTGAGGGCCTTTTTCTGGACCTCCGGGTTGATCGGGGCCGGTGTTGCGCCGTAAAGGCCAAAGCAGAGGTCTTTTACCTGGGAGGTGGTCATCTTGTAGGATTCGTTTTCATCGTCAAACAGCACGTTGTTGACGGTCTGGATGCCCACGATCTGGCTCGTCGGGGTGACCAGGGGGACCTGGCCCAGATCTTTTCGGACCTGGGGCAGCTTTTCGTAGACCTCGTTGATCCGGTCCAGGGCGTCCATTTCCCGGAGCTGGTTGACCAGGTTCGACAGCATCCCGCCCGGGGTCTGGTGCAGCAGCACGTTAGTGTCGATGACCGAGACCTTGGAATCATCTATCAGGTGCTTGTACTTGGGCAAAATCTCGGTTTCCAGCTTGTGGTTGATATCTGCCATGGCCTCGATGTTAAAGCCGGTGTCCCGGTTGGTGCCGTAAAGCGCGGCCACCAGTGGCTCGATTGCCGGATGGGAGGTCCGGTAGGCATACGGCGACATGCAGGTATCGATGATATCCACGCCGGCTTCGATGGCCTTTAACTGGCTCAAGGGCGCCATGCCCGAGGTAAAGTGGCTGTGCAGGTGGATCGGCGGCTTGACGGTTTCCTTTAAGGCCTTGACGAGCTCGAATGCATCATAGGGGGCGATCAGGCCGGCCATGTCCTTGATGCAGATGGTATCGGCGCCCATGTCTTCGAGCTCTTTGGCCTTTTTCAGGTAGTAGTCCAGGTTGTAGACCTCGCCGCCCATGCGGGGTTCAGTCAGCGAGTAGCAGACGCAGCCCTGGAAATGCTTGTCGCACTCCTTGATGGCCGCCACCACGGTGTCGAAGTTTCTAAAGTCGTTTAAGGCGTCAAATGTCCGGAAAATATCCATGCCGTTGGCCGCGGCGCGCTCGACAAACGCCCGGGCCACGTCGTCGGCGTAATGGCGGTAGCCGACTAAGTTCTGGCCCCGCAGCAGCATGGACAGCGGCGTTTTCTTAAAGTAACGCTTTAAGGTCCGGATCCGCTCCCACGGGTCTTCGTTTAAAAAGCGGTGCATGGTGTCAAAAGTGGCCCCGCCCCAGACCTCGACAGCCCAGAAGCCGATTTCTT
>JBNJEA010000123.1:0-8813 GCA_051745395.1 Thermodesulfobacteriota bacterium | reverse complement strand
GGGAAACCCCACCGGATCGAAGTCGGGTCGTTTTGAGCGGCACCGTCGCCATTGACATGGCAGGGCTTTGTCGAGCCGAGTTGTGAGAGTGGGGAGGGGGCAGGCATCCCCCGCCCGATGCGCCTTAGAAAACAAGGGCCGGAAGATAAAAGCGAAAAGCTGTCGCCCATCGCCTGCGGCAAGCGGGGGCAGACTCGGTAAAATAGGGGCTTAATCTTCGTTGGGCCGCAGAAAGGTCGGCAGCAAGGCGCCGGTGGCAATCAGGGCGCCGATGATCATGATGCCGGTGCCGAAATTGCCGAAATCGCCGCTGGCACCGATGAGGGCGGGGGTGATGCCGCCGCCGAAAACAAAGGCGAAAGGAATGGTCAGCGATACGGTGACGTTGCGGTATTCGGGCGGCGCGATTGCCGAAAGCACCGAAAAGCCGGCAGGGAAATAGCAGGTGCCGAGCACGGCCTGGACAAAAACGCATCCCACGGCAAACCAGGCCGACGATGCCGCCCCCAGCAATATCGTGGCAAGGCCGGTGGCCCCCAGCATGAACCGGATGGTCCGGCGGGGGCCGAAACGGTCGGCGGCCCACCCGCTGATCAATGCCGAACCGATGCCGAACAGGCGCGAAATACCGATCAATGTGTTGGCGGTGTTGCGGGCAATGCCGATTTCATTGGTCAGGAAAAGGGGCAGCATGGTGTAGATACCCATGGTGCTGCTGATGGCCAGACCGAAGAGCAGGACCATGATCCAGAATTCCCGGGTGGAGAAAAGCACGCGGAAGGCCGCCATGCCCGGCGGCTTGCCCAAAAAGTTGCCGCCTTTGCCGAAAAGGGCAAATAACAGCCCGATGACAAAGGCAAATACGCCCACGGCCGCCGGAACGCCCCGCCATGGGAAATAAATCAGCAGCATTTCCGCGATCAGCGGTGCACATACAAACCCGAGATTGGGCGCCATTTCATGCAGGGCAATGGCTTTGCCCCACTGGCCGGGATTGACCATGTCGGTTAAGGTGGTGATGCCGGAGGGCAGATAAATGCCGGCTGCGATGCCGAGCAAAAATACCGCGCCGCGCAGCTGCCAGAGACCATCAGACAGGGCAATGGCGATCAAGGCCCCGCCCACCCCGCAGGCGGCCAGAACAATGGTGCGCCGGTGACCGATCCGGGCCGATATAATCCCGGAGGTCGCCAGGGCGATGAAATAGCCCACCGACAGCCATAAAAACAGCGCCCCGGCCTGGGCGTGCCGGAGGCCGAGCTCGGCTTCGATCTTCGGCATCAGCGGCGAAATCAGCACCCGGGCGATAAAGGTCAGAAAAAAGATCAGGCTGATAAACAGGATCGGTCCCAGTTGAGAGGGGTGGTAGACCGATGCCTTGGCATTTTTGCTGTGTGGTTTTTCCATGGTGAAATTCAAAGCAGTAAACGCAATCGGTGCCCGTTTCCGGGGCCGGCAGAATTGGGCCGTGCCCCATTATAGCTGTCGTGTCCATCAAGTGATGTATTTTCTGCTTGCCCGTTGGAAGCGCTATTGGATATACTATATTTTTGCATCCGCTTTTTGTCCATTTTTAACTTAATCCGCACCGGCATGCTGCCCATCAAAGCATGGGCAGACTGCAGGGTCGCGCAAGGGGGAGGCAATGAGATACGCATTTCGCATATCTTTGGCTGCAATCGCGGGGTTGATCGTCCTTGCGGTCTTGTTGCCGGTACTGGTGCCCGGCTGCAGTGTGATCGACTATCATCTGCGCGACACCGTGGATCCGGATACGGGATCGATAACGGTATCCGGCCTGAAGGCCGACGTGGACATCCGGCGCGATGACCTGGGCATTCCGGTCATCGACGCCCGAAACATGAGCGATGCGGCCTATGCCGCCGGTTATGTCATGGCAGCCGATCGCCTGTCACAGATGGTGACCTATTGTCTCATCGGCCAGGGCCGGCTGGCGGAGATGGTCGGGCCACCGGCTGTAGACATCGATGTCTATATCCGCGCCCTCGGTCTGCCGGAGCGGGCAAAAAGGCAGTATGCCATGCTTTCCGATGATGTAAAGCAGATGCTGACCCATTTTTCGAAAGGCGTCAATGCCTATATCCATACGCACCGCGACCGCCTTCCCCCGGCTTTGCAAATGACCGGATACCGCCCTGAAACATGGAAGCCCGTTCATTCCTTCTATATTTACAATGTGTTGAACCTGGGATTGTCCTTTAATGTCCGGGAGGAGATGGCATTTTTAAACCTGGCGCAAAAACTGGGCGCAAACAAGGCGGCCTGGCTGTTTCCGGTCTACCCGGACGAACCGCTGCCCTTTCACAAGGCCGCGGCCCTGGCTGATTTGGATTTCAACGGGATTTCCGAAACCACGGGGCGCCTGGCCGACCTGGAAGACCGCCTGGCCAGGATCCTGATGCCCCTGGGCGTGGCGGCTTCCAATAACTGGGCCGTATCGCCTCAACGCGCGGCACGGGATGCCACCATCGTGGCCAATGACACCCATCTGCCCCTGGAACACCCCCCGGTCTGGATGCTGATGCAGTTAAAAACCCCTGAATTTCATGTGGCCGGGGTGGCGATGCCCGGCATCCCCGGCATTGTGGCCGGCTATAACGGCCATATCGCCTGGGGCATGACCATGGTTATGGGCGACAGCCAGGATCTTTTCATTGAAAAGCTCAAAACCGTTGACGGCGAACCCTGTTACAAGTACCAGGGGCGGTACCAGCCGGTGCAGACCCGCACGGAAGTCTTTGAGGTCAAGGGAAAAGATCCGGTCAAAAAGACCATTTCCACCACCCGGCACGGGCCGTTGTTAAATTCCGTTCTCACTTCGGCTCCCAAGCACCCCATGATGCCGCCGGCCGCCGAAAGCCGCTACGGTATCGCCCTGCGCACGACGGCGCCGGAGACGGACATGTCCTTTGACGGCATGTATGAACTAAACCGGGCCGAAACCATGGCCGAGGCACGTGCGGCAATCGAAAAAGTGCGCTTTATGAACCTCAACCTCGTATACGGGGATGCAAAAAACATCGCCTGGCAGGTTTCCGGCTGCTATCCGGTGCGCAGCAAGGGCCGGGGACATCTGCCGTCGCCGGGCTGGACCGGGGCCTATGACTGGGACGGGTATCTGCCGGTCAAAGACCATCCGTATGTAAAAAATCCGCGCCGGGGTTTTTTGTATACCGCCAACCACCGCACCGTTTCCCCGGAAAAAGGGCCCTTGCTGGGATCTTCCTGGTATGCGCCGGAACGGGCCGGGCGAATCGGCGAGCTGCTGGATCAAAAAAACGCCTATACGTGGGCCGATGCCGTGGCCATGCAGCATGACCGGTTTGACCGGCTGGTGCCCAAGCTCAAGCAACTGTTGTTTGATGCATCCATGGGGCGCAGCGTCGAATCGGTTATCAACAATTGGCCGGACACGCGAAGAAAAGACCGGGCCCGGCGGGCGCTGGCGGTCCTGGCGGATTTTGACGGCCGTATGCTGGCCAAGTCATCGGGGGCCGCGTTTTTCGGGATTTTTCACCATTATTTCATCCGCAACCTGTTTTTCGATGAGCTCGGGCCGGAAAAATCGGCGGCCTGGGGCAGCTACCAGGTTTTAAACAGCGGCATCTATGCCGCTGACCAGGATCATTTGCTGGGGCGCAAAGACAGCCCCTTCTGGGACAATGTCCACACCGATGCGGTCGAGACAAAAGCCGATATCCTGGCCGAGACCCTGGCCGATGCCATGGGGTATGCCGAAAAACGGCTCGGCGGCGATCAAAGCGACTGGCAGTGGGGCGATCTCCACACCTATGAATGGCAGACTGCCATGACGAAAATGCGGCCGCACATGGGGGCATTTAAAAGCTTTTTCGCATGGCTGGCGGCCCAGTATACCGACCGGGGGCCGTATCCGGCCGGCGGGGACTTGAATACCATCAACGTGGCCGGCCACCGCAAAGGGCAAAATTATGACGTCTGGTTGGTTCCGGCCATGCGCATGGTGGTTGATTTCGGTCGCAAGGAGCCCCTGTTTCTCGTCAACAGCGGGGGGCAGTCGGGCAACCCGGCCAGCCCGCACTTTGATGACGGCATACCGGTCTGGCTGACCAGCGGCAATCGCCAGATGCCGTTTGGCGAAAAAAACCTTGCGTCGCATTATGACAGGGTGTTTGTTTTGGAAGCTGAGGGAGAGAGAAGGTAGGACATGAATCAGAAAACGCAACCCAAAATGATATCCGATGCCGCAGTCGAGCGCATCGATGACAGGAGCGTGCGGATCTGCTGGGAAACGGCTGCACAGGCGTCCGTGGCGGTTTACCCGGCAACAGCGCCGGATGCGGTTTCGGCCGGGCAACCGGCGGTGGTGTCGGAAGACGGTTGTGCCCAACTCCATGGCCTGGATCCGCTGACCCGGTATTATTTCGAGCTGGTGGCGGGAAGCGACCGGATGATCGTTTCCGAACGGCGGGTCAAGCTGGAGGGCGCAGTGAACTTCCGGGACCTGGGCGGCTATGAAACAGCAGACGGCCGCCGGTTGAAATGGGGCCGCCTGTTTCGAGCCGACGGACTGTCCCGGTTGTCAGATACGGATCTGGCAATGTTGGAACGGATGGGCATCCGGCGGGTCTTTGATTTCCGGACGGTATCCGAGTGCGCCGACGCGCCGGATCGACTGCCCGGCAACGGGGCGGTGCGCCATATCCATCTGCCGGTGACCCACGGCAAGTTCGACTTCGTGGAAGCCGTCAAGCGCCTGAAAATAGGCGATACCGATTGGTTGACCCCGGATTACATGATCAACGGCTATATCAATAACCTCGAATCGTTTCCGGAAGTGTGGGCCACGGTGATCCAACACGCCGTCGACACCGACGGGCAGCCGTTGGTGTTTCACTGCACGGGCGGCAAGGACCGCACCGGCACTTGTGCGGCACTGATCCTGCTGGCTTTGGGGGTGCCTGAGGAAACCGTCATTGATGACCACCAGTTGTCCAATATTTATATTGCGGAATTAATGCCCAAGCTCTACAAGATGATGTCGGATCACGGCATTGACCCGGAAGCAATTTTTCCCTACCTGACCGCTCCCAGAGATTGCATTGTTTCCGTGCTCGATTACATCACGGACCATTATGGCACGGCAACAAAGTATCTGCTGCGCAGATCATCGCTTACCGAGGCCGACTTGGAGCGGCTTCGTGCGTTGCTGTTGGAATGAAAAGGCCGTCTGCCGATCCGCCGCGGCGGCGTGAGGCCATTGCTATTGGGGGGTTACCGAAAAATCATCCAGCCAGACCGTGCCCTTGGTCAAAACGATATTTAAACGCAGTTCCCGGGCATCTTCGGGCGCTTTTACCGTCATTGACAGTTCTTCCCATCCTTCGGCGCCCTGCATGTTGGCCATTAAATCAACGGTCGGCGCGGGCCTGACCCGGGAGGGCCGGAAATTGACACTGACCGCAGGGGCGACAAAAAACTGGTTGTAATCCAGGTTTTGGGATTTGATCCAGAAGGACAGTTTGTAGGTCCGGCCGGGTTCGGGGGTTTTAATGGTGTTTTTGTCCGGCGACAGGGTCACCCGCCCGCCGGGCGGGGCAATGTTGACTTTGCAGGCATGCTTGCCGCCGTGTTTTTCCGCATCATCCAACGCAATGTCGGCATCGGCGTTGCGTTCTATATTGATTTGCCAGCCCTTCGGGGTGCCGTCAGATGCGGCTTTTTCAAAACCGCCGTTTCGGATCAGGTTGTCGCCGAAGCTAAGACCCGGGGCAACCAAGATGAGAAGGCCCGCAAATAGTATGACGTGCATCAGG
Source organism: Thermodesulfobacteriota bacterium (assembly GCA_051745395.1). Classification (GTDB taxonomy): domain Bacteria; phylum Desulfobacterota; class Desulfobacteria; order Desulfobacterales; family Desulfosalsimonadaceae; genus JBNJEA01. Next base: position 2,997 of record JBNJEA010000123.1, on the reverse strand, counting down.
GATTTTTGCATTCGGTCCCTCCTTTACCTAAGTGGGGAGCTTATAACCGGTCGGTTTCCATTCTTCTTACTAAAGGCAAACAGACGAAAACGCAAGAGAAAAATCGCCAACAGGGCCTTCGGCAAAACTCGGCTTGCGGCTGCGCTTTACAGGCACGGGTTTGGGGCCAGGTCTTGGCCCCGGGCATCGAATCAAATCGGTTCCGGTGATTGCCGGATTTGTCATGGAGTGATTTCGCCAGTGCGCAGAATTCTTGATTTACGATAAATACTTTGTTAGAATCACTATTAAATTTGACGAATAATTGATGCCGGTTTTTTGGAAAGTCACTGCGGCCGCATGCCACATTGATGAAACAAGGAGGGATTATGAGGCGCAAGGCGGGTTTATCAGTATTGACCGTATTTCTGCTGTTGTTGGGGGTGGGGCTTTTTCTGTCCGGATGCAGCCAGGAAACGAAAGAGGCGGAGCTCAAAATCACGGATGAAGATTTTGTGATTCGTCAGGACACCAACCATTCCTTTGTCGTGGATGCCAGCGGTACCATTCAAAACGTCGGGCCGAACGATGTCAAGAATGTGGTGGTTACCGGTTACTGCCGTTCCTGCGGGGAAGTGTTGATCAACGGCAAGTGGTTTATCAGCGATGTGGAAAAAACGCCGGAGCAGAAAGATACGATCAGTTACCTGGCCGTGGGAGACGAAGAAGATTTTGCGTTTAAGGGCGTGGCGTTTTTCATGGATCAAAGCGGCAACAAACCTCAGGAATTGCCGGAAGAAATGGAAATTGTCGTCGAATCCTATGATGTGGTGGAATAAAGACAAACCGGCCGTTTTGATGGCACATGCAGGTGCGGCCGGTTAGCGCGATTTTGATTCGATCAGCCGGATGATGACCGGCACTCCCAGGTTTTCCCGCAGCGTGTTTTCGGTTTTTCGCAGCAGTTTTTCCAGTTCCTTGATTTCATCCGAGAAGATGGTGTTGTGCATCGGCAGCCATACTTCCAGGCATTTGCGCCCTTCCCGGTGAATGACATCAAATCCGATATGTTCGGCCGATATCGGCAGTATCTGTTCCAGGTGGCCGCCGACCTGGCGGCCGTGCACATTGACGCCGTCAATGTTCATGACGGCATCGGTGCGTTCGGCAAACCAGTCGATTTTGGCCAGCGCGCGACCGCAGGGACAGGTATCCTGAAACATTTTCGCCCGCTGTCCCGTCTTAAACCGGATGAGCGGGAAAGCCCGCGTGGTCAGTGTGGTGAGCACCAACTCGCCCGTATGGCCGGCCGGCAGGGCGATTCCGCTTTCCGGATCCACGATTTCCGCCAGAAAATGGTCCTCATTGATATGCAAGCCGTTGTGTCTTTCGCATTCAAATCCGACCGCGGGGCCGGGCACCTCACTTAACCCGTAATGCAGCCATGATGTCACGTGGAGCCGGGCCTCGATGTCTTTTCTGAAATTGTCGGCAATGGTTTCGCCTACCAGGATCAGGGTGTGCAGCGACAATGCTGCCGGGCTGATGCCGGCGATGTCCATTGCTTCGGCCAGGTGGGTGGCCACGGCCGGCGTGGTGACGATCACCGTGGTTTTGTAATCGCGCAGCACCATGCACTGCTTTTCAATGGAAAGCAGGGTGTTGGGAATGACGCTGATACCCATGGACTGGGCGCTGTCCTTGTAATCCCGGCCCCAGTTGGCCAGACCGGGGTGTAAGGCGATCTGCAAAATGTCATGCCGGGTCAGCCCCGCCGCTGTCAGAGCGCGGCCGACCATGTTTTGCCAGGCTTCCAGATCCTGGGCCGTATAACCGCTTACCGTGGGGTTGCGGGCGGTTCCGGGCGCCGTATGGATCCGGACGATGTCGTGGAGCGGCACCGCAAACAGGTCATAGGGGTAGTGTTCGCTGAAATCGGCCCGGTCGAGAAACGGCAGTTTTTCGATATCCGAAAGGGTTTCGATATCGCCGGGCTCAAGCCCCTTGGCCGCCAGCCGCTGCCGGTGGAACGGCACATGCCGGCCGGCCCGGTTTAAAGTGCTTTGCAGCCGTTCGAGCTGAAGCTGGTTTTTTTCTTCCGGCGAAAGGTCTGTAAACGGGTCAGCTTTCATCGTAGAAACCTCCATAGTCTTTTCCGAGATAAGCGCGCTTGACATCCTTGTCCGCCAGCAGTTCGCCGGCGGGCCCCTGCAACACAATCGCCCCGGTTTCAAACACGTAGCCGCGATCGGCAAGCTGGAGGGCGGCCTGGGCGTTTTGCTCCACCAGCAGGAGGGTCAATCCCTTGTTGCGCAACACTTCAAGTGCATCAAAAATTTTTTCCACGATCAGCGGGGCAAGCCCCATGGAGGGCTCATCGAGCAAGAGCAGTCGCGGCCGCGCCATTAATGCCCGGCCGATGGCCAGCATCTGCTGCTCGCCGCCCGACAGGGTTCCGGCCGGCTGCCGGAACCGTTCCCGTAGAATCGGAAACAGGGTCATTACGGATTCCAGATCTTGCTCCACTGCAGCGTGGGCCTTTTTTTTAAACATGGTATAGGCGCCGAGGTGTAAATTGTCCGCCACGGACAGCGGCGGAAAAATCAGGCGGCCCTCGGGGACCAGGCTGATGCCCCGGCGCACCACGGCCGGCGGGTCCATGCCTTTCAGCGATTGCTCCTCGAAGACGATTTCACCGGTCCAGTCGGAAAGCAGGCCGCAGGCCGCTTCGAGCAGGGTGCTTTTGCCCGATCCGTTGGCACCGACCAGGGTGATGATTTCGCCTTCGCGGACCGACAGGCTGATGCCCTTGATGGCCATGATCTGTCCGTAAAAGCATTTCAGGTTTCGGATGCGCAGCATATCTTTCGGCCTGGTTTACAGAGGATTAAAATATGAGGGCTTCGTAAAAAATTTCCAAGGAACTCGAGGTTTAAGGTCTATGGTTTAAGGTTTAAGGTTTAAAAAAACTCAGTGCCTTAGTGCCTTAGTCCCTTAGTGCCTGACCTCCTAAAGTTC
>JBNJEA010000122.1:0-8816 GCA_051745395.1 Thermodesulfobacteriota bacterium | reverse complement strand
GTCCGGGCCTCGGATTCTATCGCCGCGGCCACCCGGGTGGCGCAATCTTACCTGGACCTGACGGCCATTTCGCAGATCGCCGAAAAAGCCGCACAGACACCGGTGACGTGCGCACCCGAGACCGGGCATGTGCTGGCCTGCGATGCTTCTGCCGTGGCGCCGGAATTTTCGGGACCGCAACGACCCCGGGTCGGGGTGATCAAGGACTCGGCTTTCCAGTTTTATTACCCGGAAAATATCGACGCCCTGGCCGCGGCCGGCGCCCACATTGTCCCCATCAGTCCCCTGGCGGCCGAGGGGTTGCCGGAGGTGGATGCCATATATATCGGCGGGGGGTTTCCGGAAACCCATGCTAAGGCATTGTCGGAAAATCAGAAATTCCGAGACACCGTCAAGTCCGCAGCGGCCGAAGGCATGCCCATATACGCGGAATGCGGGGGGTTGATTTATTTGGGAGAGGCCTTGGTCATGGAACAGAGCTACCCCATGACCGGTGTGTTGCCGATCGTTTTCGGCTTTTCGCAGCGTCCTCAGGGACACGGCTATACCAAAGTCTCCGTTGACCGGGACAACCCGTACTTTACAGTCGGATCCCGGCTCAAAGGCCATGAATTTCATTATTCCAGCGTACTGCAATACAACGGCACAGATGCCGACCTGGTCTTTTCCATGCAGAAAGGCCGCGGTATTATCGACAGCAAAGACGGGCTCTGTGTCGGCAACGTCCTTGCCACCTATACCCACCTGCATGCCCTTGGCTGTCCCCAATGGGCGGCATCGATCGTCCGGCTGGCGGCCGCGCACATGTCGGCCCAATCGGCATCATAGCAATCAGGCAGGGCAAATAAGCAAAAAAAAAGAAAGCCGGGCATCCTCGATATCAGGATACCCGGCTTTGCGTCTTTTGAGCAGAAGGTTCTATTCTTTTGGATGACACTGCGTGCAGGCCACGGGGGCATCTTTTGTCTGGTTTTCCTTGTTGTATTCCATGTGGCAATCTTTGCAGTTCTGGTGGATGGCACCGTAATACCAGTCTCGTTCCGCTTTGGTCCGCTCATCCCGGGACAGGCTGCGGTCCACCTGCGGTCGGCCATCTTTGCTGTGGCATTCATAGCAGCTCTGGACTTCGTCTTCACACGTGATATCGGTCAGCGGTTTTCCTTCTTCGTCGTGGTGGCAATCGCCGCAGCCAGCACCATAGTCTTCCGCGTGTTTTTTGTGCGTAAGGTCCACAATGCCCATCCGGTGCTGTTCAAACGCCTCTTCGTTTTTCATGGTCACGGTGTCCGGGCAGTTGTTGGCCGCATAGAGGCCCGCGGCCATAAAGACCGCTGTCGCGCATGCAACACTGCACAGAATCAATAATTTTTTGCTCATGTTACCCTCCTTCATTGTTTGAATCCGTATATTGTCCAGTTCCCCTGTATCATTACAATGATTTCCATTCTTATTTTCAAAAAATACCAGTTCCGCCGAAAGGTGTCAATAAGATTCCCGCCATGGCGCATCCTTGTCATCCGGGATGGCCCAGCGGAACCGGGCCGGAGCGAAAAAGCCCGGTCATCGTTTCGGCACCCGGTTCATTGCAAAATCCTTTATTCTGCCGCTGACGGGTCTTCTTCGGGTTCGGATTCCCGTTTTTTGCCAAAGACTTTCGCCCCCATGATGCTGATTTCATATAACAAAAAAAGCGGCATGGCCAGCAGGGTCTGGGTTACCACATCCGGCGGGGTCAACAGGGCAGAGCCCAAAAAAAACAGCAATATGGCATATTTCCGGTTGCGTTTGAGAAAGGGCACGCTGACCAGTCCGAGCCGGGCCATGAACGTAATGACAATGGGCAGTTCGAAAACGAAACCAAAGGCAAGCAGCAGTTTGGAGGAAAAGCTCAAATATTCCTTCATGGCCGGCATCGGCTTGATGGTTTCCGAGGCAAAACCGAGCAGGAAGTCAAAGCCGAAGGGAAAGACCACGAAATAGCCGAACAGGGCGCCGCCGACGAAAAACAGCGCCGACACAAAGGCAATGGGGATCAACATGCGCCGTTCGTTTTTGTACAGACCGGGGGCGAGAAACATCCAGAACTGGTAAAAAATCACCGGTGCGGCCAGCAGGATGCCGGCCAGCAGGGAGACTTTCAGGTAGGTGAAAAAGGCTTCGGGAATGCCGGTGAAAATCAGTTTGTCGCCTTCCCCCATAACCTCGATTAGAGGGCGGGTCAGGATTTTAAACAATTTTTCCTTGAAAAGATAGGCAACGGCAAACCCGGCGAGCACGGCGGCCACACAGCGCATCAGGCGCTTTCGAAGCTCGTCGAGATGCTCGGTCAGCGGCAGCTTTTCCGCTTGTTCATCCGGGTCTTGCTCCCGTTTTTGATCCGATGTTTCGTGGTTTTCAGCCATTGCTCCGCTGCCCGTGGCCGTCGTCGTTTCCGGAATCGGGGGTCTGTGTTTTTGCATGTGGCTGTGCCGGATCCGTGTTGGCTTCCGGCGGGGGGTCTTCGGCCGGGCTTTCGGCTGTGTTCGTCTGGTCGCGGCGCTTGTAGCGTTCTTCGATGCTGTCTAAATCATGGGACGATTTGGTTTTTTTGTCGTCTCTGATTTCCACATCCATGGAGTCTTTGAAATCCTGGGTGGCGGTTTTGAATTCGTTTAGAGCCTTGCCCAGGGATCGGGCCATATCGGGCAGTTTTTTCGGCCCGATAACGATTAAGGCAACCGCGAGGATAAGAATCAACTCCGGCATTCCGATACCGAACATAAAAACAGTCTCCTTGGTTTTATGATTTGCCGCCGTTGCCCCTATGATGCCAGATGGGCGGCAATATGTCTGATCTCAGTAAAAATCAATTCCTTGCAGGCCAGCTTGCAGGCCTTGAGGCTGCCCGGCAGGCAAAACACGGCTGTGCTGCCGATAATGCCGGCCGTTGCCCGTGATAAAATTGCAGCCGAATCGATCTGTGCAAAGCTGAGCTGGGAAAACAGGGGGCCGAAAGCCGTCAGGGTTTTGCCAAACAGCGGGGTGACGGCTTCAATGGTGACGTCTTTTTCGGTAATGCCGGTACCCCCGTTGACGATCATTACATGCGGACCGGCGGCCTCGATGATGGCCGTCACGGCCCGGGCGATTTCGTGGCGGTCATCGGTGACGATACGATAATCGACAACCCGGTGACCTTCTTTTTCCGCTAGCCGCTTGATCCACTGACCGCTTTTGTCCGTGTCGGCCGTACGGGAGGAAGAAACAGTAACAATCCCCATTTTGACGGTTCCAGGCGCGTTTTTGCTGTGCTCGTGTCGTCCCATGGCCTTTTTTTAAGGATCCGCTGTTTTGCGTTACGCGTTCAGGTTGCCGGAGACAGCAAGTCCACCCGGTCTTTGTTGTCGTATTCGGTTACGAGGACATTGACGGAGTCCTTGTGTTGCGTTTCGATGGATTTGCCGGTATAATCGGATTGAATCGGCAGTTCCCGGTGCCCCCGGTCGATTAAGACACAGAGTTCAATGCGCGCGGGGCGGCCGAAATCCACTATGGCATCCATGGCGGCCCGTATGGTCCGGCCGGTGTAGAGCACGTCATCGACTAATATGATCTGTCTGCCGTCGATGTCAAAGCCGATGTCGGTGGAGCGCACCTCCGGTTGATGGGAAATGCGCGTCCAGTCGTCCCGGTAGAGGTTGATATCGATTGCCCCGGTGGGCACGTCAGCGGATTCAATCCGGGAAATCAGGCGGCAAAGCCGCCGGGCCAGAAAAACACCTCGGGTGTGAATGCCCACCAGTGCCAGGTTGTCGACCTGCTTGTGGGTTTCCAGGATTTCATTGGCCATCCGACGTAAAATCCGTTCCATGTCCGGAGCGTCGAGCACCGTGATGTGTCGCATCGGTGAATTCCTTGATTGAAAAACAATTGAAAACAGTCGCAGTGTATACTATGGCTGGACGCAAGATCAAGATTTATGTTTGCAATCTGGCATTCTCAGTGGCCGGCCGGCAGATTTTGCCCGCATCGCATGTAAGCCATATGATCATTACGAAATAGGTGCGTCCATACATGATGGCCCATCCCTGCACCGGCGTGATTCTCGCCGGCGGCTTGAGCTCTCGATTTTCCGGGCAAAACAAGGCGTTTTTCGAACTCGCCGGCCGGCGGATCATTGAACCGATCATCGAGGTTTTTGCAGAGATTTTCGATGATATCCTGATCGTGACCAACACCCCCCTGCAATACCTGGAATGGGACGTGGACCTGGTTTCCGATATTTTCCCGGTCCGGAGTTCTTTGACCGGCATACATGCGGGCCTGTTTTATTCCAGAAATCCGTATATTTTTGTTGCCGCCTGCGATACCCCGTTTATTCAAAAGGAGATGGTCGAACTGGTGCTCTCTGAAATCGAACCCGGTGTTGCGGCCGTGATGCCGGAGACCCCGTCCGGAACGGAGCCGCTTTTTGCGGTCTACGCCAGGCAAAGCTTGGACCGGGTGGGCCGCCATATCCGGGCGGGCAAACTCAAAATACAGCGGGTCTTTTCCCGGCAGCGGGTAAAAAAAATCCCCCCGGCCCGCTTGCGGCAAATTGACCCCGAATTGCGGAGCTTTTTCAATATCAATACCGAAAAAGATTTTCATTCGGCCTGCCGGGCCATAACGGAGTAAGGGCAAGATGGATATCAATCAAATGATCGCGCGGGTCAAAGCCCACCCCGAGTATTGCCGCGTCGGCATGATTTTAACCCACGTGGGCGTGGTCCGGGAATTTTCCCGAAACGGCCGCAACGTCTCCGGTGTGACCCTGTCCGTGGACCGCGGCCGTATCGATCCCATCGTGGCCGAGCAAAAGCAGACGCCGGGGATCGTGGAAATTCTGGTGGAGATCACCGATCAACAGGAGTTGGCCGTGGGCGACGAGATCATGGCCGTGGTCGTGGCCGGCGACATCCGGGAAAACGTGCTTTCCGTCATGGGCCGCACCATAGATGCGATCAAGCAGACGGTAACGCAAAAGGCGGAGCATTTCATTGAATAAGGATTTCGTGGCATGACCGATTTTACGCACCTCGATGAAGAAGGGCGCGTCCGGATGGTCGACGTGGGCGAAAAGCCGGTGACCGACCGCCGGGCCGTGGCCCGGGGACAGATCGCCATGACGGCCGAAACCTTTGAAAAGATCAGCCGAGGCGAGACCCGCAAGGCCAATGTGCTGGAAACGGCCCGGGTGGCGGCCATTATGGCCGCCAAGCAGACCGCATCCCTGATCCCCATGTGTCATCCGATCCAGATCCGACAGGTAAAAGTGGAATTTTTTCCGGATCCGGAGACCCATACCATTCGCATCGAGGCCACGGTCTTCGCAGAAGACCGCACCGGCGTGGAAATGGAGGCCATGACCGCGGCCAGCGTGGCGGCTTTGACCATTTACGATATGTGCAAGTCCCATGACCGGGCCATGGTGATCTCCGATATCTGCCTGCTGGAAAAATCCGGCGGAAAAAGCGGCGTCTATACCCGACATTCATCCGAAAGCCGATAACGCGGAAACGCGGGCCATGTCAATGCCGAATTCCTTCCCGACCATACCGACCATACCGATCGAGATCCTCTATGCAGCAGCGGCGCTGATAGGCGGCGCCCTGTTGGGTTTTGTCATCGCCCGGCTGATCTACAACGGCCGGCGGGCGGCCGCAGATGCCCAAAAGGCGACGGTGGAGACCCAGCTTTGCGCCCGGGCCGAAGAACTGGGAAAATTAAACGATGAATACCGGCGGCTTTCCGAAAAATACATGGAAACCGCCAACGCCCTGTCCGCGGCCAACGCCAGTTTGGAGCACCTGCAGGCCACCGAAGCCCGGCTGCAGGAAAAAAACGAGGAAATTTGCCGCTTAAACGCGCAACTCGCCGATGCCGGGGCCCGGCGGGCCGAACTGGAAAAGACCATCGAAAACCAGGAAAAGGCCGCCGAGGAAAAATCGGCCATGTTCGAAGACATGCGCAACCGGATGGTGGAAACCTTTTCCTCTTTGTCCTCGCGGGCCCTGCAGGAAAACAACCAGTCGTTTCTGGATCTGGCCAAAACCACCTTTTCAAAATATTTCGACGCCGCCAGAAACGACGTGGACAGTCGTACCAAAGCCATGCGCGAATTTGTCCAGCCCCTTTTAGACAGCCTTCAGCAATACGACCAGCAGGTCCGGGCCATGGAGCAGGCCCGGCAAAACGCCTACGGCGGCCTGGCCGAGCAGGTGGATTCGCTGGCCAAAACCCAGCAGGCGCTGCAGCGCGAAACCGGAAAGCTCGTCGGCGCCCTGCGGCTGCCCCACGTGCGGGGCCGTTGGGGCGAGCTGACATTGAGGCGGGTGGTGGAAATCGCCGGCATGCAGAACCACTGCGACTTCTATGAACAGCCCACGGCCGCCGACCAGGACGGCGGCACCGTCCGGCCGGACATGGTGGTCCGCCTGCCCGACAACCGGCAGATCGTCATTGATGCCAAGGTGTCGATCACGGCGTATCTCGATGCCCTGGAAGCCGAATCCGGCGATGAAAGCCAGCAGCTTCTGGCCCGGCATGCCGGCCAGGTCCAGCAGCATATCGGCAAGTTGGCCCAGAAGTCCTACTGGGCGCATTTTACGCCCACGCCCGAATTCGTGGTGCTGTTTATGCCGGGCGAAAACTTTTTTTCCGCCGCACTTTCCCAGATGCCGTCGTTGATCGAAGACGGCGCGGCCCGGGGCGTGATCCTGGCCACGCCCACGACGTTGATCTCGCTTTTAAAGACCGTGGCCTACGCCTGGCGGCAGGAGGCGGCGGTGGAAAACGCCCGGGCGGTCAGCGAGCTCGGAAATGCCCTGTATTCGAGAATCTATTCCATGGTGGAGCATATCAACCGCCTCGGCCGGGATTTGGACCGGTGCGTGGGCAGCTACAACCGTACCGTGGGATCGCTGGAGCGGCGGGTGCTGGTCTCGGCGCGAAAGTTTTCCGAAATGGGGGCGGTCCACAATGACCAGCAGGACCTGGATGCCCCGGAGCCGGTGGAGGCCAAAACCCGCCGGATGGAGTGGGAAAGCGATGACCAAGACGATGAAGATGCCACCGGGTAAACGATTTTCAGTCATAGTCATGCCGGTGGTGCTGGCCTTGCTGATGGCTGCCGGCACGAGCGCAGCGGCCGCGGATGCCGCCATGCGCCGCTTGCCGAAAAAAAACTGGCCGGCATTGACTGATGATCTTGCCCTGGACCGGCTTGCACAAGCGGTTTCAGCCAGTGCGGCCTATTACCGGCGTCTGCCGGAAAAAAAGACATTTGCATTCGGCCCGGACGCCTATAGCGCAGCCGACCTGGCGGCCGGATTACAGCGCCTGCACGCCCTGCTGGAAACCGACCCCGATCTTTCCAAACTGCGATCCTTTCTTTCGGAAAATGCCGTGTTCTATGTCCACAAAGCGGGCAGCCAGCCGGTGGACGTGTTGTTTACCGGCTATTTCGAACCGCTGCTCGAGGGCCGGCGCAGCCGGACCGAGAGGTTTTGCCACCCGGTCTACCGCCGTCCCGGGGACCTGGTGGTCGTGGACCTGTCAGAATTTCCGGAGGTTTCCGTGCAAAAGACCATTATCGGCCGCCGGACGGAGGCGGGGCTGGTGCCCTATTTCGACCGGCAGACCATCGCCGACACCGATGTCATGGCCGACCGGGCCGAACCCATCGCCTGGGTGGCCGATCCGGTGGCCCTGTTTTTTCTCCATGTCCAGGGATCGGGGCAAATCCGGTTAAAAGACGGGCAAATGCTCAATGTCGGCTACGATATCACCAACGGCCGGCCCTATAAAAGCATTGGCAAGTACCTGATCGATCAGGGCAAAATCTCCGTGGAGGAAATGTCGATGCAGGCCATTGCCGACTACATCGACGCCCATCCCGGCGAAATGCGCGAGATTTTCGATACCAATCCCCGCTACGTCTTTTTCAAAACCCGGCCCCACCGGAGCGTCGGCTGCATCGGGCAGGTGCTGACCCCGGGCCGTTCCGTGGCTTTGGATCAAAGTATCGCCCCGTCCGGCTCCCTGTTGTATCTCCAGGCCAAAAAGCCGGTCTGCGATGATGACGGGAAAATTGCGCAGTGGGTCGATTTTTCCCGCTTTGCCGCCAACCAGGATACGGGCAGCGCCATCCGCGGGCCGGGGCGCGCCGATATTTTCTGGGGCAGCGGCGGGTATGCGCAGACCGCCGCCGGCTACATGAAACACCGGGGCCGGCTTTACTTTGTGGTGATTTTACCCGATTAATCCCGGTTTACCGCACGGAAAAAAAACCTTTTCCCTGGTGATATCCACGGGCGTTTGCTGAAGGGCGATGTATCATAGGGTCTCTCGAAATTGTTTTTGTCATCTGAATTTTGCCAAAAATTAGTATGCGTTGTTGACGAAAGTGTTGTTTCACGATGACAATTACCTAAATTGAGCGTTTCAGATTTTTAAAAAAATGATTTTGTAAAGGATTATAGCAATTTATATTTAAAAATCTGAAACCCTCCGGGATTTTCAATTTTGCCGCATCTACTGCGTCAGATGCAGCCTCGCATAGTCCACTATAGCTCGTCTGCATCTTCCTTGTATCTGCGGCAAACTTGAAAATCGCTCAATTTAGGAATTACATGAATTTTTAGGGCCTTTATTTTTTTCTTCGCGTATCGGACGCTTCCTTGACCGCCTTATTGCCTTTAAATAACGCTGACCGGCCGGGGGGGGGGGGGGGGGGGGGGGGGGGGGGGGGGGGGGGGGGGGGGGGGGGGGGGGGGGGGGGAGAGAGAGGGGGGGGG
>JBNJEA010000121.1:0-8922 GCA_051745395.1 Thermodesulfobacteriota bacterium | reverse complement strand
TTTTTGCCGGCATTGCGCACAGGTATCGAGATGTTTTTCCATTGCCTGCCGGCTACGGGAATCGAGCCCGCCGTCGAGATAATCGAGCAGTTGGTTTTCAACATCCTGGCATTTCATTTACATCCGGTCCTTTAACATGTATTTCAAATCCTGTCGGGCGCGAAACAGTTTGGACTTGACCGTACCGGGTTTCCAGCCGGTAATCGCGGAAATCTCCTCATAGGAAAGGCCCTCGATATCGCGCAACACGACAACGGTTTTTCTGTCTGCGGCCAGCCGGTCCATGGCCCGGCGGATTGCATCCGTTGTCTGGGCCTTTTGCAGGGCCGCTTCCGGGGAAGGCATGTGATGGGTATCTGCGTCTGCAAGACTTGCCACGGCCACCCCGTCGTCGGCCGCTATGTCCCGCGTCCATTTTTTTATGCGGTATGCCACAGATTTAAGGCGGTTTTTACAGGTGTTGACCGCAATCCGGTAAATCCAGGTGGCAAACTGCGATTGAAACCGAAAACCCGGAAGCGACCGATAGGCGCGGACAAACACATCCTGGGCCGCATCCTCGGCTTCGGCGGCTTCGCCGAGAAACCAGTAACACAGGTTATAGACCCGGTCCTGGTGCCGGTAAACCAGTCGGTCAAATGCCGTCGTGTCCCCGGCGATTACCGCCCGGATCAAGGCGTGGTCATCGGGCTGCATGGCGTTTTCGGTTGTTTTGCACCGGGTCATTTGTATCCTTGGACACTTTGGCGGGGAAAAAGTTCCCTATGTTTTTCAGGCCGTCAGCCAGTTTCGCAGCCGGTTTTTTACATCCACGAAATCGCCCCACTTTTCATAGGAAACGTTCATGCCGTCTAAGTAATGGGCCAGCGAATCCCTGGCAAAAACCAGGTCGGCATCCTTGACCATGTTGAAATCGGTCACGCCGTCGCCGATGACCACGCGCCGTGCCGCATCGAATTCCGCCATGACGTCGCGCTTGGCCACCAGCTCATCGCCGTTTTCATAGTCGGAACGGACCTTGAGATAAGGCCCGCCGGTATCAACATCCACGGCCACAATGCGTTCGACGCGATCGACCAAATGCCCCAGTCCCGTTTCCACCATGCCCCGGATGCCGCCGGATACCACGACAAAAGGGATGTCGTGTTCATCGAGAAAATCCAGAAATTCCGCCAACCCGGGCCGGACCGGGATTTCCGAGACAAACTCCAGAATTTCCGGGTACCGCCGGGCGGGAATGGCTTCAATGAGTCCGCGCACCCCTTCGCGCAAAGTGGTCTGCCCGGCCAGCAACCGGGCTTTGACCGGTTCCCACTGCCCGGGCAAAAAATATTGAAACACCGCTTCCAGGCTCTCTTGGGCCGTAATGGTGCCGTCAAAATCCGAAAACACATAGGTCCGGTCGGTGCTGTGCGACATAAAATCCCTCCTTGCTGACGTGGAAAACGGATTGCCGATTTTATCGAATTTAGTGCCCGAACGAAAACCAGGATTTTTCGTCAAGATCCCCGCCTTGGCGGGATCTACGCTTCGCTCCGACAAGGAAGGCGAAAATCCCTGCCTTCGCAGGGACAAGCTTTAACCGCAGGCATACTCGAACTTGACAGTCCATAGTTCTGTCATTCCTGCGAAGGCAGGAATCTATAACTCACCATTTATTCTGGATTCCCGCCTTCGCGGGAATGACTTCGAGAGACAATGCGGTTACTTTTAAAATCAATAACTTAAACAAAACTTATGACTGCCAAGATACTCGAAGTATTCTGAGGATTAAAATTTGAGACTGTCGAAGCGAAGCGAAGATCCCGCCTCGGGGACACAGATATTGGCGAAAAAGACGGTTTTCGTTCAGGCACTAATTTAACACAAATACTATCGCGGTGGCCATTGTCGGCTGCGGATTTCGTTTGAAATTCAACAAAAGGTATTTATGTTTACAGACATGTTTTTGCCATTATGCTTGCAGATTATTGACAACCCGAAGAAAGGAAAACGACCATGGAACTCAAAGATTACTTCGAAAACACGGAAGGCACCGGCGTACTGGCAACCGCCGACAGTGACGGCAATGTTGATGTCGCCGTTTATGCGCGACCCCATATCATGGAAGACGGCACCCTGGCCGTCATCATGAGAGACCGGCTGTCGCATGCCAATCTCGCGTCAAACCCCAAGGCGGCCTACATGTTCATTGAAAGCGGCCCGGGGTATAAGGGCAAGCGGTTTTTTCTGAAAAAAGTCCGGGAAGAACAGGATACGGAGCTGCTCTATTCACTCCGCCGGCGTACCTACGGCAACGACAAGTCCGGCGAAGAAGCCCTGTTTCTTGTCTTTTTTGAAATTGAGAAGGAGCTGCCGTTAATCGGTGCCGGCAAGCACTAAAGCCCGCCGGACAGGCATTCCATCCGACCGCCCGTGCCGGTATTTTGGCCGCACGGGCGTTTTTTTATCCCAATTTGGGCTTTATGCTCGAAGCTCCCCCTCCGTTACAGCCGGCGGCTGCCATTTTTCCCGGTAATCGGCCATAAAAGCGGAAATGGTAGCGGCATCATCCATTTTATTAACGGCTTCCAGGGCCTTTTGCGCGTCGGCCCGGCCAATGGAGCGCACCATCTGCTTGGCGGCCGGCACGGATGAAGGCGCCATGCTGATCCGATCGGCGCCCATGCCGATATAAAGAAAAAGATTTTCCGGCCGGGCGGCGGCCTCGCCGCAGATGCTGACCGATTTGTTGTGCTGCTTGCAGATGCGCACAATTTCCGAAACCGTTGTGATCACAGACGGATGCATTGCATTGTAGCGGCCGGCCACTTTCTTGTTGTTGCGGTCAACAGCCAGCAAATACTGGATCAAATCGTTGGTGCCGATGCTGACAAAATCGACGTACTTCAACAATCGATCCAGTATCATCACCGCCCCGGGCACTTCGACCATAATGCCGAGTTGAATATCGGCATCATAGGCAATGCCCATTTTATCAAGTTCGTTTTTTTCCAGTTCCACCAGCTCGACCACCCGCCGGATTTCTTCCACCGACGATATCATGGGAAACAAAAAATTGACGTCCCCCGCCGCCGATGCCCGCAGAATGGAGCGGATCTGGGTGCGGAACTGGTCTTCCAAATCCAGGCTGACCCGGATGGAGCGCCAGCCGAGAAACGGGTTTTGCTCCCTGGGATAATCGAGATAGGACAGAAACTTATCCCCGCCCACGTCAAAAGTCCGGATGGTAACCGATTTGCCTTCGGCCCGTTCAATCATCCGGGTATACAGCCTCACCTGTTCGTCTTCGGAAGGAAAGCTTTTGCGCAGCAAAAAGGGAAATTCCGTCCGGTACAGGCCGATATGATCGCAGCCGTACTTGTTGACCAGGGCCATGTCGGACAGCAGGCCGATATTGGCGCCCATGCGGACCGAAAACCCGTCGAGGGTCACGGCCGGCAGATCGCGGATGGATTCGAGTTGCGCCAGTGTTTTCTGATTTTCTTCCCGTAGCCGGGCGTATTCGTCCCGGATATCGCCGGGCGGGTTGACGAACACGAATCCCGATGCCCCGTCAATAATCAGGTAATCATTCTGCCGGACCCGGTCGAGCAGTTCCTCCACGCCGATCACGATCGGGATCTCGAGCGATTTTGACAAAATCACCGTGTGCGAGGTCCGTCCGCCGCGGGCCGTAACAATGCCTTTGAGGTTGGGCTGGCGGATGGCCAGCAGATCCACCGGGGAGATATCGGAGGCGATTAAAATCGTCGGGCGCTTAAACGCCTGGTCGGCTTCGTCGGATACGCCCATGAGATGGCCGAGCACCCGCCGGCCGATATCGAGCACATCTGCGCCGCGTTCGCTTAAGTAGGCATCCTCCATTGCATGAAACATCTCCACGTATTCCATGATGACCTGTTTTAACGCATATTCGGCACAATACCCCTTTTCGATCAGGGAAAAAATTTTGCGCTGTAAGGCCGGGTCTTCGAGGAACATGAGATGGGCATCCACGATGGCCGATTCCTGGTCGGTAATGCCTTTGCTCTGCCGTGCGAGATGCCGGATCTGGTCCCCGGCCTTTTGAAAGGCTTTTTCCAGACGCCGGGTTTCGTTTTCTCCCTCCTGGACCCAAGTGCAATGGACCTGGTCGAAATCGATATTTTCCGGCAGATAATAGGCATAGCCCTCGGCCACCTGCTCGGAGACCGGGTCGCCCCGCAAGTGGCCATGCTGGGATTGCGCGCTGGTGACTTCGGTCTTTTGAATCGCCAGTTCAGACAAATCGGAGGCTGCGGCGGCGTTTTTGGCTGCTGCATCCTCGAGCAGGCCGGTATAGGCCACCGTGGCCGAAATCTGGCTGGCGATATTGGCAAATACCGGGATGTCGGGCTCCTTGATGCTGTCTTCGGAAACCGTCTGAATCACCAGCACGCCAAGGACCTTCTGGTGATAAATCAGGGGCAGCCCCAGAAAAGTGCTGTAGGCCTCCTCCCCGCTTTTGGCGTAATACTTGAAACGCGGATGGGTGGAGGGATTGACCACGAATACCGGTTTCATTTCCTCGATGACCAGGCCGGTGAGCCCTTCGTTGAGATCCATTTCAATGGAGTCCACCGAATCGGCGGCAAGGCCCACAGTCGCCTTTAACACCAGCTTGTTTTCCTGCCGGTTATAGACGTATACGGAGCAGACATCGATATTGAGTTTGTCGGCAAGCATTTGGACGAGCTGGTCTAAGGTCTTTTCCGGGCTGTCGGACTCGGTGATCGTCTGAAATATATCTTCGAGTATATGAATCTGCTGGCTCTGCATAAGGGACGGTTCCTTTTTCCGGCATGGGCCGGGCCCGGTCGGAGACCTGACGCGGCCTTAAATATAAAACAGTGGTTATGCCCACCTTTCCGAATCACTTTCCGGCTCGATTTCCACAGAGGACTTTTTTTCGTCGCGATCCAGATCCATGGCCCCTTTCTGCATAAACCAGATGGGACACGATGAACGGAATTTGCAGTACAGTTCCGGATCCGGGCAGCCCAGGCATTGCTGGCAGAAATATTTGCCGTGTTTGCTGCACATGTAGCTGGTTTCCCTGTCCGGATGATTAACACAGTAGCCCATATTCATTCTCCCCGGGATGTGTGGTTGGCATTGTCTTGTCTTTCCATTTCCGTCAGCAGACGATCGCGCTCGGCCTCGAGTTCATCGAGGCGGGCAATAAGGCCTGGTTGGACGGAATGCGGCGGAATACTTGCTTCCAGCTCATCGATTTGCGCATTGATATCGATCAGTTGATCCAGTAATTTTTGTTTTGTATTCTCCATTGCTGTCTTTTCCCCGCATAAAAATAATAACCGGCCGGGCCGTTGGGCAGCATGCCCTGTAAACGTAAATAGCGGGACCGGATTATGCAACCCCGCCTTTACCCGTTTTTTTCCGGGCGATTGTATAAAACTCATGTATCATGCCAACCTGGCCCCTTCCCATTCCGCTGTACAGGAAATTTGCCGGTTCGGGCAAAAAATATAGAAAAACTCAGAATTGATTTCGTTTTGCGATACAACCGGGCTCTGGTAACATAGAAGCAAAACACAAATCGGAGGAAATAGCATGTGGAAATGGATCAAACGCATGGGCCTGGCATGCGGGGCGTTGATGATCGGAACCGCAGTGACCGGATGCAGCGATATAAAGATCGGCGTCACCGAAAACCGATTGGCCCCCTGCCCGAGCAAGCCCAATTGTATCACCTCAATGACCGACGACGAAGACAGCGGGGTAACACCGCTGGCGTACGCCGGGCAGAGAAAAAAGGCCCGGGCGACCCTGATTGCGGTTTTGCAGGACATGAAACGCTGCAAGATCGTAACCCAAAAAAACGATTATATTCATGCGACCTTCCAATCTTCTTTCTTCGGTTTTGTTGACGACGCGGAGTTTTATTTTCCTGAAAATACCGGCGTGATTCATGTGCGCTCCGCCGCCCGCAGCGGTTACTACGATTTCGGGGTCAACAAGCGCCGGCTGGAAGAAATCCGGGAGCTGTTCAACAACCGAATGACCGAAGACCTGATGCAGGGATAATATGGAAGAATCCACCGAAGGCGAATGCACCCGGGCTGCCACCGGCCGGGAAACCACCCGGCCCACGGCGCAGTCGACGGGCAGCACCTCTTCGTCGAGTACGGCGATGTTTTCCATGGTCAGCCGGTAGGCCGCATCAAAGCCGATATCATGATGTATGTTCATACGCTGCCAAAACCTTTGCCGGAGCCGTCCGGATCAGCCGATTCTGGACCATTTCGCGGAAACTATCTCTTTTGTGCCTGTACCGATTCATATTGCGGGAGTTACCACCTGTCAATAGGGTTATCCGATTAAATGTTGCCATGAAAGAGAAACTGGTGGGCAATTTTTTACGCGGCAATCTCCTCGGCGGCGTCATTTCCGCCGTGCTCGACGCCACCGGCGGCATTATCGCCACTGCGGAATGGATAAGCTTGCCTTGTATTCAACAAGGACGGTTTTCAATTGACAGCAATAACCCTATAATTTAATTTGGTTATATATTCCGTTTATTCAAGGGGATTTGATATGAGTGATAAAAATCAGGTCAAAAAAGAAATCGATGAAATGCCCGATGAATGGGTTGAAAAAGTCCATTCTTTCATTGCAGCGCTCAAAAAACAGAACCGACACCGAAAAGCCCTTCATACTTTCAAGTTGGGCGGTGCTTTCGATCATAAACACATCCGGGAAAAGGCATATGAATAGCATCCTGGTTGATACCAATGTTTTGATATATGCGACAGACGAAGATTCGACATTTTTCGAACCGGCCCAAAGCCTTATTTCCCGATCCGATTTGGATTTATATACGACATCGAAAAACCTCACCGAATTTCTCTCCGTTGTTACCCGGCACCCTCGCAACAGGATTTCGGTCAGCGATGCCATCACAGTAATTGATGATTTTTATGATATTTTTCAAATCCTGTATCCGACCAAAAAATCATACGGGATCCTACTGACGCTTCTGAACCAATATCGCCCTGCAGGCCTCAAAATCCATGATTTCGAAATTGCCGGCATCGGCCTTGCCAATGGCATTAAACACATCGCTACCTTCAATGAAAAAGATTTCAATACGATTGCAGAAGTCGAAATGCTTCCCCTATCGTAACCAAGGGCGGGTGGGTGCGCCGGCCGGGACGCCCTTTTTGAAAGTATTCCCCCAACTCTGAATTCCCGTGACCGCACTTGCCCACAACCGACCTTCACCCCTTCCCCAGGAACTGGCGAAGGATTGGGTGGGGGAAATGCCGCCCGATAAAACATTACGGATCAACCTATTATAGAAACCAGAAAATACACGGAGGCCCTATGAAAGTCCGAATCGATTATGATCTCTGCATGGGCGACGGCAACTGCAACAAGGTCTGCCCGGAAGTCTTTGCATACGACGACGATCAAATGATCGGCGAGGTGATCGACGAAAATGTGGCCCCGGAATACGAAAGCCGGGTCCGGCAGGCGGCGGAAGAATGCGCGCCGGGGGCGATCGTGGTCGAAGAATAAAAACGATTTTACCGGGACTTAAACGGACTGGGTTGAATAGGACGCGCCCGAACCCACCTGCCGGGTCTCGTCTTCCGGGGATTTCGGCCGGGCCTTTTTGCCCAGGGTGCGGGTGGAATTGACCACGGCCATTAAGGCGGTGCCCACATCGGCAAACACGGCGGCCCACATCGATGCCAGGCCGAAGGCGCCGAAGGCGATAAACACCGCCTTGACCGAAAGGGCCAGGACAATGTTTTGCCAGACGATCACCCGGGTCTGCTTGGCAATGTGGACGGCTTCTGCCATCTTTGCCGGCGAGTCTTTCATCAGGACCACGTCTGCGGTTTCAATGGCCGCATCCGAGCCGAGCGCCCCCATGGCCACCCCGACGTCGGCCCGGGCAATGACGGGGGCATCGTTGATGCCGTCGCCCACGAAGGCAATCCGGCCGCGTTCGGCGTATTTCACCTGGAGCTCTTCAAACACCCGCACCTTGTCTTCCGGCAGCAGGCCCGCGTAGTGGCCGTCCAAATCAAGACCGCCGGCAATGGCATCGGCGGCACACGGATTGTCGCCGGTGAGCATCAATATCCGCTCCACCCCGTTTTCACGCAGCCTGGAGATGGTTTCGACGGCGTCGTGCCGGATGCGGTCGCCGATCAATATGTAGCCGGCATATTCGCCGCCAATGGCCACGTGGGCCACGGTGCCCTCTATGGCGCATTCGCTGTGGGCGATGTTTTCATCGTGCATGAACCGGTCATTGCCCACCAGCACATCCGTCGAATCGACCGCCGCCTTGACACCGCTGCCGGAAATGTCGGTATGAGAGCCGACCCTTCCAGGATCGGCCGGTTTGCCCGGCCCCGATTTCTGCTGGCGATGATAGGCATCCAGAATCGATTTGGCGATGGGGTGGTTGGAATGCTGTTCGGCCAGCGCAGCCATTTCCAGGATCCGGTCCGGCGCATACCCGTTTTCGGCCACGACCCGGTCGACCTGAAACACCCCTTCGGTCAAGGTTCCAGTCTTGTCGAAGACCACGGTCTTTACATTGCTTAAGGCATCGATGAAATTCGATCCCTTGACCAGGATTCCGCGTTTCGAGGCCCGGCCGATGCCGCCGAAGTAGCCCAGGGGGATGCTGATGACCAAAGCGCACGGACAGGAAATCACCAGCAGCACCAACGCCCGGTAAATCCAGGTTTTAAACGCAGCATCGGCCATAAGCAAGGGCGGCAGCACCGCAATGGCGACAGCGGCGGCCACCATGGCCGGGGTGTAATACCGGGCGAAAACGGTAATGAAATTTTCCGTGGCCGCTTTGCGCGCAGAAGCCGTTTCCACCAGATCCAGCATTTTGGCGATCGAGGACTC
>JBNJEA010000026.1:0-28683 GCA_051745395.1 Thermodesulfobacteriota bacterium | reverse complement strand
GATCGCCGCCGTCAGCGTCGTCTTGCCGTGGTCGATATGCCCGATCGTTCCCACATTTACGTGCGGCTTTGTCCGCTCAAACTTCTGCTTTGACATGTTGCGTCCTCCCCATGTTTTTATGGCGTCTTATTACAAATCTTAAATGTTCGGGTGTTCATAAAAACTGGCTCAATGCAGGCGGATACAAAGATTTTTTCAGGCGCCTGATCGGCAATCACACAAACAGGTGGAGCCCACGACCGGACTTGAACCGGTGGACCTCTTCCTTACCAAGGAAGCGCTCTACCGTCTGAGCTACGTGGGCTGAAAATCCGCTACCTGATAAACAAACTGGAGCGGGAGACGAGAATCGAACTCGCGACAATCAGCTTGGAAGGCTGAAGCTCTGCCAACTGAGCTACTCCCGCGCCAAAACGTTTCCAAAATGCGCCCGGGCTTCGGTGCTGCAACGGCGCACTTTACGAAAAACCTTTGTATTGACACGTATGATCCGGTGACTCGCCAGTCATGTAGTCTTTATGATTCCGCTTTTCCGCGAATTCTCCTACATTCAACCGTGCTGCTCGGAAATGGTGGTGGGGGGAGGATTCGAACCTCCGAAGGCTACGCCGGCAGATTTACAGTCTGCTCCCTTTGGCCGCTCGGGAACCCCACCCGATTTTGTCCTTGCGCTATCTTTCGTGCTATCTTTCGTCTGGAGCCAGCGGAGGGACTCGAACCCCCGACCAACTGATTACAAATCAGTAGCTCTGCCAACTGAGCTACGCTGGCCTATCCGAAACCCCCTGCCTTCCTTCACTCGATCCGCCGCTTGCCGTTGTCCTTGCATTACGGCAAATGCAATATGCCCAAAAAATATTGCCCTGTCAATACGGTTTACAAATGAATAACCAAATTTTGTACCAAAAACCCGCTCAGGGATCAACCATTTTTTGCAGTCAGATATAAAGTCATCCCTGATAACAGACTTAAAATCCGATTTCAAGCATATTTTTATGCCCCTATTAAATTTTGCTTGCGTTTGACCGATGAGAATGGCATTGGATCAAGATGAAAATGATCCGGCTTCAGCCCGGATCGCGCAAGGGATAAAACTTGACATGCAAATCCATTGAATGGTAGCTTCGCCAGATCATGTACATTCGACGCCCCCGAACATCCGGCAAAGTATCTCCATATTCCAAACCGCAACCGCACAAAGACAGTTCACAAACCATGACAAACACCCTGTTTTTTCCAAAGACAAAGCCTTGTCTTCGCATCGCAACTGCCGTTTCCGTCGCTGTTTTCCTTTTATTTTCCGCCGGATGTGCCGGGTTTATGGATCGCAGTGCAGGCGATTCCAATAAGAAGGACAACACGCAGCATACCAACCCGTCGGCCGATTCCGGTCAAAACGTCGATGTCACGCCGGTAAACATCTCGGAACTCGATGACAGCGAGATCGAATTTCTGCCGTTGATTCCGCTCGAAGACCGGACGGATGCCGACAAGGCCCCGGCCGGCGAAGAAAACACGACCGAGGCCAAGCTGCAATCCCGTTTTGACAAGTCCCTTGAATTCTACCAGGCCGCCCAGGACTACTGGCAGCAGGGAGAAATGGAAAATGCCATTGACTCCCTGGACAAGGCCTATGCCATCATCGTCAACACACCGACCGGCGATGACTCGCAATTCATCCAGCAAAAAGACGACCTGCGGTTTATGATCTCCAAGCGGATCCTGGAGATTTATGCCTCCCGGTATACCACGGTCAAGGGCAATCACGACGCTATTCCCCTCGTGATGAACCAGCACGTCGAAAAAGAGCTCAAACTGTTTACCGAAGGCCGGTCCCGGCAATTTTTCATGCGTGCCTATAAACGCTCCGGTCGTTTCCGGCCCTATATCATCGAGGAACTCAAAAAAGCCGGCCTGCCCGAGGAGCTGTCCTGGCTGCCATTGATTGAAAGCGGCTACAAGGTCAAGGCGCTTTCTTCGGCCCGGGCGTTGGGGATGTGGCAGTTTATCGCCTCCACCGGCTATAAGTTCGGTCTCAAACGGGACCGCTACATCGACGAACGGCTCGATCCCTATAAATCCACCCAGGCGGCCATCGAATACCTAAAAGAACTCCATGAAATCTTCGGCGACTGGAAAACGGTGCTGGCGGCCTACAACTGCGGCGAGGGCCGGGTGCTGCGCGAAATCCGGAAAAAAAACATCAACTATCTCGATGACTTCTGGGACCTGTTCCAGCAACTGCCCTATGAAACCGCCCGCTATGTGCCCAAGTTCATCGCCACCCTCCATATCGTCAACAACCTGGAAAAATACGACATGGGCGACCTTGAAGTCGATGACCCGATCGAATATGAAACGGTGGAAATCGACAAGCAGGCCGCCATCCGGGATATTGCCAAAGCCCTGGACATGGAAAAAGAGCAACTGCTGAAACTCAATCCGGAATTGCGCTACAAGGTACTGCCCGACGACACATATGCCCTCAACGTGCCGCCCGAAAAAAAGGAGGTCTTGCTGGCCAAAATCGACGAAATCGAGGAATATTACCAGAGCCCGCACAACATCGCCCAGCACCGGGTACGGCCGGGGGAAACGCTTTCCACAATTGCCGAACGATACAACACCACCGTGAAAAAAATCACCTGGTATAACAACATCTACCGAAACGACTACATCGTAGCCGGCCAGGTGCTTAAAATTCCGAAAAGCGGTGAATATGCCGCACGCGGCAAACCCGGCGGTTCAAACGGAAAAATCATTTCCTACAAAGTCCAGCGCGGCGATTCGCTCTGGGTGCTGGCCAAACGCTACCATACCACCACCGAGAAGATAAAGGCCGTCAACAACCTCAAATCGGTCAACCTGCATATCGGCCAGACCTTGAAAATCCCCTCCGGCGATGTGGATACAGAGGTATATCGGGTCAAGCGCGGCGACTCCCCGTTTTCCATCGCCAAAAAGCATGGTATGGATTTAAACCGCTTGCTGAATTTAAACCAGCTTTCCAAAAGCAGCCGCATCCATCCCGGCCAGAAACTCTACGTGGAATAAGCCGCCGGCCCATCAACCGGCTCCTGCCCCCGTAGCTCAGTGGATAGAGCAATGGATTCCTAATCCATGTGCCGCAGGTTCGATCCCTGCCGGGGGCGCCAATGAAATCAAAGGGGTACGATTGAAAAATCGAACCCTTTCTTTTTTTTGAGAGTTTGGATGCTTTGATCTACAAGTGAAACAGCAACAAGAAAAGGCGGAGCAAATTCAGTGAATCCGGGCAGAAAAAAATTGCGTAAAAACAGGACAAACGGGTTTCACCGGAAGGGCGATTATTCCGATCTCAAGTCCATAGGGGCCGGCATCAACAAAATGACCCAAAAAGACGGGCGAAATTTTTTCAAGGATTTTTCCGTCGGCTGCGGGACCCTGATTCTGCTGGGCTTTCTGTTATTGGTGCTTTTGCCGCTGATTTATATTGGTTTCAAGATCGCGCTCTGGCTGGCCATTCCGATTGTCGGGTTACTCATCGTCGTCATTTTGGTTGCGCTTTTCGGGCGCTTTATTTCTGAAGCAAGGAAAAGATGGTAGGCCATTTTTCTTTTGTTTCCCCCTTTTTTTTCACGATGATTGCGGTTTGAACCTCCCCGGTGCCGGCCCTTCCGCCGGCGGCCCCGCAAAGGCCTGGGCGATTTGCATCCACTTTTCCGCGATTTCGCCCTGCACATCGAGGTCGGTGTCGGCGACGTGGCGGCGCTTGGTGACCACGAGACAGAAATCAAGGGCGGAGCCCCGGACCCGGTTTTGCCAACTGCTTTCGCCCCATGCCCAGACCTCGCCCGCCGGGCCGGTCAATTCCACGTAGACCCTTTCGCCGGGCTTTTCCAGGCACCGGTTGACAAAGGACCACCCGAAGGTTTTCACCCCCAGAAACGCAATGTATTGCAGCCCCGGCGTCATCTGGCGCGCAATACCCAGGGTGTCGTAAATATCCTGGCCGTGGGCCCATGTTTCCATCAGCCGGGCCGTGGCAAAGGATTTTGCGGTCATAGGCGGGCCGTACCAGGGCAGCTTTTGCTCCGGGTCAAGCGGCATTAAGGCTTCGAGCAGGGCGCTGCGCTCGGTGTGCCACCAGGCCATGAGTTTTCCGGGAGACAGGTGCCGCCCTTCTGCCAGGGATTGGCGGAATATCGCGTCGGCGCTTTCAAAGTTTTCCATCAGTTGTTGGCAATGGGCCTGGAAGGCGCTGGCGTCGGTGGCGGCAAGACGGGCCTTGTTGTCGTAATAGGCCAGGTGGCTGATTTCATCCCGGATGGTCCAGTCGTTAAAAAACGTCACCCGATTCCAGTCCGATTCGGCCAGGTTTCCGAGCAGTTCGTCCAGGTCGGAATATTCCCTTTCCAGTTCCCGGCATACGGCCTCCATGATCGCCTCCCTTTGTCATTTTTGGTTGTTGCAGCCCCGTGATGCAATATCTTTTGCACTATAAAGTGAAGGGGGGCAAACGGTAAATCGATTTATCATCATTTTTTTGAAAAGTTTGGTGATGATCGCTATATTTAATAATTGAGTAAAAAACTTAAAAAGGAATACCATGATGCAAAAAGCCGAATCAATCCTCGTATGGTTTGGCTTTTATTTATGCCGGGGGTCTCAATGACTGATATCGGCACGAAACTGAAAAATTGTCATGATCCGGGGATTTTGTCCCGGGATATCATCGAGCATTTGCGCGAACCGATCGTGTTTCTCGATGCCGAACTGCGGGTGGTGCTGGCCAACCCGGCATTTTACGAGACATTTTCCCTGACCGAATCCCGGGTGCGCGACGCCGTGATTTACGACATCGACAACGGCGGATGGGACATCCCCGCGCTCCGGGAGGCCATAGACACCGTGACCGCCGGCGGCATGCAGGCCCAAGACATCGAAATCGAACATTTTTTCTCCGGTGCGGGACAAAAAATCGTGCGAATCAACGCCCGCCGACCAACGGGGGAAACCGGCGATGCCAACGGCATCCTGCTGGTGATACAAGACCTCACCGAGGTCGTGATGACCCGGCGGGCCATGGCCGATGCCCGGGCGCAGCAGCAGGCGCTTGCCGACAGTGTAAACCGATTCCGCACGGTGCTCGAAAACTCAAGAGACGCCGCCTATCGCCGCGATCTTGACACCGACGCCTATGATTACATGAGCCCGGTCATTGAACAGATTACGGGGTTTACGGCGGGCCAATTCGCAGAAATGCCCATGGAGGAGGTCATCGAGCGGATTCATCCCGACGAGCGGACGTTGCTGCAGTCCCGGCTCGAAACCGTTATGTCCGCCCCCTGCGCATCGGATCTGATCGAGTACCGATTCCAATGCAAAAACGGCAAATACCGGTGGCTTTCGGATAGCCTGAAAGTGGTCTGCGACGGCCAGGGCCGCCCCCGATACCGGGTGGGCATCCTCCGGGATGTCACCGAGCGAAAACTCATGGAAGAAAACCTGCGGGTTTCCTGGGATACGGCGGAAAAACGGGCGCAGGAGGCCGAGGACAGCGGCCGCATCCTGGAGGCCATCCTGGTGAGCATTCCCGAAGGCATCACCGTGGTCGAACCCCCGGATGCCCGGTTGAAACTCGTAAGCCGGTTTTACGAGGAATTTACCGGCATCTCCGCGGAAGAGCTGTTTGAGATGTCGTTGGAAAATCGGCTGCAGGCGCTGCCCGGGATACGCTGGTACCAGGACATGCCGGCCTCCCGGGAAAACTCGCCGGAATACCGGGCCCTGATCAAGGGCGAAACCATCATGGACGAGGAATGGAAGCTACAGCGGCCCGACAACAGCCAGGCGGTGCTGTCGGTCATTGCCGCACCGGTTTACGACAATGACGGCCATATTGCCCATGCGGTGATCAGTTGGCGCGATATCACCGAAAAAAAGCAAATGGAAGCGGCTTTGCGCCGCAATGAACATGAATTCCGGACACTGGTGGAAAGCTCGCCGGATATCATTTTGCGCATTGACCGCGACATGCGCTACGTATTTGTCAATGCCACCTATGAACGCATTACCGGCATCTCCCGGGAACAGTTCATCGGCCGGAGCAACCGGGAACTGGGGATGCCGAAAAAGCTGTCCGAACAATGGCGGCAGGCGGTGAAAAAGGCGATTGCATCGGGCCGGGAGGTGAAAATCGAATTCAGTTTTTCCGGCCTTTTCGGCAAACGGTTTTTCTGGGGCAACATCATCCCCGAATATTCCGGCAGCGGCATGGTGGAAAGCCTGATGATGGTGGCCCGCGATATCACGGAGCGCAAACAGGCCGAGGACCATATCCGCTATATGAGTTTCCATGACGAGTTGACCGGCCTGTACAACCGGGCCTATTTTGAAGAAGAGGTCCGGCGGCTCGACAACGAACGCGCCCTGCCCCTGAGTTTTATCATGGGCGATGTCAACAACCTGAAACTGGTCAACGATGCTTTCGGCCATACCGAGGGAGACCAGTTGCTGCGGTCCGTGGCGCAAATCCTTAAAAAATCCTGCCGCAACAGCGATGTGATCGCCCGCTGGGGCGGCGATGAATTCGCCATCATTTTGCCCAATACGGACCTTTCCACCACCGAAAAGATATGTTCCCGGATCAAGGCCGCGGCCGAAAAACACAACCATGCCGTCATCGCCCCGAGCATCGCGCTCGGCGCGGCCGCCAAGGATACGGCAAAGCAGGCAGCCCACCAGGTCATCGTGGTCGCCGAAGAACGCATGTACGATAACAAGCTGGCCGAAAACCGGCAGAATCAAAAACGCGTGATAGCTTCCCTGCAAAACCGGATTGCCCAAAAAACCCCGGATATGAAACACCACATCACCCGTTCCCGCAAGCTTGCCGCCGCCTTTGCCAGTACCCTGGGCTTAACCGAAAGCCAGATGCATGAAATGAACCTGCTCATCGACCTCCATGACATCGGCAAGGCGGTTTTGCCGACACAACTGCTCCAGAAACAAGCCCCGCTGCGCCCGGACGAATGGGAAACCCTCAAGCGCCACCCCGAAGCCGGCTTCCGCATTGCCAACACCTTTGCCGACACGGCAAAAATTTCCGAGGACATTTTAAGCATCCGGGAACGCTGGGACGGCTCGGGCTATCCACGGGGCTTGCGGGGCAAAGACATCCCCTTTCTGGCACGGTTGTTTATGATCATCGATGCCTATGATGTCATGACCCACCACCGGGCCTATGAACGGGTATTGAGTCCCGAGGAAGCCGTGGCCGAACTGCGCCGGCGGGCCGGCACCCACTTTGACCCGGAACTCGTGGCCCCGTTTATCGAAGCCGTTGCGGCGTAAAAACGGGACACCACACCATTTCACGCGCCATTTGCAGTTTACGCCTTTTTTGCTTTCCCTGATTGGCTAAAACCATGGGCGCAAATCCCGGCACAAAATTTGGGCCCTATTTCTTCAAAAATCCATCAATAATCCGATTGTCTTCGGCCGAACCGGGTTTACCTTTTTCACAGGGATGTCATTTTTTGCCTGCACGGAAAAAGCCGGCAGCCAGCGGGGCAATACATTATATTTTATATTTTTGCCGACCCTTTATCCATTTCGCATTCAAGGACAATGGCAACAAAAAAATCATGAAAAAAAAACCGGAAAGACCGCCAATATTTCCCGCTTCCAGGGACTGGATCGCCAAACAGGGCGTACTTGTTTGCTTCTGGGTCGCTGTTATATTTCTTTCCTTTATCAGCGGCGCCCTGCTTGCAGTCGCCGAGGTTGCGCCCTCGGGCTACATCAAAAACGCCTACCGGGCCGGTACTGCGCTTTATCAAAAGTTCAGGCAGCAGCAAAACATTTACACCTCAAACCTCTGGGCGCCGGAGCGGACCTCCAAAACCGGTGTCACCATCCATGATCCCGGAAAAACCCAGCCCGGCCTGACCCTCTACACCTCCGGTCATGGGCCGAGGGCGGTATTGGTGGATATGGACGGTCGTATTGTCTCCGAATGGCACAAACCCTTCAGCGCAGTCTGGGATCGCTCCGCTGCCGTGCAAAACCCGGTATCCGACCGGCATGCCAGTTTCACCAAGGCCCGCGTTTTCCCCAATGGCGACCTGATCGCCATCTACATCGGCACCGGCGACAGCCCCTATGGCTACGGAATGGTCAAGCTCGACAAGCACTCAAAGATCCTCTGGAAAAACCTGGATCACTTTCACCACGATTTCACGGTCACCGAAGACGGCACCATTTACGGCCTTACCCAGGATTTTCGCCAAAAGCCCGTAGAAGGCGTCGATCACCTGGAAATGCCGGTGATGGAAGATTACGTGGTGGTCATGACCCCGGACGGCAAAATCACCAAAACGGTATCGCTGATAGACGCCCTCAATGAGTCCGATTTCCGGCGATTGTTATGGCGGGTGCCCTATTACAGCCTGGGCGATCCACTGCACACCAATTCAATCGATATTTTGGATGAAACCGATGCGGCAAAGCTCGGCAAAAAGATCCCGGCCGCAGCCGCCGGCCAGGCGCTGCTGTCGTTTCGTGAACTGGCCGGCGGCAGCATTGCCCTGCTCGATATCGAAAAGCAAGTGCTTGTCTGGGCCGCCCGTGGCCCCTGGCTGTCGCAGCATGACGCCGATATTTTGCCCAACGGCAATATTATGGTCTTTGACAACCGCGGCCATTTCGGCGCCCACGGAAAATCCCGCATTGTCGAAGTCGACCCGTCAACCGGCGGCATCGTCTGGCAGTACACCGGCGACAAAAATAATCGCCTGGAAAGCTTGATCCGGTCGGACCAGCAACAACTGGCCAACGGCAACATTCTCATCACCGAATCCAACGGCGGCCGCCTTTTGGAAATCACCCGGAGCGGGGAAATCGCATGGGAATACATCAACCCCGTCCGCGGCGGCCCCGATCAAAAACGCATTCCCATCGTGAACTGGAGCCAGCGGATCGATCCGCTATGGCTTTCCACCGGCTTTTACGCCGGCATGCAAAACCAGCAGACCCCAAAGGAGGTCCGGATTCAATGAAACAAAAAATCTCCGTTGTTATGATATTGCTGTTTTTCGTCGCAATGCCGTGGCATACGGCATCGGCCTATGTCGGCCCCGGTGCCGGCCTGAGTCTTCTCGGTGCTCTGTGGGGCCTGGTAATCGCCATTTTCGCCGCCCTCGGGTTTATCCTTTTCTGGCCCCTGCGACAGGCCATCCGGCGCGCCCGGGCAAAACGGGCGGAAAACGCCGACGATGACCAGTTGATTTTCGAAGAAACCGAGGAAGAAACCCCTCAGGCCGAAAAGTAAAACATCCGGCGACGAACACCGAAAATCCGATTTCTCCATTGAACCCCAGCAATCCCCGGGCAACGCAATTGGCAAACGGTGATGACAATGGGAGTTTTTGACCTGCCGGCCCCCTTGCTTTCGTGGGCAGACAGCGGCCTGGCCGCCTTTCTGCCGCCACTGGCGCGCCTGGCCCTGTGGGGCGTTATCGGGGCCGTCATCTCCATGCTCTTATACCGGGGTCTTTCGGCGCAAAAAGCAATTGCTTCAAACAAACAGCAACTCCTTGCGGCCCGGCGCCGGCTCGATGCTTTTGCAGGGCCGTTCCGCGATGCCTGGCCGCTGATATCGCGGCTTTTGAAACTGGCTGTCTGGCAGGTCGGCCGCGTGGGATGGCCGGCCGTGGTGGCCTCTTTGCCCCTTCTGGCGATGCTTGGCTGGCTGAGCACCGACTACGGCTACGGCTACCCCGCCGCCGATGTCGTCCCGCAAATTCAAACCAAACCGGGCCGGCTGCACGCCGAATGGCTCAACGGCCCAAAAGACAGCCTTTGCCCGCGTATTGTCATCACCGACAACAGCTCGGAAATCATAGCAAACATCGTACTGAGCGCCCCGGTACCGGTCATTCACAAACGGCAATGGTGGAATGTATTGATAGGCAATCCGGCAGGGTACTTGCCGAAAGACGCGGCTGTAAAACGCATCCGGGTGGCCCTTCCCCGCAAGGACTATCTGCCCTTCGGACCGGATTGGATGCGCGGCTGGGAAACAGGCTTTTTTCTGCCCCTGATAGTGGCATCCATCGCCCTTAAAGTCATTGCCCGGATCGAGTAATTTTCATGGGGAAAAAACCGGATCAAGACAAATCCCGGGACGCCTTTTCCGTCGACCCGTGGACGCATGCGCTGGGGGGATTTGTCAACCGCCGAAAAAAGTTGTTTCAATGGCTCGGCAACGTTGAAACCCGCTTTCTCGCCGATGTCCTGGACGGTATCGCGATCCGGCAGCCGATCTACATTACGGGACTGGCCCGCTCGGGCAGCACCATCCTGCTCGAAATCATCCATCGGCACGCCGATGTTGTCACCCATCGCTACCGCGACGATCCGTTGCTGTTTGTCCCCTATATGTGGAACCGGTACCTGGACCGGACCCCGCGAAAAAACGATCGCCCCGCCGAACGAAGCCACCAGGACGGCATTTTTGTCTCCCCGGAAAGCCCGGAGGCGTTCGAGGAAATCCTCTGGATGGCCTTTTTTCCGGATCTGCACAATCTCCGGACCACTGACGTGCTCGATACGGCGGAGTGCAACCCGGCATTTAACCGGTTTTACCGCGACCATATCCGCAAACTGCTGCTGCTGCGCGGCGGCAGCCGGTATGCCTCCAAGAACAACTACAATATCACCCGGTTGAAATACCTGCTCGATATTTTTCCGGATGCCCGGTTTGTCATCCCGGTGCGCGACCCCGTCTGGCATATTGCCTCTTTGATGAAACAACACCGGCTGTTTTGCCGCGGCCAGACGGACAAC
The DNA here is from genome assembly GCA_051745395.1 of Thermodesulfobacteriota bacterium. Classification (GTDB taxonomy): domain Bacteria; phylum Desulfobacterota; class Desulfobacteria; order Desulfobacterales; family Desulfosalsimonadaceae; genus JBNJEA01. The sequence goes on along the minus strand of JBNJEA010000026.1, from coordinate 17,853 downwards.
CCCAAAGCCGTGGCCCACCTGCAGCGTGTCGGCCACTTTGAATTCGGCATGGACCGCCGCCCTGTCAACACGGGCGATACCGCCGCCACGCAGGAAATCATGGCCCTGTGGGCAAACGGCGAAGAGGTGGCCGGCTGGGCCATCTACTGGGGCCAGCTGCATCATTTTATTGCCGACTGCCTCCAGGACCCGGCGGTACAGGCGGCCGCCACGGTGATTTCCTTTGACACCCTCTGTCACCGGCCGGCCGAAACCATCGAAAACATGCTGACCCACTGCGGCCTGCCCCTTTCCGAAGACTTTATCGCCGCCGAAGCCGGCCGCATCCATCCGCCCGGCTATTACCGGCCGCAATTCACGGACCGGGATTTGGCCGTGATTGAAACCCACACGAGATCCGCTGCTGAAAGATTGCATACCGGCTCTGCCCGATAAACCGGCAGACTTGCGAAAAAGGGCGTATGGGCTTATATTAACTGAGTATTTCGTTTGGCTGCCAAGCGGCATTGCCGTGGCTTCTTTGAACCACAAATGACCCGGAGCCTGCTGAATGCGACTCAAAATCCCCTATGGGTGCCTGCCCCTGACGCTATTTGCCGCCCTGCTGATCCTGCTGCCCCTGTTTCTGGCCGATGTCATGCTGACCGCACTTGCCAGGCTCGGATTAAGTCCGCAAACATCGGCCCTGGCCGCCCTGGGCATCTTCGCCGGCGGCATGATCAATATTCCCGTCAAAAAAATCCCCCGGGAAAACTACCTGGACCCGTCGCCACATGGGCTTTTCGGCGTAGACCGGTTCTTTTCCCATCGGTTGCCGCGGCGGCAATACACCATCATCGCTGTCAATTTCGGCGGCTGCATTGTCCCCTGCATGATCGTTGTCTACGAACTGGTCCGGATCGCGACCCACGGCCCCGTGGCGTTTTTCATGGCCACCGCCGCCATCGGCATCAATATCGCCGTCTGCTATCGGCTCGCCCAGCCGATAGCAAATGTCGGCATCGCCATGCCGGCCCTGGTGCCCGCCTTTGTGGCCGCTATCTGCGGCATCCTGTTTTTCCGGGAAATCGCCCCCCTGATCGCTTTTTCCGCCGGAGTGCTCGGTCCGCTGGTGGGGGCCGATTTGATGCATTTAAAAGAAATCGAACGGATCAATACCAGCGTGGCCAGCATCGGGGGGGCCGGGACGTTTGACGGCATTGTGCTTTCCGGGCTGATAGCCACCTTACTGGCTTGAAAGAACGCATTGGCAATGATATGGAAAAAAACGGAATTGACATTCATCAACATTGATTTCAGGACAATACTTGATTAACCACATCCATTTATTGTAGTATGTCTTAGAAACACAATGAAACCTTTGACGAATTTGACGCCCCGGAAGAACCGACGGTGAAACCCTGGCGGGAGTGACCGATGCAAAACAGCGAAAATTGGGATTGGGCGCCCGGTAAAAAAATTGTTGCGGACCTTGGCCAATGGCATAAAACCTACGAGGCCATGGAAGAACCGTACGCAAGCCCGGACGGGGAAAAGATTGCCGCAATCGTGAAAACGGGCGAAGAGGCTTTTTCCGTATGTGTCAACGGTTCGCCGTGGGCGGGGCAATTCGACAAGATCTGGCACCTGCGGTTTTGCCCGGACAACCGCGCCGTTGCCCTGGTATCCGACACCGCCATGTGGTCGGTGGCCGTAGACGGTGTTGCCTGGCAAAACTGGTATGAATTTGTCTGGAACACAAAATTCGGGGCCCTTGGCGGCCCGATCACCGTGGCCGCCCAAAACAGCCGGAATTATTTTGCCGTCACCGATGACGACCCTTGGGAGGCGGGCTTTTATTCGCTAAACAACCTTGCCGTTTCCGCGGACGGCAACGTGGCGGCCGCCGTGGTGCAAAGCGTACCGGCCAAGGAAGGCGACATCGCCGCATTCCAGGAAGGGGTATTCACCATTGCGGTCAACGGCACGCCCTGGCCCGCCCACTTTTTCAATGCCTGGCAAATCGCTTTCAGTTCCGACAACCGACACGTGGCCGCCGATATACGGCTGTCCCTTTACGATTTCACCATCGCCGTAGACGGCACGCCCTGGAAAACCCATTACGCGGAGGCCTGGCGGCCCTGCTTTCACCCCACGGATCATTCGGTGACCGCACCGGTCCGGCTTTCCGGCGGATGGGGCCTGGCCAAAGACGGTGAGCTTTTCTGGCGAGGCCGCTATGTTCAGCTCTGGCACCACCTTTACAGTCCCGCCGGCGATCATATCGCCGCCATTGCCGCCCCGGAATACGGGCAATGGACGATTGCCGAAGACGACAAGGCCTGGCGCATCCGTTTCAATGAGCTTGTCACCGATGCGGTTTACAGCCCGGACGGCAACCGCATCGCCTGTGTAGGCAAACACAACGGCAAATGGCACATCGCCGTGGATGACAAGATCTGGCCGGGGGCCTATGACATGGCATGGCCGCCGGTATTCAGCCCCGACGGCGCCCACGTGGCGGCAAAAGTGGAAACCGGCGGCCGCTATGCCGTGGTGGTAAACGGCAAACCCATCGACTGGCCGATGCTCGAAGCCTGGGACCCGGTGTTTAGCCCGGACAGCCGGAAAATGATGGTCAAGGGCGTGGATGCCGGCCCGGACAAAGGCAAATACTGCCGCTACATTTTTGAAACCGATGCGTTGCACTGATAACCAAGGAGACGGCCGCCATGTATGAACTCTATGATCTTGCCCGGGGACCGCTGGTATGGGCCGCTTTTATTGTCTTTATCGGCGGCAGCCTCTACCGGCTGACAGCGGCTTTCATGTTGGCCAGGAAAAAGGACCGGGTGGTTTTCGAGTACATGAGTTTTTACTATGCAATGCGTTCTTTTTTCCACTGGGTCATCCCCTTTGCCAGCACCAGCACGCGCAACAAACCGGTTTTGACCGTCGTGGCCTTTGCCTTCCACATTGCGCTTTTCGTGGTGCCGATATTTCTGATGGCCCATATCATACTGCTTAAAGAATCCTGGGATATTGCATGGTGCTACCTGCCGGCAATCGCGGCCGACGGTTTGACGTTGATCGTGATTTTCGCCTGCGTCTTTTTTCTCATCCGGCGCATCGTATCGCCGGATGTGCGGTTTTTGTCCTCTGCTGCCGATTACGGGGTGTTGCTTCTCGTGGCCGCCCCCTTTGTTACCGGATTCTGGGCCTCCCAGCAATGGGCCGGCTATGAGATCGTATCCATTGCCCACATGCTGACCGGGGAACTGCTGCTGGCATCCATCCCGTTTACCCGGTTGAACCATATGTTTTTTTTCCCGCTGACCCGGATGTATGCGGGTTCTGAGTTCGGCGCAGTCCGTCACGCCAGAGACTGGTAGCGCCGGGAGCCAATCGGGCACGCCGATCACCGTTTCGGCGTGCCAATACATTTTCAATTCAATGGGGACCGCAACTCAGATGAATGAATGTCATATCGAAACCGCCGCGACGATATACGATGACGGCATCGAGAAAGGGGCCGCAAAACTCGATAAAAAAACCATCGCGGAAACCTTTGCGCGCATGATGGCCGCCGAAGGCGGGGCCCGGCTGAAAACCTATCTCGGCACGTGCATGAGCTGCGGGATGTGCAGCGATGCCTGCCATTATTATCTGTCCCACGACAAAGACCCGCACTACGCACCGGCCGGCAAGGTCCGGCAGACCTTGAACGAACTCGTCAAACACAAAGGCCGCGTCAGCCCCGCGGCCGTCGGGCGGATGTGTGAAATCGCCTTTACCGAATGCAACCTCTGCCGCCGGTGCATGATGTATTGCCCGTTCGGCATCGACGTGGCCTACCTGATGCTGTTTGTGCGCCGCTTCTGCCACAAGCTCGGCGTTGTTCCCAAATACATCCAGGATACGGCCCACAGCCATTCGGCCACCATGAACCAGATGTGGGTCCAGGAAGATGAATGGATCGACACTTTGCAATGGCAGGAAGAAGAAGCCCGGGATGAAATCCCGAACCTTCGCATTCCCATTGACAAAAACGGCGCCGATATTTTCTATTCCGTCATCGGGCCGGAACCTAAGTTCCGGGCCCAACTGATCTACCAGGCCGCCGTGATCATGCACGCGGCCGGCATGGACTGGACGATGCCGTCGCAGCCCGGATGGGACAACAGCGACATGTGCATGTATACCGGGGATGCGGAGATGACGGCCCGGCTGAAAAAAGTCCACTTTGAAGCCGCCATGGAGCTGAAAACCAAGCGGATCGTCATGGGCGAATGCGGCCATGCCTTCCGCTCGGTCTATGACGTGGGCAACCGGTTTCTGGGATGGAAAAACACCCCGCTGCCGGTGGTACACGCCGTGGCGTTCTATGATGAACTCTTCCGCGAAGGGCGCCTGACCGTCGCCCAAAAATTCGACCGGCCGGTGACGCTGCACGACCCCTGCAACATCATCCGTGGCCGCGGCCTGCACGAACAGTCCCGAAATGTTGTCGGCTATACGTGCGAAACATTTATCGAGATGGAACCCAACCGGGAATACAATTACTGCTGTGCCGCCGGCGGCGGTGTCATTAACTGCGGACCGCCTTTCAAGAAAAAGCGCGTGGAAAGCAACCGGACCAAAGCCGATCAACTCAAAGCCGCCAGGGAAAAAGGGGCGGAAGTGGTCATCGCGCCCTGCCACAACTGTCACGGCGGACTCGAAGACATCATCAACCATTATGAATTGGGCATGGAGCTCAAATTTTTAGGGGATATCATATACGACTGTATTGATAAACCATCGGTGTAGCTGTTGCCTAACCGGAAAGAAGAAAGGCGCATTGCCATGAAAGGTCTCTGGTCCAATCCCGTTGTCAAGCCGTTTGTCATCGGCCTGTCTGCCCTGTTTTTTACCGCCCTCGGGGCCGGGGCCCAAAACCACATCACCACCGTTGAAGACAGCGCTTTTTCCGATAAAAACCGGCAGCAGCCGATCGTGGCCTTCGAGCATGATGCCCACAACTATGACGCCGGCATCCAGCAATGCAATACCTGTCATCATTACTATGAAAACGGCGAGAAACTGCCCGATGCCGATTCCGTCGGCATGGAATGCTCCGCCTGCCACCTGTCGCAGCCCGAAGACGAACCCATGGACCTAATCCGGGCCTATCACCTGCAGTGCCGCTCCTGCCACATGGAAAGCAAATCCGGGCCGATTCTGTGCGGCCAGTGTCACCGCCGGCAGTAATACAGGAGACGTACGCTATGACAGAAAAGCCTTTTGATTTCTGGCAGGATCACTCAGACCACTTCCTCGAAATGGCCTTCCGGGCCGACCGGCTGGAACGACTGGCCGCCCCGGACGGTTACGGGAAAAATACCGGGGACTGCGGCGATACCATTGAGATGTTTGTAACCGTTGACAATGACCGGATCACAACACTTACCTTTGCTATCGATGGCTGCAGCCACACCCGGGCGTGTGCCAACACCGTGGCCCACCTTGTTGAGGGCAAGCCGGTGCAACAGGCATGGGAGATGACCGCCGAGCACATCGCCGAATTTCTGCAAACCCTGCCCGACGATTCCTATCACTGCGCCGAACTGGCCGTCGGGGCGCTTTACCGGGCCCTGCGCAACTACCAGGTACTTCAGCGCGACAGCTGGAAAAAGGCATACCCCAACCGCTGATGCCCGCCGATACAACCTGAAACGCTTCATTCAGATCGGATGGAAATAAAGAAATCCGGTTATCCGATTTACTCCAGTAACAGCCAATTCTCGCGCCAAGACGCAAAGGCGCAAAGTTTTTCAAGTCATTCTTGGCGCTCTTGGCGGCTTTGCGCGAGAATAAAAAAATAACTCGACGACTCGTTACTTAATGGAGCGAACCGGATAAAGGAAAAGTCGTTTACGGCAAGCCGCGCATTGCCGGCCTTTGGGGGTTAATTCTGTTTATGGACGAGTCCCTGCTCAATGGCAAAGGAGGTCAAAGCCGCCGCACTGTGCAGGTTTAACTTGCTCATAATATTGGCGCGGTGTTTTTCCACGGTTTTGACACTGATATTTAAAAAAACGGCGATTTCTTTGTTCGAGTACCCTTCGGCCAGGAGCTTTAAGACCTCGCGCTCCCGGGAGGTAATCGTATCCCAGGTGGAATGCGACTTTAATCGTTTTTTTCCCTCGAGATAGCCTTCCATGACATTGTCGGCAATACCGGGGCTGATATAGGTCTTTCCCTTTAAAACGCTGTTGATGGCCACAAGGAGCTCTTCGCGGCTGGCATCCTTGATGCAATAACCATTGACGCCGGATTCAAAGGCTTCCAGGACATACTGGTCCGATTCGTGAATCGTCAATGCCAGCACGATCAGTGCCGGGTAAAGGCGCTTGACCTCTTTTACCACGCTGACACCACTTAAACGGGGCATGGACAGGTCCAGCAGCAGCAGATCCGGTTCGAATTTTTTGGCGGCTTCAATGGCGGCCAAACCGTCCTGGGCTTCTCCGACGACTTCCAGGTCTTGCCGGCCGTTTAACATGGCCTTCAATCCTTCCCGGAACAACTGGTGATCCTCGGCAATGAGGACTTTCTTTTTACTCTCCATCAAACCTTCCTGTCAAAAAAACGTCCTTGTTTTGCCAGAGCGTAACGGTACGTATAACTTTATTTTTCCCCTGTTAAAAAAGCCTGAATCCGTAAATGGCCAGGCCATCCCGAAATCATTGCATTTCGAAAAACGCAATACAGCAACAATATAATATAAATTAATAAAAAATTAAAGCACCACTTTTATCGGCTCGAACTTTATTGGCCGAAAACCCCGGCTACACAAGCTACCGGCAGCCATGCAATGAAAACGAAAAGGATACGAAAAAGGCAATTTTGCCAGGCGGGAAACAAAAGTGCCCGGCGGGCTTGAAACACACCGCCGGGCATTGGGAGTCGCTGAAAGGGCGTTGATCAGGCCGACATTCTGGTCAGGCCGGCCAGGGCATCGAAATCATGGATTTCATCAATCAAATACTGTTTCAACTCGGCAATGATATGTTTTTCCAACTGCCGCACCCGTTCCCGGGAGAGGCTGAGCCGGTCACCCAGGGCCTGCAGCGTCATCGGGCTGTCGGAAAAAATCCGCTGATCGAGAATTTCGCGTTCCCGCTTACAGATAGTTCTGCGGAACGAGCCCACCTTGCTGTTGATCAGGTCATCGGCCTCCTTGTCGGAAAACTGGCTTTCCAGGGACTGGCCCTCATTTCTGACCAAATCGATGCGGTCGGTATCTGAATCCTCTTTTACCGGCGCGTCCAGGGATATATCCCAGTTCTGCAGCCGCTGGTCCATTTCCGCGATTTCCGATTCGTTCACGCCGCACCTTTCGGAAAGCACCTGGGCGTTGGGCTCAATGCCCATGCTGCTGAGCTTTTTTCTTTCCTGCTTGAGCTTATAGAACAGTTTGCGCTGCCCCTCGGTGGTCACCACTTTTACCATGCGCCAGTTGTCCTGGATGTATTTCATGATATAGGCCTTGATCCAAAATGAGGCATAATAGGAAAATTTGACGTTTCGTTCCGGATCATACTTTCTGACCGCCTGGATTAAGCCCACATTGCCCTCCTGGATCAAGTCCAGCAGGTTCCGGTTCCAGAAGCGCTGGAACTTCAGTGCAATTTTGACCACCAGCCGCAGGTTCGAGACCACGAGCTTGTTAAAGGCATCCTTGTCATCATAGAGCTGAACGCGCAGGGCCAGCTCCTTTTCCTGTTCCCGGGTAATCAGACCATGATGGCGGATGTCGGCCATATACTGCTGAACCGGATCGTATTTTTGTTTGCCGCGGCCCTGGGTTTTCGCCTTGGCTTCCTGGGCGGCCTTTTTGGAAATGGTTTCGCCCATGACATCAAGGGAGGTGGCCTTTTCCGTCTCCGTTACTTTTGCTTCGGTTGAAACATGTAGCGGATCATTTAACATTTTGGTCTCCTTTATGGCCAATATTGAAATGGAAAAATGGCTGCTCGAACAAAAACGGGTTTAGATTCATTTCACTTGCTCTTTCCATGTTGTCTTTATCTATAAATGAATCTGCGGCGCGGATATATAAGGGATACTTGGTATTTTAAAATGCAAACCCATGTATGGCGTAAATTTTAATAACCTATTGATTTTAATTATTATTATTGCAAAAACACGCACTTATGCCCGTTTGGGGGGAAGCGATGGCAAAGACCCGGCAGAGGAAAAAAAATTGTGGACGATCGGCCCGCCGCGATTATATTTGGGAAAATCAGGAAACAAAAACCGGCCGGTCATGTACGATCGAGCGGCAAAACGCAAAACCGTTCTACATGTTTTTTCGAACTACGATACAGGGTACCCCTACGGATCACAAAACAGGCCGGCGCCTAAGACCCGGAAAATGAAAGAAAAATTTACAGTCCACACCGGATGGCGTAGACTGTATAACCCAAAAGGCAAAAATCGCCAAACCGACAAAAACAGACGGGAGGACATGGCATGAGGGCAAACCAATGGCTGATCGGCGGCTTGACTGTGGTGTTTTTGATAATCCTGAACAATTCCGGTTTCAGCCGCACCTTTGACAACGTCAGTCCGCAGACCCGTACCTGCCTTTCCTGCCACAAAGCCCTCTCCCCGGGCATGGTCGATGACTGGTCCAACAGCCGGATGTCTCAGGTCACCCCGCGTCAAGCCATGAAAGAAGCGCCTCCGCAGCGCCGGATTTCTGCGGACAATGTGCCCGATTCACTGGCCGACACCGTGGTCGGCTGCGCGGAATGCCATACCCTGAATCCGGATGCCCACGACGACACCTTTGCCCACCAGGGCGCGCAGGTCCACACCGTGGTAACGCCCGGCGATTGTGCCGTCTGCCACCCCGTGGAGGAAAAACAGTTCCGAAAAAACATCATGGCCGAAGCCTACGGCAACCTGATGGACAATACCGTATACGAATCGCTGATCCAGGTCATCAACGGCCCCATGAAAATCGACAGCATGGCCCTCAAACACGGCTCCCCCAATGAGCAGACCCAGGCCGACGCCTGTCTGTCATGCCACGGCACCAAGCTTTCCGTGAAAAAAACGATCACCCGCAACACAAAAATGGGCCCCATGGATTTTCCCGAAATCAAGGGATGGCCGAACCAGGGGGTGGGCCGGGTCAACCCCGACGGGACCAAGGGCAGTTGCGCGGCTTGTCATACCCGGCACCGGTTTGCCATTGAAACGGCGCGCAAGCCCGATACCTGCGCCCAGTGCCACAAGGGCCCCGATGTGCCCGCCTACAAGGTCTACAAGGTCAGCAAGCACGGCAACATTTACTCCGCCATGCACGAGTCGGAAAATTGGGATTTTGATGCCGTGCCCTGGACCGTGGGCGACGATTTTACCGCCCCGACCTGCGCGACCTGCCATGTCAGCATGCTGACCAACGGCGACGGCGACGTTCTTGCAGAACGGACCCACCGGATGAACGACCGGTTGGCCCGGCGCATTTTCGGGCTTCCCTATGCCCACGCCCACCCCAAATCGGCTGATACGACAAAAATCAAAAACCGCGACGGCCTGCCCCTGCCCACGGCCTTTGACGGCACACCGGCGGAAAAATACCTGATTTCCGAATCCGAGATGGACGCGCGCAATCAGAAGTTAAAAAGCGTCTGCAACGCCTGCCACAGCAAGCAATGGACAAACGGCCATTTTGAAAAGCTTGAAAACAGCATCGAAACCACCAATGCCGACACCAAGGTCGCCACGCAGATTCTGATGAAAGGATGGGAACAAGACGTGGTTTCCGGGCTTGCCGACGGCAACAACCCGTTTGACGAGACCCTTGAACGCATGTGGGTGGAGCAGTGGCTGTTTTATGCCAATTCCATCCGGTTTGCCTCGGCGATGATGGGAGCCGATTACGGCGTATTTGCCAACGGCCGGTGGTATTTGACGAAAAACGCCCGTGAAATGATGGAGAAGCTAAAGCTGCAGATGGAGTTGGACGATTAAGGGAAAACCGCCGCGCATGCAGCGGAAAAAACGCTGCGGTTCAGCGCTTCATATAGAAAAAATCAGTTGCCGGTCATGGCATACGGCGGCAGGTTATAATGGGAGCGGACTTCCTTGATCAATTCCGTACGGTTTCGCATCAACTGGTCAATGGTGATCCTGTCAAGCCGATCAAACAGGGCCCTGCTCGCCTCGATCCATACCCATTGGGACAGACAATCCCCCGCCCGGTTGCAGACCCCGCAGATTTTTTCTTCATTTTCCGCGCAATCGGTCAGGGCCGTGCAGTCTTCCAGCAAACGGACAATATCGCCCACCGTAATTTTTTCCGGCTGCCAGGCGAGCCGGTGACCGCCGTAGGCGCCGCGCTGGCTGGTGACCACGCCGCCGGCCCGCAGTTTCCGGATCAATTTTTCCAGATATTTCATGGAAATGTTCTGCCGGTAGGCAATATCGTTAAGCGGCACCGGCCCTTCCTTGGCGTTTAGGGCCAAATCGAGCACCATCCGCAACCCGTATCGGCTTTTTGTCGTCAGTCGCATCCGATTACCTGTATAGAATCAATAAAATTGAAAACATTTTTCCGGTTATCCAAAATATCGCCGTTACCGATATGATTGCTGAATTAAAGCCTCCTAACGAACCTCCATTCATTTCTATTATAACGCAAACGCAGATGGTCACAAGTGCTTTTTTTCAGGCCGGCCTTATTGGTTGGCGGCATTGAGCAGGGGATCGGCTATCGAGGATTCCACGGTCCGGTGGCGGGGAATGCGGATCTGCATGCGGGTGCCCTGGCCGTATTCGGAGGCAACCGAGATGCGGCCGCCATGCTGCTTGATGATATGATGGGATATAAAAAGGCCGAGGCCGGTGCCCTTGGACCCCTTGGAGGAAAAAAACAGGGTGAACATCTTCTGGCGGGTGTCTTCGTCCATGCCGATGCCGTTGTCGGCGATGTCGAAAACGATTTGATCGTCTCCTTCCGGATAGACCCGAAAATCAATATGGTGGACCTGCTTGTCCGTGTCATCGGTACAGGCATCCACGGCGTTTTCAAGAAAGTTGACCAGCGCCTGCTGTATCCAGTTGGGATCGACCTCGAAACTGCCGGCATTGTCGTCGATGCCGCTTTCGAATCGGCAGCCGTTTTTATCGGCCATGGGCTGGACCGCAGCGGCCACCGTTTCGGCGAATGCGGCCGCGTCGGTGGTTTCGTACTGCATGCCCCGGGATTTGGCATAGTACAGGATCTCCAGCACCATTTTGCGGATCCGCTGGCTGGTCTGCTGGATCCGGTTGAAGGCGAGCTCGATGCGTTGATGGTCGCCGCGGCCGATGCCGGTTTCCAGCTGGTAAATCCCGCCGTCTAGGGCGGTGAGCATGCCCTTAACCCCGTGGGACATGGAGCCGAGCATCAGCCCGAGCGACGTGAGATGATCCTGGAGCCGCCGGATCTCGGTAATGTTGGTGGCCATTTCCATGACCTGCGTGATTTCATCGTCATCGCTTTTAAGGGGGGCCGTCCAGGTCAGCACGTTGTACTGCCGGCCTTGCCTTGATGTGACCACTTCCTCTGTCTGGTGGCGCTTGCCGTCTTCGAATGTCTTGGCCACGGGGCATTCCGGGCAGGGGGTGTCGCGATGCTTGTAAATGCGGTAACAGAATCCGCCCACCTCGTTTCCAAAGTCCCGCTTGAAAAACCGATTCATGGCCGTCAAACGAAACTGCCGATCCTGGACGGAAATATAGCAGGGGACTTCGTCAAAAAGCTGTTGATAGAGGTTCTGGGTATGATGCAGGTCTTCGAGCTGCTGGGTGTATTGATCAAGCTTGCGGTTTAAGTTCAGCCGCTGCCGCGCATGCTGCAGGGCAATATCCAGGGCGATGCTTTTGACGGGCTTGCTTAAATAGTCCAATGGCTGCGCCTGAAAATACGCCATTGCATTTTCGGTGTTTTCGGGCACGGTTGAGACAATCAGGGGCTTTGCGGGATAATCGGCCATAAATTGCCGCAGAATGCCGTAGCCGTCTGCACCGGCCATGTCCGGGTCGGCCAGCACAATATCCACCGTCCCGTTTTCGAGATACGGTGCGGCATGCGTCCAGGTCGCCGCCGTCTGCACCCGGAACTGCTGCCGGGCCAGATAAACGGCCATGGCTTGTCCCAGGTTTTGATCGCCCTCGATTAAAAGCAGTTCATCGGCCATGTCAAATCGCTTTTCCCGTTTCTTCCGGCGAATCCATCATATAAGGTTGTCGGCCACCACCTGTAACAGTTCATCGCGGTCAAACGGCTTTGAAATACTTGCCACCGCCCTGCTGATGGCGTACTTGTGGCCGGAAAGCCCGCTGATGACCACGACCGGGATGTTTTTGAGCACCGGGTCTTCGGACATCTTGCGGTAAAACCGCGGTCCCCATTCGCCGGGCATCTCCAGATCCAGGGTAATCAAATCGGGCTTTTCCTGCCGGGCCACGTCCAGGCCCTCAAAAGCGTCCTTTGCCGAGCAGGTTTCATAGCCGTTGTCGGAAAACAGGGTCGTGAGATACTCCACCACCGCCGGATCATCGTCGATGACCATAATTTTCTTGTTCATAACCCAACCTCGCCTCTCATTAAGGATATTGCTTCAGCCAATTTCAGCGATTTTCAAGTTTGCCGCAGATACAAGGAAGATGCAGGCGAGCGATAGTGCACTATGCGAGGCTGCATCTGACGCAGTAGATGCGGTAAAATTGGAAATCGCCCGATTCAAGCTTACTTCACCGATCTATTGATGCTCAATACCGGGCAATTCGCCCGGACGACCACCTGCTCCATATTGCTTCCCATCCGGGCATCTTCGCCTTCCCGCCGCTTGGCGTGATGCCCCATGACGATGAGGTCCGCCTGTTTTTCCCGGGCGTATTTCACGATTTCCAGATACGGCAGCCCTTCCCAGACATCGATGGTGTAATTTTCCACATCTTCGATTTTCGCGGTGTAGCGAAACCGCATATGCTGTCTTGCGCTGCGCAGTTTTTCGTCGATGTCGTCCTGGGCCATGACCTGTCCCATGCCCATGCCGCTGATATCAACCGCGTGGAACAGGTAGAGCTCGCAATCAAGGGCCTTCGCAAATTTGGCGGCATGCTCGAAGGCCACATCCGATGCCCCGGAAAAGTCGGTCCCGAAAACGATCCGGGAAAAGCCGCCCCAGAAGGACCCCGCCGGCCGGGTGATCACCAGCACCGGGCAGTGCGCCCCCCGCGCCACTTTCTGAAAGGTGGTGCCGGCCGCCGTTGCGGCATAAACCGAATCCTCCACGTGCCGGGTATGGCCGCCCATGACGATCAAATCCGGCTCGGTCTGACGGGCCCGGCGCAAAACTTCCCGGTGGGGCTCGCCCACGGCGACATCAATGGTGCACTGGTCGGCCACGTTGGCCAATTGGCGTTCATAGTAGCCCCGGATCTCCTCCTTGACCCATTCCCGGTACTCCTCGTCGACTTCCACCCGCTCCCGGGTCTTGACATCGATGGCCACCTGGCTGTAGCCGCGCGTGGGACGGCCGAGCACATGAAACACATCGAGGTGGGCGCCGTAGCGTTCGGCCATGTTAAAGGCCACCCGGGCGGCATGGTCGCAGGCCTCGGTAGCCGACGTGGCAAACAGGATCCTGTCAAACATCTGATCGGACATTGGGGCACCTCGTATGTTGGGTGAAAATGCCTTTATTTTACCTGAATTCCGGTTTTATTCTTTGGGCTTCATATGCTCCGGCACGACAACCATGTCGATAAGCAGCGGCTTTAAAAAAGACCAGTTGATGCCGATCTTGTATTCCTCCTCCAGGTCCCGGATGGCGTCCCAGCAGTTGTGGCACGGGGCGATCACCAGTTCGGCGCCGGTATGTAAGATCTGGTCGCGCTTGGTGATCAGGGCCTTGTTGCGCTGGGAGCGAAACAGCCCGATGCCGTTGAACCCGCCGCCGCCGCCGCAGCAGTAGTTGTGCTCCCGGTTGGGGGTCATATCGATAAAATATCCCGGTTCGACCATGTAGGACATGATTTCCCGGGTGACCTCCCTTAAGCCGTGATTGCGGATGTAATTGCAGGAATCCTGAATGGTCACCGGCCGCTGGATCCGCTTTGCCGGATCGATTTTCAACTTTCCGGTCCGCAGGGCCTCGGCCACCCATTCCACGTAGTGAATCGATTCGACCGGGGGCAGGCCGTCGGAACGGCCGGCCCAGTAGGGCCCTTCGACCACCGTGGCCCGGTGGGCGTGGCCGCACTCGGTGCCGATCATCCGCCTGGGCCGCAGGCGTTCCATGGCATCATAGACGCTTTCCACCTGCATCCGGCACGCTTCCCAGTCGCCGGCAAACATGGCCAGGCTGGTCAGCTCCCAGCCCCGGCTGGGGATGGTCCAGTTTTCGCCGGCGATGTTGAACAAGATGGCCGCCTCGGCCAGGTCCTCCGGGTAGTGCTTGACCTCGCGGGCGTTGACCGTGTACATGATATCGGCGCCTTCCTTGTCCACGGGCACGTTTAAGCCGATATAGTCCTCTTCGTATTCCTCGACCATCCACTCAAAGGTGTCGACGAAATCCTCGGGCGTGACATCCATCTGGGCCCGGTAGACCCGGTGCATGCCAGCGCCGATCTTCATCTCCCAGGGGACGAATCCCTGCCCGTAGAGCAGCCCCCGCAGATAGCTGATCATCACCCCCATGTCGATGCCGTGTGGGCAGTACATGGCGCAGCGGTTGCAGCAGGTGCACTTGGCCCAGGCGGTCTCCATTGCCATGTGCATGAACTCGTTGTCCACATTGCCTTTGCGGCGAACGATTTCGCCCAGGGTCGAATGGACCTTGTATGCCGGCACCTGTTTCGGATCGCATTCGTTGATGCGGTACAAAAAGCAGCTCTCGGCGCACATGCCGCAGCGCGCGCAAATTTTGAGCCAGGTTTTCATCCGCGACTTCAGGGTCTTGGAGATCGTGTTCCAGAGCTTGTCCCGGTCCACGTCAAGCTGCTTCATTTCTTCGTAGTAGGTTTTGCCGCCCTTGTCCGAAAGCAGGGCCTTCAAATCCTCTTCGGTCTCAACGGGGGCCTTGTAGCACAGCGTACCTTCCGGCATCGTGATCTCCTGTTAAAAGATCCTTGCCCCGTCCGTCATGCCTGCGAAGGCAGGCATGACGGACGGAACAATATGCTTTTTCTTGTTAGGTTTTGTCAGTCATATTGTCTTTGTACAGCATCAAAAATCATTAACTGGAAAACTTCAGATCACCAGAAAACATATTTTTTGACCACTTACCACGCCATATCCCTGCCCTTGAGCCCGCCTCTTTTAATACCGAAGTCCATGCCGATCTGGGCGCGGGACATGAAATAGAGCACGATGTGGGACAACTTGGTAAACGGCGCCAGGATCAGCAGCAGTTCGCCCGCGATGATATGGGCGATTAACCAGCCCGAATAGCTTTCGGCGCCTGCATACCGGCAGATCAACCCGGTGACAAAGGGAGCGGCAGACAGCGCCAGGATGAAATAGTCGTATGCCGTGGTCAGGATGCGGACCTCGGGCAGGGCGATGCGCCGCAGCACCAAAAGCACGGCCGAAACCACCACTCCCCAGGTCAGGATATCTGCCAAAACCGGGTATAGCGTAAAAAAGGAAAACCCGAATTTTTCTTCGAGCACCAGGTTATGGGCCATTAAAAACAGCGGCACAGCCACGGCGCCGATATGGAAGACGAAAAACACGATCGTCATAAACGGCTGCACCCGCCAGCTCCGGGTGCCGAACGGAATCAGCCAGGAGACAATCGAGCGCACCGCCCCCTTGGCGCCGGCCTTTGGATGCGCCCGGTAGGCCACCCGGTCGAGTTTCCAGTCCAGTCCCTTAATATAGAGCACCGCCCGGGCCAGCAGGCCGATCACGAATACGGCAATGGCTATGTAAAACATCGGGCCGGTTAGGAATTCATACATGATCATCACCTCAGAATTTTCAGAATGTGCGCTTTTTCTCGTCACGCGCGTTTAAAAACCGCCAGAACAGCGGCAGCCCGATCAGGGCCGCGCCCATGAGCAGATAGGCGATGGCCTTGGTGTGGACCATGAAATCCTGTAAAGTGTAAAATGCGTATTCCATTTTCTTTTATTTCCTAATCATGCGAATATTCGGGATGCGTGTACAGGATCGGCATCCGGGTGGCGATGAATCGGTAGGCCACCACGCCCAGGGTGACAATAAAGACGGTGGTCCCGATTTCCATCAGGCTCGGAAAATAGCGTTGATCTGCGGGCAGCTGCCAGTTAAACGCAATCAGCGATACGTTTAACCGATTCAAGACGATGCCGAGCACGGTCCAGGCCGCAGCCCACCGGATCAGCCGGATGTTTTTCTCGCGCACGGCAATGGCGTAGACAAAGGCCGGGGCGGCCACGAAACCGATCAGCTCGAGTAAGTACCAGGCACCGTAGCCGGTGAAAAGGTACTGCCAGTCATTGTCGACCGCAAGGCCGATCAACTGGATAAACACGTAGCCCATCATGATAAAGGCGGCCGCCTTGGCAAAACCGAGGGCCACGCCGTCGCTTTGCTCGAGGTGTTCTGCGTCCATCTTGTGATGCAGAAACCGGTGCGAAAGAGTGCTTTCGAAAATCACCATGGACAGGCCTGCAAACATGCTGGATACAAAGAAAAACAGCGCCAGATACGTCGAGTACCAGAGCGGGTGGAGCTTCGACGGCGCAATCAGGTAAAGGGCGCCGAGCGACGACTGGTGCAGGGTGGATAAAATCACGCCGAAAATCGTCAACGCCAGCACCAGGCGGGCCACCAGGTTGCGCGCCCGGCGCAGGCCGAGCCACTCCATGGCCGCCGGGACGAATTCCACAAACAATACGGTCAGATACAACATCACGCACAACGCCACTTCAAACAGAAGCGAAGAGGTGCCCTGGGAATAAAAAATGGGAAACGGCAGCCGCCAGGGCCGGCCCACGTCATAGCTCAACGCCAGCACGACCAGGACGTAGCCCAGAAACGCGGTCAGAATCGCCGGCCGCACGGCGGAATGATAGCGTTTGAGCCCGAAAATATAGCACGCGGCCGAGGTCATGTATCCGCCGGCGGCCAAGGCCACACCGCAGAGCAGGTCAAAGCCGATCCAGATGCCCCAGGGATTGTTGTGATCCAGGTTGGTGACGGCCCCCAGGCCCCCGGTAAACCGGATCACGGTCAAAACAAGCCCCACGGCCAGGATAATGCCGGCAACGACATTAAACGGGGTCCAGATGGTATTCTGTGCGGGGGCGCCGCTTTTTCGATCCTCCATTGTCCTATTCCTCCTTGCCACTTGCCGGGTCGCTCGACTGCGGATCGGATTCGGATGGGTCGGCGGCTTTTGCCTCTGCAAGCGCCTTTTCCACCTCGCGCTTGACGGCGGCCTGCCTTTCCTTTTCCGCCGCCTTTTTCTGCTCGGAAAGTTTCTGCTGCATGGTTTCCTCGAGTTCGGTGCGGGTCTGGTCTACGGCCGCAAGCCGTTGTTCTTCCGCAATTTTTTCCTTGCGCCGGGATATGGCGTAAATGCCGGTCAGCAGGACCACGCCGAGCCCGACGGCCATGGGCACCACCGCCAGCGCACCGGAGGTCAGCGCCGGTGCCGGCACCGTCCCCAGGTCCGAACGCATGCCGAGGCTGGCAAACGGGTTTGCCGCCAGGTAGAGCCAGCTCGTGCCGCCCATTTCGCGCTCACCGTAAATATGATCGACATAGCGCCCGGGATGCGCGTATATACGCTGCCTGGCGATCTTGATCAACTTATCACGATGCCCGAAGGTCAACGC
>JBNJEA010000025.1:0-28825 GCA_051745395.1 Thermodesulfobacteriota bacterium | reverse complement strand
TCTAAGTAACTTCAAAAAAAGCGCAACATATGGTGTTTTGGTGAAAGCCAAACCACAATTTTTAAATTTTCATTTCAAAAGCAACAAAAGTTATTTATAGGTTCGGTCTCCCGGGTGAGACCCGGGAGGGGAATACTTTCAAAGAACTTAAACAAGATATTGGCAGTCTGGATACCCAGACCCGGCACCCTGATGCTGTCAAAAATCATCTACACTTTTGCATGATGGCAACTGCATTGACTTGGATTTACGCAAGCCGTTTAGATAAAACGCCAAGCCGTCGGCACGCAGTCAATGGTCGCAACCATTTTGCTTTCTCTGATGTTCGAAGACCCATCGCGGAGGCCGCATCGGATGATAATTTTGATATACTTTTCCCTGTACCGCGCAAAACCAATGTAAATTCTCTCGTAACCGCGCTGCTGCGCATGGCGGCATGATATTTTTTAGGAAACTTTAGTTTGGTTTAAATTTGCAAGGCCCCATTTGCGGTTTCGGAGGCCAATGATTAGATGCCCGAAGAGGCGTAAAATAAAACGCCTCTTGGGCATGAATATTGGGATATAGTTTAATTTTTAAGCATAATACCACCATGTAAGGTGATATTCAAACATTTTCCCTTGATTTGAAATCTTTAATATAATACGAATATGACAACGTGAACAAATGTTCATTAAAAGAGCCAAAAACGTCTTTCTACCAAACAGGAGGGGTCATGGAGCAGCCAAAACTTTTGGACCAGGTTCGGAATTTGATCCGTGCCAAGCATTACAGTATACGGACTGAAGAAACTTATGTCGGCTGGATACGAAAATTTATTCTGTTTCACGACAAAAAGCACCCCAAAGATCTTGGAGAAAAAGAGATCAGTGCCTTTCTTACGCATTTGGCTGTTAAACGAAACGTAGCTGCTTCTACTCAGAATCAGGCATTTAATGCTCTTTTGTTTTTGTACCGAAATGTCCTTGGGATTGAATTCGGAGAGTTAAAGGTTGTTCAAAGAGCCAAGAAACCCAGAAAGTTGCCGGTTGTCTTCACCAAGGATGAAATCAGAGAGATTATCAATCAACTGGACGGATATAAATGGATAATGGCCCAACTTATGTACGGCACCGGGTTGCGCGTTATGTAAGGTCAAACAGGGGCGGCAAAGGGGTAAAAAGTCCGGGGGATATGCTATGGAGTTAACGCAGCGGCAGGAAAGTGTTTACCGGGTGATTTGCGGGTATCACGAAAAGTATGGGTATTCACCGAGCGTGCGCGAGATTTGCGAGAAACTGGGGCTTGCCGGGCCGGCGGGCGTGCACCGGATACTTGGCGTGCTGGAGGAAAAAGGAGTGATCCGGTCTGCGCCTGGCAAGAAGCGCTCCTGGGTGCCGGTGGAACTGGAGGAAAAATCGGGCATGCCGGTTGCCGGCACCATTGCCGCGGGAAACCCCCTTGATGTATGGGACCGCCCGGATGAACGCATTGGCGTTGATCCGAGGCTTTACGGGCACGAGGAATGCTTTGCCTTGCGGGTGGCGGGCGATTCCATGACAGGGGCCCATATCATGGACGGCGACCTTGCGGTGATCCGTCCCCAGGCGGACGTGGAAAACGGGCAGATTGCCGCCGTACTGGTGGACGGGATTTTGCCGGAGGCCACATTGAAAAGGGTGCGGAAAAGACGCAATACCCTGGAGCTGCAGTCCGCCAACCCGCTATATAAGGCCCTGCGGTTTTACGGGTCCAAACAGAAAAAGGTGACCATCATCGGCAAATACGTGGGCCTGGTCCGGAAGGCCATCGACTAGAAATCCGGTAGGTGCAGCAGCTCTGCCGCAAAAAAGAAGGGAAAGGAGGTTTCGATGAAAGCGCTGATTACCGGGGCCGGGGGATTTATCGGCTCCCACCTGCTGAAGCGATGGATGGAACGGGGGCATGAGGCCCGGGCGCTGTTTCTGCCGGGTGAAAATGCCGAAGCGGCGCAAGAGCTGGGGGCGGAGATTTTCCGGGGCGATTTGACCCGGCCCGAAACCCTGGCGGGCATCGGCGACGGCGTGGAGATCGTCTTTCACCTGGCCGCCCGGGTGGTGGACTGGGGCTCGAAAAAGACGTTTTCCCGCATCATGATCGACGGGACGCGAAATCTCCTGGAAGCCGCGGGCGATCCGATCGACCGGTTCGTTTACTTCTCCTCGATTGCCGCGCTGGGATTCGGCCGTGACCTGGCGGGCCTGGACGAGGAGGCGGCCCGAAAGCCCTGCGGCGTTGCCTACAGCGACACCAAAATCGAGGCCGAAGACCTGGTGGCGGACTACTGCCGCAGGCACCGCATCGACTACACCATCATCCGCCCGGCCAACGTCATCGGCCCGGGCAGCGTCTGGGTCACCGACATCATCGACACCTTCCGGCGCGGTCCGCTTCCGGTGATCGCGGGGGGCAAAAATCCGGGCGCGTTCGTCTATATCGACAATCTCATAGACGGCACCCTGCTGGCGGCCGAAGCCGATGCCGCGCGAAACCGGACCTACCATTTCCGGGACGAGTACAGCATAGACTGGAAAACCTACCTGGAGCAGCTGGGCGCCCTGGTGGACAAGAAACCGACCGGAAACATCCCGTTTTCCGTGGCCTGGGGACTAGGGTCGATCATGGAACATCTGCTGACGCCGCTCGGCATCCGGCCGCCCATGACCCGCCTGGCCGCCGCGGTGATGGGCAAAAACAACGACGTCGACATCACCCGGGCGAAAACGGAGCTGGGCTGGAAAACCCGCATCAACGAGGCGACGGCCATGGCTGCGATCCGGGATTGGGTTTCCCGGGTTTATCTGCCGGCGAAAATGTAGGCGATTGCCGACGAGCCCGGAATTTCCATCCGGGGGGCAAGTTTTTGCTGTCCAATCCGGAAAAAGAAGAGAAAAGGCGGAATTTACAATGGCAGGAAACAAATATCAGGAAATCACCGAGGCCCGGAAAATGCTGGGACTTCCGGAAAAAGCCACCATGGAAACAATCAAAGCCAATTACCGGCGGCTTTTATCCAAATGGCATCCGGACAAATGCCATGAGGACCCGGAAACCTGCAAAGAAATGACGCATAAAATCGTTTCCGCCTATGAAACCATCATGGACTACTGCAACAACTATCAATACTCCTTTTCCGAAGAGACGGTCAAACGGCACCGCTCCCCCGATCAATGGTGGCTCGATACCTTCGGAAACGATCCCTTGTGGACTGACGGAAAGAATGAAAAATAGCCGTATCTCCCTAAAAAACCCGATCGTAAATAATGACCATCAGCTCTTTCTTTCTACACCGACAATTTTTCCCACCGAAGGATATGGGCCACGACCATGCCGGCGATAAACCCCGCGGCCAGGTTGGATGCCAAAGTGATGCCCAAAATCAGGGTGGCCACGAAGTAGTCCTTGCGGCCGGAAAGATCCATGATGGTCAGGGTCAGCTGGGAGCCGGCAAATACCAGCAGCACGCCGAGGATGGCCATGGGCAGCAGGTTTAATACGCTGATGATATTTTCGCCCAGCACCAGGGCCAGCCCGGCAAAGAGCAGGCCGATCATCAGGTTGGACCCGGCCGTTCGCGCACCGAAGCGGTAATGGGCCGCCAGGCCCCCGGCGCCGTGGCAAAGCGGCATCCCGCCCAAACAAAAGCTCATGAAGTTGGCCAGCGCCATGCTGATGCAGGCCTTGCGGTTGGTCACCTTTTGGGAACGCTTGCCGAAATACTGCTCGGAAAGGTCGGTGTAGGCCAGCACCGCATTGCCCAGGGTCATGGGAAGCTGGGGCAGAACCAGGACAAACAGGGCAAAGGTGAAATCGACTTTTCCCGGCAGCCCGAAGGCAAATACCTGCGGCACGTGGAATCCGATGCCGCCGTCGCCGAAGTCCACCCTTGCGCCCAGGGCAAGCCCGGCAGCCAGTCCGCCCAGTACAACGATCAGGCCGGCCGGGAATTTTTTATTATCGAGCAGCAAAAGGGTGATAACGGCGGCGATGCCGCCGATAATCAGGGTTATGGGTACGGGACCGATGTTTTGAAAGGCCAGGTAGGGTTCCACCGCATCGTGGATTTGCTGGAACTTGGATGTGCCGATGATAAACTTGACCCCGCCGGAAATCAGAAGCGCGCCCGTGGACAACTGCACCCCGCGGATGACCGAGAGCGGCGTGGCCCTGCGGATCAGGTCAATCGCCCCGGTGGCCCCGACAATCAAAAGAAAGACCCCCATGAGCAGAGAGGAAGCCAGAATCTGGTCTGCGCTCAAAGATGCGGCGATGGCATAGGCGCCGATGACCTTCATGGGCTGGACCGGCACGGTGACGCCGAAATAGATCCCGGAGAGGATGAAAAAAATCCCGATGCTTAAAAACAGGCCGAGCGGATCCAGCCCGTTGACTATCACCATGGCGATGGCAATGGGCAGAAGCGTTCCCAGGTCGCCCAAAGAGCCGGCCAGCTCCATCCGGTTGAAGCGGAAAGTCTCGGACATGATGCTTCCTTTCGATGAATCAGTACCAGCCGCTCAGTAAAACCCAGCCCCTAAGCAAAAATTGATACAGCAATCCCGCCCCGCAATACAGGTTACACTTTGGAGCGAAAATGCAGTGGCTGTTGCCGGCGTAAATCGGATAAGCAGAATGTTTTATCTGTCGGTAATGATGAACTTTTCCGCGTCCGGCATGAACGCTTCCCCTTAATTAAGCAAATATGCAGATACTATAACCCTTCTTTCGGCATGTCAAGAGCAGGCCCTCTTCGGAAAACGCCGAACCGACAACGTTTCAGGCCCTATTGATTTCTTGTCATCATCCCGAGAAACAATTCAATTTTATTAAAAATTAGTGATTTAAACAGAACCTTGGCCTCTCAAATTTCTGTTTGCGCCACAAAAAAATGACGTGTAGAATAACGAAAGCAAATAATCATCCATTCCAAACAAGGGGGAGGAAAAAATGAAGTATTTTCCATTGTTTCGCAATTTGGTATTCGCCATTGTTTTGATCTGGTCTGCCGGTTGTGCAACGGGCGACAGCACGCTTTCCCCGGCTTTCCAAGAGGTTAAGCCGGAAAAGGTCGCACTGGTTGACGTTACCGGAGACATTCGAGGCGATGCGCCGAAAAACCAGGTCGAGGACTTCTTTATCGCCGAGATGCTTGAAAAAGGCTATCGCGTGATCGAAAGAAGCAGGGTAAACAAAATATTGGATGAACAGGATTTCCAGCGCTCCGACCGCACCACTGATTCCGAGGCGGCCCGGCTGGGCAAGGTCTTGAATGTTCCGGCCGTTGTAACCCTCGATGCCAACGTGGAGGGGGAGAAAGTAAGCGTTACCGGCAAAATGATCAATACAGAGACCGCAGAGGTCCTCTGGGTCGGCACCGGCGGCGGCGGCAGCGGTAAAACACTTGCGACAGCGGGAGGCGCAGTGATCGGCGCTTTAACCGGCTCACAGGTCGGCAGCGGCTCCGGCAGGGTTGTAGGCGGTGTTGCCGGCGGCGTTCTCGGCGGTGCGGCCGGAAAGGCCCTGTCACCGCAAACGGCCAAGGTCGTCAAAAAGGCCATTCAGCAGATGGTCGAAGAATTGCCGGCACAATAACCCACAGAAGCAATCCGCTCATTGTGAAGCCACTTTATAAAGGAGGCACAGAATGCAAAAATCCGTTACCATTTTTTTGATCGCCCTGGGTTTTATCCTCGCATCATCAACGGCCAATGCCCTGGACTACAGGGACTGGGTCCCCCTGCTTCCCGAAAGCATCGGCGGGCTGGACAAACAGGGCGACCCGGAGGGCATGAACATGGAAAAGGGCGCGCAGTCATGGGCTACGCTGAAACAACCATATGCCGACGAAAAGGGAAATGAGCTCCGCCTTTCCCTTGTGACCGGTACGGACGCCCCGGTAATGAAAGAATTTGAAACCCTGCAGAAGTTTAACATGGAAACGGCGGAAAAAGCCGTCAAAACGACCGAAATTTCGGGGCATAAAGCCGTTCTTAACCGGAGCAAGACGGGGGGCAAAAGCAACCTGATGATCGCGGCGCAAAAAAACACCTTGGTGATCATTGAAACAGACTCCTTTGAAAGCGAAAAAGAACTCGTTTCTCTGGCAGAGGAGATCCCGCTCGGAGACATTGCCGATTCCATTGAATAAAATCCAATTTCTTGCCGGAGGCTGTTTTGGAAATAGAATCAAAGTCAAAGAAAAAGGGCTGTCTGTCCGGATGCTTAACCGCATTTGTCATCATAATCATACTGATCGCGGCGTTGGCGGTGATCGGCTACTTCAACCGGCACACAATTCTGCCGTTTATAACGGATAAACTGGGCATGGAGGTTTCCTCGATCGTACAATATGCCGGCGGTACAAAGACCGAAACCGGCATGCCGCCGCAATTTTTAAACAATGCCTATAAGATCGACCTGCCGCAGGGGGATAAAACCATCCGGATCACGACTTCGGATGTACCTGTCGATGAGACCTATGACAGGTTTATTCAATATTTCAAGGAAGACGGCTGGGAAGTGAAAAAGGAAATGGAGGCAATGGAGGTGGCGCCCGAACAGTTTGCCTCTGTCTCCAAATACCTGGAGGACGAATTAAAGGGCGCCGAACTGACCAGAAACGGCCGGCGGATGGGTATGGGCGTGACCCGGTATAACGAAAAGACCGTTGCCGCGGTGTGGCAGGCGCAGGGCACGGATGCACAGGCCGCAGATTCGAAATCCGCAGACTCCAAACCCGCACGCTCCAAACCCGAACGTTCCGAACCCAAAAAGGCCGATAACGACAAAGAGCTGCCCGAAGAAGTCTCCGGCTCCGACCCCGAAGACATCCCCGTTTACCCCGACTCCGTTCGGACTTCCCACCAAAAGATGGAAAAAGGCGGCCGGATCCTCCACGCGGTCTCCTACGCGGCAGAAGCGGCTCCAGATGAAGTGCTGGCCTTCTATGAAACGGAAATAAAAAACAGCGACTGGCAAATCGTGCAAACCGCCGAAAAGCAGGATAAAAAATATATGGAGGCGACAAAAGCCGAAGATACGGTCCGTATTATCATAGGGCCCAGTGAAAATTACGAAGGGTATACAAAGATGGAGGTTGCGGCAGAATACCGCAGCCGCAAGTAGCGGTTATATCACATCGGCAAAATGGAATTGCCGCTCAAATCCGGAAAAAATAGTATTTTCTGATATCCGGTTATCCGAAAAACCCCAGTTGGCCATTTCCCCGCGGACGGGGATAAACCCCGTCCCTACAAAAAACTCGGTTTCTTGCAGGTTTTCGTAGGGATGGGGTTTATCCCCATCCGAAAAAGAGCTGAAACCAACCCGAAAAAGCAGTTCGTCCCGGTTGTCATGCCTGCTGGACCTGTCCCCGACTCTTTCGGGACAGGTCCGCAGGCATGACAGACGAGGCAATGTCTTTTTTTGCGTATCCACATACCTTCCCAAAATTCTTATTTCTTAAGTTTTCCGGATAACCGGAATGGTTTTTTCTAGCCTGGCAGAAAGTGTTGCAGCAGGGGTGCAACCGGGTTATGCTTAACATCCCCACTGAAATCCGGTTTTTTTGAGAAGGGAGAAGTTTGCCTTGCAAACAAGAAAACAAGCCCCCACAACCAGGGGCTTGCGGAAAAATTTTATGACCGGCCATTTTCGCCGCACGCTGTTATGGATACTGCTGTTGCCGACCGCTTTCATGGCGATGCTGCCTGCTGCGGCCTCAGCCGGGGAGCCGGTTATTTCCGCCTCCGAAACAGATTACCCGCCCTTTTGTTTGGTGGATGAACAAGGCCGGGCGGACGGCTTTTCCGTAGAACTCATGCGGGCGGCCATGGCGGCCATGGGCCGGGACGTGACGTTTCGCACGGGCACATGGGAAAAGGTCCGCGGCTGGCTGGAAAACGGCGAAATCGACGCCCTGCCGCTCGTGGGCCGGACCCCGGAACGGGAAGCACAATTTGATTTCACCTTTCCCTACATGACCCTTCACGGCGCCATCGTGGTGCGCAAAAAAACAACCGGCATCCGCGATATTGCCGATTTAAAAGGCCGGCAGGCGGCGGTCATGAAAGGCGACAACGCGGAAGAATTTCTCCGGCGCAAAAAGCGCGGCATTGACATTGTCACTACCTCCACTTTTGAAGACGCCCTGCAGGGTCTGTCCGAGGGACAATACGACGCGGTGTTTATTCAGCGAATAGTGGCCCTGCGCCTTTTGCAGCAAACCGGGCTTACCAATCTGAAAATCGTCAACCGGCCGGTGGAGGAATTTCAACAGAAATTCTGTTTTGCCGTCCGGCAAGGCGACCGCGAAACCCTTTCCCTGTTAAACGAGGGCCTGTCGATCGTCATGGCGAACGACACCTTCCGGCGCCTTCATGCCAAGTGGTTTGCCGCCCTGCAACTGCCTTCCGACAGACATATTATAGTGGGCGGGGACCACAATTATCCGCCCTATGAATTTTTAGATGAACAGGGGCAGCCCGCGGGCTTTAACGTGGACCTGATGCGCTCTGTTGCCCGGGAGGTGGGCCTGGATATCGAAATCCGGCTGGGCCCCTGGGAACAAATCCGCCAGGGGCTTGCCCGCGGGGAAATCGACGTGATCCAGGGCATGTTTTACTCCCCGGAAAGAGACCGGGGGTTTGATTTTACATCCCCGCACAAGGTCAATCATTACGTGGCCGTGGTCCGCAAAAACGAAGGCCCTGTGCCCGCATCGGCGGAGGACCTGGAAGACAAAACCATCGTGGTCCAGCAGGGCGACATTATGCACGATTTTGCCCTGGAAAACGGGCTGGGAAACCAACTGGTCGCAGTGGATGCCCAGGAAGACGCCCTGCGGCAAGTGGCAGAAGGCAGACAGGACTGCGCCCTGGTGGCCCGGCTGACCGCTTTTTACTGGATGGACAAACACGGCTGGGACAACCTGGCGGTTGGCAATCATCCGTTTTTGTCCCCAAAATACTGCATGGCCGTGCAAAACGGCAAGCGCGCCCTGCTGGCCCAGTTGGGCGAAGGGCTCGAGGTGGTTAAAGAAACCGGGCAGTACCGGCGTATATATGAAAAGTGGATGGAGGTTTATCCGGGCGATCCCCTGGACATGACCCGGATTGCAAAATATGCGGCAATGGTTTTGGGTCCGCTTTTACTGATTTTGCTCGGTTCCGGGGCCTGGACCTGGTCTTTGCGCCGGCAGGTGGCAAACCGCACCCGGCAGCTCCAGGAAAGCGAACAGCATTTCCGCAACCTTGCCAACTCGGGATCGGCCCTGATCTGGACCGCGAACACGGACAAACAGTGCGATTATTTCAACCGGGCCTGGCTGGCATTTACGGGACGGACCTTGGAGCAGGAAAAGGGCGACGGCTGGATCGAAGGCGTGCACCCGGAGGACCGGGACATGTGCATAGCAACCTTTACCCGGGCCTTTGACCAGCGCGAGCCGTTTAGCATGGTCTACCGCCTCCGGCGCCACGACGGCCAATACCGCTGGATCCAGGATGACGGCAGCCCGCGCTACGACAGCGGCGGCAATTTTATCGGCTATATCGGCCACTGCTTGGATATTACCGATTTCAACCATGCCCGGGAACGCATCGAGCATTTAAACAATGTGCTGCGGGCCATCCGGGATGTCAATCAGCTCATCGTGCACGAACGGGACCGGGAAGCATTGATCCGGCAGGCCTGCCGGCTGCTGGTGGACAACCGCGGCTATGCAAGCGCGCTTATCGTGTTAACCGATGATGCCCAAAATCCGGTATCCTGGGCCGAAGCCGGCATGGACGATGTTTTTTTATCGCTGGAAACCATGCTTTCGGAGGCAAAGATGCCGGTTTGCTGCCAAAAGGCCGCAAGAACGGATGAACTGACCCTGATCACGGACCAGGCCCGGGTTTGCCGCCAGTGCCCCATTGCCGAAAAGTGCGCTGAAAGAGATGTGATGTGCATGCAACTGGGGCATGAAGACCGGATATTCGGCCACCTTGCCGTGGCCCTGACCCACGGCCTCGGACAAGACAGCGAAGAGCAGGGGCTTTTCCGGGAAATGGCCGATGATATCGCCTATGCCCTCAGGGGCATGGAGATGAATGAACAACAGCAAGCCTCGGAGCGTCAGCAGGCCCTGCTTGAAGCACAGCTCCGGCAGGCCCAGAAAATGGAATCCGTGGGCCGGCTGGCCGGCGGGGTGGCCCATGATTACAATAACATGCTAAGCGTTATCATCGGGTATACGGAGCTTGCGCTGGAAAAAGTAAAACCGTCGGATTCCATGCATGCGGATCTGGCCGAAATCTTAAGCGCGGCAAAACGATCCAATGAAATCACCCGGCAATTGCTGGCCTTTGCCAGAAAGCAGACGATTGCCCCGACGGTGCTGGATTTAAACGAAACCGTGGAAGGCATGCTCAAGATGCTGCGGCGGCTGATCGGCGAGGATATCGATCTTTCCTGGCGGCCCGGTCCGGGCGTATGGCCGGTGAAAATGGACCCGTCCCAGATCGACCAGATCCTGGCCAATCTCTGCGTCAATGCCCGGGATGCCATCGAAGGGGTGGGCCATATCACCATTGAAACCCACAACGTTGCCCTTGACGACAATTATTGCCAAAACCATGCCGGCTTTTCGCCCGGCAAATATGTACTGCTGGCCGTCAGCGACGACGGCTGCGGCATGGACCGGCAGATGCAGGAAAACATTTTCGAGCCCTTTTACACCACCAAAGATGTCAGCAAGGGCACCGGCCTGGGCCTGGCCACGGTCTACGGCATTGTCAAACAAAACAGCGGCTTTATCAATGTCTACAGTGAACCCGGGAACGGCACCACATTCAAGATCTATTTGCCGCGACACGGAGAGGCGGCCCAAGGGCCCGAAGCACGGCAGATCGATGAATTCCCGCAAGGACAAGGCGAAACCGTTCTGATAGTCGAAGACGAGCCGGGGATTATGAGAATGGGCCGCATGATGCTCGAACGGCTGGGCTACCACGTGCTGGCAGCCGACAGTCCGGCCGGCGCCCTGGCGCAGGCAAAAGCCCATGAGGGAAAGATCCACCTGCTAATCACCGACGTGGTCATGCCGGAAATGAACGGCCGGGAGCTGGCCGGTCAGATCCAGCCCCTGTATCCGGATATGGCAGTGCTGTATATGTCCGGATACACCGCAAACGTCATCGCCCATCACGGGGTGCTCGACAAGGGCGTCCACTTTATTGAAAAGCCCTTTTCCATCCGGGACCTGGCCGTTGCGGTGTCAAACCTTGAATTGTGAATTAATTTTTCCGGTTATCCGATTTACTCCAGTAACAGCAAATTTTCGCGCCAAGACGCAAAGACGCAAAGTTTTCAAGCCATTCTTGGCGCTCTTGGCGGCTTTGCGCGAGAATAAAAAAACAACTCGACAACTCGTCACTTACTGGAGCAAACCGGATAACCGGATTAACTTAATCTGCTTTCCCTGTCGCCACAAACAACACCGTAATTCACAATTCAAGGTTTGACACCGCAAATTAAGCCGAATCCGTGCCGGCTCCTATTCTTCCCAGTAAATGCATTCCACCGGGCAGTTGTCGATCGCCTCCTGGATCTGATCTTCCGGTCCGCCTTCGGGCAAAATCACGTATGCGACCTCATTGTCCTCATCGAATCCGAACACTTCCGGGCAGAGTTCAACGCAGCTTTCACAACCCGTGCATTCATCCGTGTCAATAACGACTTTGGCCATGGTACAATCCCTCCTTGAAATTGAAGTTGGCAATGAATTGGAATGGATTCAATTATGTTACCACTATTTACGGCTTTCTGGGAATGATCCCAAAAATCAATCTAATCATCTCCCCGCCTGCGTCGAACAAAAATTTGCCCTGCCCCCTTTTGATTTTATGCATCTAATCAGAATCATTACAAATTTATTTTTTCCGGCGGATCAAGACCCCACTGTAACTATAGATGGAGCGTTTCAGATTTTTTGCATGCTTTGAAGCTAAACCATGATTATACTTTTTTCAACAGGCAATGCCTGCCCGGCAATCCCCGGTACGGGCGGCATGCCGGACAAAGTTCAAAAAGGCGGTTTTCCTGCAATTCCATGCAACTGTCGCTGTATTAGATAAAATTTTTCTTGAAGAATGAAAAAAATCGTTTAAATATATTCGTATAAGCGCTTTTCTGTTCGAAATTGGAAAACCCCAGGAGCATCTCAAGGAGCATCCGGAAAATGACGATTCAGGCCGGGGGGACTTCAAACCGAAAAAACGCCCGACTCGAAAATGCAGGCAAAAAACCGCCATGGCTGCCAGCCGCCCGTCCGGGCGCCCGGGTGCTGACCTTTCTGATCTGCTTTGTCACCTGGATTATCCTCTCCGGCCGATTTGATCTGTTTCACCTGGTCCTCGGCGTAATCGCAAGCCTCATTGTCGCGCTGATTTCGGCGGACATCATGTTTGCCGCCGCCCGCTTCCGGTCGCTGCCCCGAATGTGGACCGGCTTTGTTTGCTACCTTCCCTGGCTTTTGTTCCAGATCCTTATGGCCAACCTTCATATCCTGTACCTGGTATTTCATCCCCGTATGAAACAAAAAATCAATCCGCGCATCATCACCTTTCAAAGCCGATTAAAAGGAGATATGGCCCTGCTGATTTTCGCCAACTCCATCACCTTGACCCCGGGCACGGTAACCGTTCACGTTTCCGTACTCGGCAAATACACGGTCCATGCCATCGATGAAAAATCCAGCCAGGCGCTGCCCGGCACAATGGAAGAAAAAGTAGAAAAGATTTTCAAATAAATTATGGAACATGCATTTATCTATGTGGGGATTTTTCTGTGTTTGCTGATCTTGCTGCCGCTGTACCGGGCCGTGTTCGGCCCCACGGTGCTCGACCGCCTGATCGGGGTAAACGCCATCGGCAGCAAAACCACCGCGCTGCTTGTCCTGATCGGGCTATTGTATCACCAGGTCGAAATGTTTGTCGACATCGCCCTGGCCTATGCAACACTGAACTTTATCGCCGTTTTGGCGACCGCCCGGTTTTTCCATAAACGCAAAGGCTTTTACGAGCAATCCATTCACGAATAAATAAAGCGAAACAGGGAGAAGCGCCTTGTCCATTGTTTCTTTGGTCTTTATCATTTTCGGACTGATTTTCTTTGCCGGCGGTTCCGTGGGCATTCTGCGTTTTCCGGATGTATATTCGCGCCTGCATCCGGCCGGCAAGCTCGACACCATGGGACTTTTGATGACGCTGGGCGGCATGGCGATCTATGTGGCCAGCGATTTCACGATAAGCGCCCTTTTGACGGCCCTGAAAATCATGCTCATCGTGGTTTTTATTTTCATTACCAGCCCCACGGCCACCCATGCCCTGGCCGATGCCGGCATGCGGGCGGGACTGTGGCCCTGGACAAAGGCGGACAAGGAAAAGAAATGATCTGGCAGCTTGATCTGATCATCCTTGCACTGGTAGTCATCTGCGGCGTTGCCGCCATCTCCATCCGCGACCTTCTGGGGGCATCGGTTTTATTCGGGGCCTACAGCTTTATGATGTGTTTGCTCTGGGCGGTGATGGGCGCCGTGGATGTGGCATTCACCGAAGCCTCGGTGGGCGCCGGGGTTTGCACGGTCTTTTTTGTGGCCGCCGTTTTCCGGACGACAAGAAGGAGCAAGGATTGAAAGCATTCGGCCTGACATGTATTGCACTGCTGTGTGCGGTGCTGATTTACAGCACCATGGATTTTCCCGCATGGGGGGACCCCGAGTCGCCGGCCAGCCGCCATGTATCGGATTATTTTATTCAAAATTCCGTAAAAGACACGGCCGTTCCCAACGTCGTTACGGCGGTGCTGGCCGACTACCGCGGCTATGACACCCTTTTTGAAACCGCGGTGATCTTTACCGCCGGCCTTGCCTGTTTTTTGCTGCTTCGCCGCTTTAGACGCAAGGCACCGCCATACAAGCTTTACCGACACCTGGATACCGGCGTGACCTTAATCATCGAACAGGGGGGAAAGGAACCTTCAGACTCTGATGAATTCCAGCGGATTGACGCCAAGTGGGTCCCCTATGACCTGGTGATACAAAAAGCGGCCCGCCTGATGGTTCCGTTTTTGCAGCTTTTTGCCCTGTATGTCGTCGCCCACGGGCACCACTCGCCCGGCGGCGGGTTCCAGGGGGGCGTCATTTTCGGCGCCACCATTATTTTACTGGCCATCACCAATGACCTGCGCTCCACCATCCGGCGGATTTCGGAGCGCACAAGCGCGCTAATGGCATCCACCGGCGTATTGATCTATGCCGGCATCGGGGCCCTGTGCCTTTTGCTGGGCGCCAATTTCTTAGACTACAGCATCCTTTCCCGGATGTTTGACTTCGGACCGGTAATGGCAAGGTCCCACGGGATTCTTCTGGTGGAAATCGGCGTCGGCGTCGCCGTTGCCGCGGTCATGATATGGATCTACTACAACCTGGTTTCCGCCGGAAGGCATGACGAAGGATTATAGGCGGCAAAGGAGGAGGCGTTGGACGAGCTGACAGCGGTTTTCATGGCCAAATACAACTACTGGGGCGTGGTGGTGTTGATGGGCATCGGGCTTTACGCCATGATCGCCAAAAGCAACCTCATCAAAAAAATTATCGGGATGAACATCTTCCAAACCGCCATCATTTTGTTTTACGTTTCAACTTCCACCAAATACGGCGCCTCCATCCCGATAATCGCCCACGGACACGGCAGCCACGGCCATCCCGTCCGGGTGGCGGACTACATGAACCCCCTGCCCCATGTTTTGATGCTCACCGCCATTGTCGTCTCCGTGGCCACTTTGGGCGTGGCCCTGGCCCTGGCCGTCAAAATATACCGCAATCATGAAAGCCTGGAAGAAGACGAGATCCTCCATCAACTCCAAGCTGACGAGTCAAACCGGACATGATGTCTCAAGTACCGGCACTTATCATCGTTGTACCGCTTCTTGCCGCACTGGTTGTCAACCTCGCCGGCTGGGTAAGGCATTGGTTGTGCTTTCCCGCGGCCGTCTGCGCCATGGCCGCGGCATGGATATCTTCCGTTGCCGTAATGGCAAGAGTCATGACCGAAGGCGCAATCATTTACCGGATGGCGGGATGGGACCCGCCCTGGGGCATTTCATGGCACATTGATCACTTAAACGCCGTCATCCTGGTTTTGATTACAACCGTGGCGCTGATCAACATGGTCGCCACGCGCTCTTCGGCCGCCGGGGAATTTACAAACCGGCTGGGGACGTTTTACGCCTTATATCTTTTGTTTGTCACCGGGCTTATGGGCATTGTCATCACCGGCGACATATTCAACCTCTACGTTTTGCTCGAAATCGCATCGCTTTCCGGATACGCCCTGTTGGGCATGGGCGGCGGACGGGCGGCGATTTCCAGCCTGAATTACCTTTTCATGGGCACTATCGGAGCAAGCCTTTATCTTTTCGGTGCGGGATATCTTTATATCAGCACCGGTTCGCTGAACATGGCCGATATCGCCGCCATTTTACCCACCCTCGAAAACGTCGCGCTGCTCAAGGTTTCCTTTATTCTCTGCCTGATCGGTTTGTTTATCAAAATGGCGCTGTTTCCCATGCACACCTGGCTGCCCAACGCCTATTCTCATGCGCCCGGTTCTGCTGCAAGCCTGATCGCCCCGCTGACCACCAAGGTCATGCTCTATGTCATGATCCGGCTCATTCTTTCGATTTATCAGCCCGACTTTGCATTTGACCGGATGGCCATTTCGTCTTTCATCGTCTGGGTGGCCGTGATCGCCATTATTGCCGGCTCGCTTCTGGCCTGGAAGCAGCAGCGTTTGAAACGGATGCTTGCCTATATCATCGTGGTGGAAGTCGGCTACATGGTGGGCGGTTTCTGGCTGGGCAACGCCGCGGGCATGACAGGGGCCGTGCTCCATATCTTAAACGATGCCATGATGACGTTGTGCTTGTTTCTGGCCGCCGGCGCCATCGCCTCCCGGATTGCCGGCGACGGATTTCACCAATTGCAGGGTTTGTTTTCCAAAATGCCCTTTACCATGACCGCTTTCGTGGTAGCAGGGCTTTCCATCATCGGGGTGCCGCCGACCTGCGGCTTTTTCAGCAAGTGGTATCTTTTAAGCGGCGGCATTGCGGCCGGCCACTACGGATTTGTTGCAGCGCTGATCATCAGCAGCCTGGTCAACGTGGTACTGTTTTTCAAAGTCATTGAAATCGCCTATTTTGAACCCTTCGGCCACCATCATCATCATGGAAACGGGCCGGTCATAGAGGAAGCACCCGCGGACATGGTGGTGCCGCTGATCGTGACCGCCGGGCTGCTGATTGCCATGGGCTTTTACGCCCAGACGCTGGTGAACCTGATTATTGAACCCGCAATTTCGTCCACGATTACGGCAGGCCTATGATCTCCATTGTATCGGCAAAACCCCTGATCGCAGTTCTGGTTTCCCTGGCGGTGATCCCCATCCTGGTTTCGGCCCGTAAACCCAATGTGCGCGAATCCTGGACCTTTGTTGCGGCATTTGTCAAGTTCGGCATTATTTTCTCCATGCTGCCGGCGGTATTGGCCGGCCACAGCCTTGAATTCACCATCGCCCCCCTGTTTGCCGGCATTGACTTCAAACTCAAAGTCGATGCGTTCGGCCTGCTGTTCGCCCTGGTTTCCTCGTTTTTATGGATTGTGACCTCCGCCTATTCCATCGGCTATATGCGGGGGCTGGACGAACACAGCCAGACCCGGTATTACTGTTTTTTCGCCGCCGCACTGAGCGCAACCGTCGGCGTGGCCTTTTCCGCCAACCTGCTGACCATGTACATCTTTTATGAAATATTGTCGCTTTCCACTTATCCGCTGGTCACCCATCACCAGGATGAAGAGGCCAGGCGCTCGGGCCGGAAGTACCTGTTCTACATTATGGGCGGCTCCATCGGCCTGGTGCTGCCGGCAATGGTCGCGGTGTATCTGATCACGGGAACACTTGATTTTGCCGGCGGCGGCATTTTCGGGGCAGGCCTGTCCGCAGCGGCTGCCCTGCCGCTTTTGCTGATGTTTGTGTTCGGTTTTTCCAAGGCGGGGATTATGCCGGTCCATGCGTGGCTGCCGGCTGCAATGGTGGCCCCGACGCCCGTGAGCGCCCTGCTGCACGCCGTGGCGGTTGTAAAAGTCGGGGTTTTCTGTGTACTGCGCGTCATCACCGACATTTTCGGCCCGGAGATTCTGGCGGCTTACGGTTTCGGGACCCTTCTGTGCGTTATCGCGGCGGTGACAATTTTGGTATCCTCGCTGATCGCGCTTTCCCAGGACAACCTCAAACGGCGGCTGGCCTTTTCCACCATCGGCCAATTGTCCTATATTGTTCTGGGCGCCGCCCTGCTGTCTAAATCCGGAATGACCGGCGGAATGCTCCACATCGCCATGCACGCCTTCGGCAAGATCACGCTGTTTTTCTGCGCCGGCGCCATTGTCGTGGCCACCGGCGTAAAAAATATTTCGCAGATGGTGGGCATCGGCAAACAAATGCCGGTGACCATGGCCGCGTTTTTCATCGGGGCGGTTTCCGTGATCGGCCTGCCGCCCTGCGGCGGATTTATCAGCAAATGGCACCTGGCCATCGGCACCATCGAGGCAAAACAGTTTGCCATGCTGGCCGTGCTGTTGTTGAGCTCGCTTTTAAACGCCGCCTATTTTCTGCCCATCGTCTACCGGGCCTTTTTCTGCACGCAAAACGAAGCCATGTTTGAAAACCGGGTGGGGGAGGCGCCGGGCTGGGCGCTGGCTCCGCCGGTGCTGACCGCTGCGGCCTCCATCCTGCTATTTTTCTATCCCCAGCCGTTTTTAGCGTTGTCACAAATGGCCGTGCACCGGATTTTTGGAGGGTAAGCAAACCATGTCCGAACAAGAGCCACACAAAGAACCGATGGAACTGACCCACGAACCGGTCAGGGGCTATCCGACGGCCTTATACGTGGTCGTGGGTATCGCTGCGGCCTATCTGGCCATTATATTTCTAAGCAGCCTGTAGAAAGGAAAGGCCCGGATAACAGCCTTGTGAACAATTGCTGGAGAAGGCATGAAAAAAGAGCTCAAAATTTTTGATAACCCCGGAAACGTAAAAATTCTGCTGATCTGTTTTTATATCAGCCTGGCGGCCCTGCTGGTCATCGACTTTTTTATCGAAAAACATGCGGCTTTCGGCTGGGAGGGCTATCCCAACTTCTTTGCGGCATACGGTTTTATTTCCTGCGTGCTGCTTATCTACATCGCCAAGCTGCTCAGGCTCTGGGTCAAAAGAGACGAAAACTACTACGAAGACAAAGACCGGCACAATCAGCGGGAGGGACCCCGATGAATCCTGAAGTTTTCAACCTCCAGATCCCGCCGGCTTTGATTTTTATTCTGGGCGCTTTTCTAATACCCGCCTTCAAAGGCCGGGTGAAATCGGCGTATATGCTACTTCTGCCGGCCCTGGCGTTTATCACCCTGCTCTACACGCCCCTGGGCCAGCACTGGACGATCGGTTTTCTCGACTATGAGCTGATTTTGGGTCGCCTGGACCGGTTGAGCCGGATATTTGCCGTTATTTTCATATTGATCTCATTTATTTCAGTGATCTTTGCACTGAAAGTCGAAGACGATGTGCAGCACACGGCCGGATTTGCCTATGCCGGCGGCGCCCTGGGCGTCACCCTGGCCGGGGATTTGTTTTCTTTGTATGTGTTCTGGGAAATCATGGCCGTGGCCTCGACGTTTCTGATTTTGGCCCGCCGTACCGGGGCCGCACAGGCCGCGGCTTTCCGCTATATCATGGTCCACATTTTCGGCGGCCTCTGCCTGCTGGCCGGCATTGTTTTATACGTGCAGCACACCGGAACAGCGGCATTTTCGACCATGGAGCTTTCCAGCCCGGCAAGCATTCTCATTTTCATCGGCGTTGCGGTAAACGCCGCCATCATTCCCCTGCACCCCTGGCTCAGCGACGCCTATCCGGAAGCCACTATCACCGGCGCCGTGTTTTTAAGCGCATTTACCACCAAAAGCGCGGTTTACGTGATGGCCCGGGTTTTTCCGGGAACCGAACTGCTGATTTACTTAGGTGCCGTGATGACGGCGGTGCCCATTTTCTACGCGGTGCTGGAAAACGACATCCGGCGCGTGCTGGCCTACAGCCTGATCAACCAGGTCGGATTTATGATCTGCGGCGTAGGCATCGGCACGGAGCTTGCGATCAACGGGACGGTCGCCCACGCATTCTGCCATATTCTCTACAAAGCCCTGCTGTTTATGTCCGCCGGCGCGGTGCTGCATGTTACCGGAAAAATCCGGTGCACGGACCTGGGCGGCTTATACAAGACCATGCCGCTGACCTGCCTGTTTTGTATCGTGGGCGCGGCATCGATTTCCGCCTTTCCCCTGTTTTCCGGATTTATCAGCAAATCCATGATTATCAGCTCGGCAGCCCACCACAAGATGGCTTTCGTGTGGCTGGTGCTGCAGTTTGCCTCGGCCGGCGTCTTTCACCACGCCGGGATCAAGGTGCCCTTTTTCATGTTTTTCGGCCACGATTCGGGCATCCGCGCCAAGGAGCCGCCTTTTAACATGCTGCTGGCCATGCTTGCCGCCGCTTTTTTATGCGTATTTCTGGGCATCCGATTTGATCTGCTCTATGCCCTGCTGCCCTATGCGGTCGACTATGCCCCCTACACGGGCGCCCACGTGGTCGGGCAGTTGCAGCTTCTGATGTTTGGCGCCCTGGCGTTTTGCCTGCTGATTCTTTCCGGCAGATACCCGGCGGAACTGCGGGCCATCAACCTGGATGTGGACTGGTTTTACCGCAAAGGCGCCGCAGCGCTTGCCGCTGCAGCCGACAGCAGCTTAAACCGGCTCAACCATTTCTGCGAAGCTGTTTTTGCCGGCCGTATCCCGGCTTTGCTCCAGCGTTTTTTCGACCGGCTGCCCGCAAGCCTTGTTGCCCCATTCTCCCGGGGGCCGGGTTTGCAAAAAAGTCCGCAGACCGATGCGGCAACACCGCCGGCCGGGGTGGAAAAAAGCGATATCGCGATCAAAGCCGGCCTGCTCCCGGTCGGCGTCGGTGCCATCGCCGCTGTTTTATTTATTGTAGTTTTATGTTTGAACGTATATCTGTTTTAATATGCGGGGAAAATCCCCCGAAATGCGCAAGGAGAAGCAATGGTAACCAAGGAATCGCTGCTTTCCATCCGGATACTGGAAGACTTGAGCGATGAAATGCTGGAAAGACTTCTTCCGCACATCGAACGGCTGCATTTTGACGAACGCGAGGTCATCTTCCGGGAAGGGGATCGGAAAGACCGTTTTTATATGCTCAAAGAGGGCAAAGTATTGCTGGAAAAACGGATTTCCAGCAAAATCACCGTCTCCATTGCCTCGGTCAAGCCCGGGTTTTCATTCGGGTGGTCGGCCATGCTCAATGAACCGATACGACTGGATGCGGTCTGCTCGGAGCCATCCCTGATCTATGCCTTAAATACCCAAGCCACTGTTCGCCTCATGGAAGAAGACCCGAAAATGGGGTACCTGATCTACAGACAACTGATTCAAATCGTGCAGCGCCGACTGGATCTGCGGACGGAACAGTTTGTCCGGATTATCTCCCGGCACCCGGACATCCGGCCGCTGTTGGACGATTCGGTCGAAGAAGGGCTTTAATTTTAATAACCCCTCCCGAACAAGGAGTACAAGCCATGGCAGTTCTGACGATCTCAAGAGAATTCGGTGCAGGCGGGCGGACCCTCGGTAAAAAAGTCGCAAACCAATTGGGCTACACCCTGGTGGATGAAGATCTTGTCCAAAAGGTGGCCGAGCGCGCCAGGGTTTCCGACAACTGGGTGCGATCGATTGAAAAGGAAGCCGGCGGCTCATTGCTGAAATTCATGAGCTATCTGGTGTCCCAGAGATACATCAACCGGATCCTCGACGACACGCGGGGCTATATTGATGAAAAGATTTATGTCAGCACGCTCCAGGAAATCATCAATGAACTGGCCAAGGAGGGCAACTGCGTCATTGTCGGCCGCGGCGCACAATATGTCCTGCGGGATCATCCCGATGCCTTCCACACCCTTCTCGTCGCCTCACCGGAAGACCGGGTCCGGTTTATGATGGAAAATTATAAACTCACACAAGAACAAGCCGAAAATATCATCCGCGTGCAAGGCAGAAGACGCCGCAACCTGTACAAAAAATTCGGCAAGGAAGACTACAACCAGCCCGAACTATACAATATCGTGCTCAACATGAGCAAAATGTCGATGGAAAAAGCGGTCAACATCACCTGCGACCTCATAAAGGCATGACCGTTTCCGGAAAGTCGTTTTTGATTGCCCTACTGCAGTTTGGCCAGCATCATGGTGGCGAAACTCAACACCAGCAAAAAACCGCACATATCGGTGATGGTGGTCAGAATCGGTCCCGAGGCAAGCGCCGGATCGGATTTGAGCCACTTGAGCAGCAGCGGCACACACCCGCCGATGGACACGGCCACCACCGTGTTGATGGCCATGGCGGCCGCCACCACACCCCCCAGATACAGGTTGCCCTTCCACAGGTAGGCGGCCGCGCCAAGCAGCACCCCCAGGACCAGTCCGTTGATGAGGCCGACCGTCACCTCCTTGGTCCACACCCGAAAGATTTCAAACGGCTTGATCAGCCCGAGGCTCAACTCCCGGATGGACACGGCCACCGCCTGGTTTCCGGAGCAACCGCTCATGTCCGAAATGATCGGCAGAAACACCGCCAGGGCGATGACCGCCGACAGGGTGTCCTGGTAGATGGCGATGACGCTGGCTGCGATTATGTTTAAAACGATATTGATGCTCAGCCAGGAAAGCCGCCTTGAGGAGCGCCGCCAGATGGTCATGGACCGCAGCTCTTCGCCGCCAACGATACCCTGGGACTTGAGATAGTCACTTTCGGATCTGTCGATTAAGGCCTCGTCAACGTCCTCGTTGCGCACAATGCCGATAAGCCGGTGATCGGCATCCACGACGGGAACACCGATAAAGGCATGTTCATCGAAAAACCGTCCCAGTTCAGCCAGCGGGGTATCGTCTGTGACGCATAGGGGATCGCCTATCATGATTTCAGAGATTTTCCGCCTGCTCGGTGCCAGCACGAGATCCCGCAGCCGGATCACGCCGATGAGCACCATTTGCTCGGTGACGACATAGGTGTACTGAACGTCGTAATCGGAATAGATTTCCGCGTGCTCCCGAAAATCGCCGATCACGTCTTCCACAAGCGCGGTTTCATAGTGCCACAGGTATTCGGTGATCATTAACCCCCCGGCAACACCCGGCGGATAACTTGCCAAAAGCCGGGCATCGACGGCGGCGTCCGGCGCCATATTGTCCAGGATGGCCTCGGCTTCTTCCGCATCGATTTGCACCAGCAGATCGGCGCGTTCGTTGCTCGGCATATGATCCAGGATATGGGCGGCCTCGGGCGGTGAAATCTGCCGGAGCAGGTCCACGGCCAGGGCATCCGGTACCTGCTCCATGAGCTCAGCGGCGTCCGGCCATTCGAGTTTCCTGACAATGTCTTCCTGGTCTTCCACCGACAACCGGGCAAAAGAGCGGGCAATCTCGTCTGCCGGCAGTTCATCGATATAATGCGTCAACGCCTCGGCATCACCCTGCTCAAGTATTTCCTCTATGTGCTGCCAGGGTCGGGTTTCCATTTCTTCCGCCATTTTTCCGTTTCCCCACGCTGTCCGGGTTTCCCTTCAACCTGAATTCAGGTTCAAATAGCCGTCACCCCCGGTACAATCTCTTTCGGGCGCTGACGGCCGAATTTATTGATGGCATTTGTCTATTTTCATTTTATATTTTCATGGGAAGAATGTCACGGATTAACACTGCAACCGAAACCCACCAAGGAGACAAACCCGTATGAACGGATCAGACCATTCGGATGCCGGGCAGCCGGAAAACGTGGACATTATATTGTGGGGGGCAACCGGTTTTGTAGGAAAACTGCTGGCCGGCTACCTGTGGCCGCGCTATGGCGCAACCGGCGAGATACGTTTTGCCATAGGCGGCAACAATCAACCGGAACTGCAACGCGTTAAAATGGAGCTCAATGCCGACGAGCGCCTGCCCTTGTTTGTCGGCGACGCCTTTGATGACGCCTTTCTCGAAAACATGACAAAAAAGGCCAAATTAGTTGTTTCCACGGTGGGGCCCTATGCCAAGCTCGGCTCCAAACTCGTGGCCGCCTGTGCGGCAAACGGCACCGATTACTGCGACCTGGCCGGTGAAACCCAGTGGATGTATCGGATGATCCACGCACATCAGGACGAAGCCTTTGCCTCCGGCGCGCGCATCGTCCACGCCTGCGGATTCGATTCCATCCCCTCGGATATGGGGGTCTGGTTTTTGCAAAAAGAAGCGAAAAAGCGCTTCGGCCGCCCCATGAACCGCGTCAAACTGCGGGTCAAGACCATGCGCGGCGGCGCAAGCGGCGGGACGGTGGCCAGCATACTAAATGTCATCGAGGAGGCCCGGGGTGCTCCAAAAACCGCCAAGATCATGAAAAACCCCTACGCACTGGCGCCGGAAGGCATGCAAGGCGGCATCCGGCAGCCCAATGTTTCCACCTGGCAATACGACAAGGACGCGCGAAGCTGGGTCGCGCCTTTCCTCATGGCCGCCATCAACACCCGGGTGGTGCACCGATCCAACGCCCTGATGAATTGGGCCTGGGGCAAGGACTTCGAATATGACGAGGCCATGATGACAGGCGGCGGCATTAAAGGCCGGGTTCGGGCGGCAGGCGTGGCCGGCATGCTGGGCGGCTTCATGGTCGGCGCGGCATTTTCCCCCACCCGGTATTTGCTCAACAAAACCATCCTGCCGCAGCCCGGCCAGGGTCCGTCCGCCGAAAAACAGGAAAAAGGGTTTTACAAACTCTTGCTGTTCGGAAAAGACCACGAGGGCCACCGGCTGACAATCAAGGTGTCCGGAGACCGCGATCCCGGCTACGGGTCAACGCGCAAAATGCTCGGTGAAAGCGCGGTGTGCCTTTTAAAAGATACGTCAAAAGACGAACTGCCCGGTGGTTTCTGGACACCGGCCACCGCCATGGGTGAAAAACTGCTTGACCGCCTGAGCAAAAATGCGGGTTTGGACTTCGAAGTTGCAGAAGTTGAATATGCAAAAGCCGGATAACCGGAAAAAATTTTTTAAAGCCCGTGCTTTTCCCGCAAATGCTCGGACAATTGCTGGACCGTGGCAAACCCCTTTTCCACGGTGGCGCCTCCGTCCGGGTTGACCAGGCAGCAGGTAGCGGGGGAAATCAGGCTCTGGGACAGCATCTGGTCTCTGTCGATGCCTTTTTGGTACAGCCGCTGCCAGGTGCGCTCCAGCAAATCCGCCAGCGTATCGATGCTTTCCTTTTCATAGGGTTCCACATTGGTGGGCACCACCCCCCAGGACAATATGCCGCCGCGGTCGAGAAAACGCTGGACCGCGGCGGCATAGGAGGCAAAAACCTCGCCGTTTGTATACACATCCAGGGACAAAATATCCATGTCCTGATTCAGCAGAAAATCCCAGTCCGGGTTGCCGCACAGGTGAATGCCCCGCGGCCGGTCGATCATGGCAAAAAACTGCTCCAGGTCGGATTTGGCCTGCACATCCCCATAGCCGGACATGGCGGAAAACAAGAACTGCAGGCCCGGTTCATCGACATACATGAAGGCATTTTCGTTTCTGGCCTTGAGCCGGTCAAGCTGGACGTTGACCCGCCTGGCCATGAACTCGAACATAAAGGGGCGGACCGTGTCATCAAATAAAATCGGCCGGTCGTTTTCATCGGCCACGTTGAAGCCGAAACTGATCGGGCCTTCGAGCTGGCCGCGGATGGCGGGTCGATCGGCCAGGTCCAGCTCCAGAAACCGGTGATAGACCGCTGAATAGGTTTTACTGACATCAAAGGTCTCCGGTGAATCAAAATGGGCCATGGTTTCTTCGAACTCCGCCATGAACTTTTCCATGGAAAATTTCAGGGTCCGCTTTTCCACATCAAGGACAATGCCCGGAAAATGCTCGGCGGCCTGGACGTACATATCTTCATAATAGTTTAATCGCGGCAGCTGCGGC
Organism: Thermodesulfobacteriota bacterium; assembly: GCA_051745395.1. GTDB lineage: Bacteria > Desulfobacterota > Desulfobacteria > Desulfobacterales > Desulfosalsimonadaceae > JBNJEA01. The sequence goes on along the minus strand of JBNJEA010000025.1, from coordinate 3,649 downwards.
CAGAACGGAATATCCATGGTCAGCGCCGTATCGAGCGCCCGGTCGATATCGGTATGAGGCATGACCGCCATGGCGGTGGTGTGCAGATTCCCGGGGATGGGCATTTTTGGCCTCCTGTGGTGTCAATGATGGCATGGTAAACTTAAAAATTGTTCAATTTAAGATTAAGATCGTGTAACAGCCGGTCAACCATAAAATCGCCGTCTTCGGCCGCGATTTCGGCAAATCGTCTGCCGCCCCGGCTGCGGTTTTTGTATTCATGAACGCACCATTTCACGATTGCCACAACAGTTTCCGCATCATAGAGGCCCGGCAGCGGTTGTGCCAGCCGGGGGTGACGGCCGAGTTTTCCACCCAGCAAAACCTGATAGCCCGTCGTGTGCGTGGCAATTGTACCGGTGGGGCAGGCCCGTGCACACTGGTCGCAGTTTACGCAACGATCATAATCGATGACTGGCAGCTGTTGCTCGGCATCGAGTAAAACGGCTTTTTCCTTGCAGCTTTGCTCGCATTCGCCGCAAAGGCTGCATTCGGCATCGGTGACCACCGGAGGTGCGGCCCCGATGATGCCGATATCCTTGATCTGGGGCTGGGAGCAGGCATTGGGACAATCGGCCAGGGTGACCCGGAATTCGTGATGAAATTTCAGCGGGCCGTTGACCTGCTGTTTCAAAAAATCCATGAGGTTTTGGCCTTCGAGCAAGGCTTCGAGCTGTTGCATCAATTGCCGGCTGTCGCAGGCGCGGTTGAGACAGCCGTCCGCACCGAAACAGGCATCGAGGCGAAAGCCCATAATTTCCGCGTCCATGTTTTTCATGTACCGGTCCTTGGCCGCTTTGACATCGCCGATATCCACTGCGGCTTTGCCCCGCCCTTGCGCGTGGGCCTCCACTTTTGCGCGGACTTTTTTGCGCACAAAAAACGGCACTTTTTTGACCGCGTTTTCCGCTTCCGCTGTCCATTTCATCAACCGCCCCTTTCTTTTTCGAACATGATAGCTCTTTTGGGATTTCAATAAATCCGATTTAACGGCATGTCCTTGACTTGTGTCAAGCGACAATATAGGTTGTAAAGCATTTCCGTTTCTTAAAGATGGCATCCAATCTCAACCGGAAAAAAAGGCTGCGACATGAACCAATACCGCGAACTGCTGGCCGACACCATTTTGTTTAAGGGACTGCCCGATGCCCACCTGGACGCCATCATCGCCATTTCCGTTGAAAAACAGGCAAGTACCGGCAAATTGATTTTTTCCGAAGGCGAGCCGGCAAACGGTTTCTACATCGCCGCCGACGGCTTGATCAAAATCTATAAGCTTTCATCGGAAGGAAAAGAGCAAATCCTGCACATGTTCGGGCCGGGAGAACCCTTCGGGGAGGTACCGGTTTTTTCCGGGCAGGCGTTTCCCGCAAACGCCGAAGCCGTCCAAAAGAGCAAACTATTGTTTTTTCCGCGCAAAGCCTTTGTCCGGCTCATCACCGACAACCCCTCTCTGGCGCTGAACATGCTGGCGGTGCTTTCCGGGCGTCTTCGCCACTTCACCGTTCAAGTGGAAAACCTGTCCCTTAAAGAAGTGCCCGCGCGACTCGCCGGCTATTTCCTGCTGCTTTCCGAGGAACAAAAAAACGATGAAATGTTGTTTTTAAACATTTCCAAAGGCCAGTTGGCCAGTTTTCTCGGCACCATTCCCGAAACCCTGTCCCGCATGCTGAAAAAAATGAGCGACCAGAAACTGATCGAGGTCGAGGGGCGAAGGATCCGCTTGCTGGATTTGGATGGGTTACATGAAATGGCTGAGACCGGTAAACTGGAAAGGGATTTATAAAATAACGCTGATGAAACGTGAAGAATTCAAAATTTTCCGGAAGAATATGCACCGGACCCAGGAAACAATGGCCCAGCTTCTCGGCATCTCCGTCAAGGCGGTCAGAAGCTATGAACAGGGCTGGCGCCACATCCCCACCCACGTGGAACGCCAGATGCTGTTTTTAACCGCGCTAAAGGACAACATCCTGGAAACCCACCCGTACTGCTGGGATATCATGAAATGCCCGCCGGAACGTAGAAGAAATTGTCCGGCCTGGGAATTTAACGCCGGCGCCCTGTGCTGGTTTATCAACGGCACCATCTGTGAAGGCGAAGCCCATGACAACTGGGATGAAAAAATCCGCATCTGCAGGACGTGCCAGGCGTTTCCGGAAAAATTACAGATTCAAAACAAGGGCCGGAAAGGCTCGCGAAACCATCACCTGTAACCCCAATTCAGGGTAAAAAGATCCGAAAAAAAAGAAGGGAGACCGGGGCATTGTCACCTATGCAACAATGCCCCGGTCATGGCATAAGGCCAATGCAGGAAGGAGGGGAAACATCTCATTGATAATATGGGTGCCCAAAGGCATTACACGAAAGTGATGCTCTCCGGGCGAGGGTGAGGGGGGTTGCAATAAGGGGCGCCATCTTTTGAAAATAAGAGCATCGGCCCATGCCATAAGCGGAAAAAAATAAAAAACCGAACTGCCACCTATAAAATGGCAGCCCGGCTGTCTGATCAGACCCGTTGCTTTCCGTCCCAACCTCTCGATTGGTTTGGCCTTTCATTTTTGCTGACGTATTTTCATCTGTTGTTGATTTGATATTATCTGTAAAAAACATTTTGTCAACCTGTTTTCTACGAATTCAATCTATTTCCCATAGAATACGAATAGGGTAAAGGCCTTAAAAGACCTTTTTTAAATACATAAAAATCTTACCAGGCATGCGTCAATTCTTTTTCCGTCTATTTGTCCAGGAAAATATCGGTCAGCAACAAAATATCAGTTAATCAGATACGTTTGGGCTATTCGAAAACAAGACTTATTTGTTTCCGATCCCCGTAAACACTTTGCAAAACGGAATCAAAATTGCTCAGGGCCAATGCTAACAGATGCCGCCGCATCAAACGCAACCCGTTTATGCCTTCCTTAAGTGTCCTGTTAACGCATTTCATACTTCGCACCCTTTTGACCCACAAATATTCCAGAAACGGGTTATACGGAAAAACTCCGGGATAATCCGCGAAGAACGGCTACAACATAGTGCTGGAAATATGAAATGCAAACCAAGGGGCCATTACGGGTTCTGGATGCCGGATTGCAAAGGTGAAACAATAAGGGTTCGCCGCTTTGTTATGGGCAACTGGTAAAAAAACCATGATGCCGATGCCGACGATCCCGTGGATCAAATCGCGGGCGCGGAACCCGACCCGGAACAATATACCCGCGCCCATATCCTGTCCGAAAACATTGAACGCACACTGAACCAACTCAGCAAGGACCATCGGGCCATCATTACCCTGCATGATATCGAGGGCTACGCGTTAACGGAACTCGAAACCCTGCTCGAAGTGCCGATGGGAACCCTCAAAACCCGACTGCATCGGGCCCGGGCCAAGCTAAAAGAAATTTTGAAACCGGATGGCGGCAAGTTGGTCTTTCTGCAATGAATGTTTTGATTGGCCTCGGTTTTTGAAAAGTCAAATATTATGGAAGTGGCCGAGGAAAACGGCATAGAGATCGAAACCGAATGTGAAGCCGGTGTATGCGGCACCTGCAAGATCCGCCTGCTTTCGGGGGAAGTGGACATGGAAGTCGACGACGGCCTTGAAGAAGAA
>JBNJEA010000024.1:0-28852 GCA_051745395.1 Thermodesulfobacteriota bacterium | reverse complement strand
TTGTGGCCCACGTTCGGGTTGTCCGCGGCCATTTCCCGGGCCCGGCTCAAAGCGATGTAATGCGAGGGCACATCGAAGCCTTTGCCCTCGGGCTCGATGTCGTCGACGATAAAGGCCGACACGTATTCCAGATCCGGGGCGACGGCTTTTACGGCCGGCACCAGCTCGGCGTCGGCGGCCAGCATGCCGATGTCGCTGTGATTGATGAGATAGGCCAGGCCATCGCCCTTTTGTTCCGGGTTGATGGGCACCAGATACATCCCGATCTTCTGGGCGCCGAAAAACAGGTCCAGAAACCGGGGCGAGTTTTTCATCAAAATCCCGAGGCCCCTGCCCGGCCCGCCGCCTCGGGATTGCAGGAAACGCGCCGTTCGGTTGGCGTTTTCATCCATTTCCCGGTAGGTATACGATTCATTCTTGTAGCTGAGAAATACCTTGTCCGGCACCTGGCGGGCCCGGGATTCGAGCAGTTCGGCCCAGGAGATGTCGTTTGATGTCTTGCGCCACCTGGCCGAAAGATTGGACAGCAGGCGGCCGTCCCGGATGTCGTCGGCGGCCATGCGCACCGCCCCGGCGGCCGCCGCCCCGGCCAGCTGCAGGCGACGGCGTTTCCACCGGAGCTGGTCGGCCCTGGAGATATCATTTCCGGTTTCGGCCTGTGCCGGCAGTTCATCGACCGGCGGGAGATGGTCCGGCGTATAGGGCTGCGGATAGGTCAGGTCCGCGGTCTGGGTCAGGCGCCGGTAAAACCCACCGGGGTTGAAGGGCCGGTAAATGGAAATGGCGCCTTCCGGGCAGGCTGCTGCGCAGCAGCCGCAGGCGATGCAGTCCGTGATGCCGGGATGGGTGCGCATCAGGCGCGGCAGGCCGTCTCTCCAGGCCCCGGCTTTATTGTCGGCGACAATGGAGCGGGCCGGGCAGATAAAGAGGCAGATGCCGCACCGCTTGCACTTTTCATTGTCAAATTCCAGCAGCCCGGTCTGCATGTCGGCCGGATCGTTGTAATCCGGGATCCGGGTGAATCGGCTCATTTGCGTTTGTGCCATTTTATTCCCCCTGTCGTTCGATCCGGGGCGAGTCGCCCATTTTCCCCTCGTACCATTTCACCTGCTGGACCTCCCGGCAGACCGGGCCGTCGGATTCGACCTTCGGCCATCCCACGGCAATACAGTTGTTGAGCTTGTAAGGATAGTCCACTTCAAAAAACCGCTTCCAGCCCCGCTCATACATAAGCAGCTTGATCAGCCCGATCCAGCAGGTGGCCGCGCCCATGCCGTGGGCGGCCAGGATCATGTTCTGGCCGCAGATGCCGCTGTCGGTGGCCGGCGAAGACACGCCCCGCTGGTCCTCGTAGAGCAAAATCAACGTGGGTGCCCCGTGAAACACCGGCGCCCGGTCGTTGGCGACAGCCGACAGCAGGCCGAAGGGCACGGGATGGAGCTCGTTGTGGGCCATCCGGATGAAAAACTTGGAGATGGGCTTTAGCAGGCGGTTGCGCCAGCGGCTGCGCGTGTAATCCAGCACGAACATCATCTTCTTGCAGATCCTGACCGCATCTTTTTCCATGGCCGAAAGGATTTCCGGACTTTTGACCACGGCAAAGCGCCACGGCTGGGAATTTCCGGCAGACGGGGCAAACCGGCCGGCTTCCAGGACCCGGCGGATCATGTGGTCGGGAATCGGGTCTTTTTTAAAGGCCCGGGTGCTGCGCCGGCCTAAAATCACCTCTTCCACGGCCGTCCAGTGCCCGGCATCCGTCATATCGTTGGCGGCTGCGCTTTGCCCCATGGTTTTCACCCTCCTTGCGGTTGCGGGGTTAAAAAGTAATTGGATTCAAAATAGGAAAGGGATTTTCGGATGTTTTCGATCCCGTAGGCCTCCAGCCGGTCATTGACCGCCAGGGTCGACACCAGCATGATCTGGGCAAGCATCTCCCAGGCGATGACGGCCGGGTCAAACCGGTCGTCGAAAACACCGCGCGCGCGGTCTTTTTCCAGGTTGACCCGGTTGAACTCGTAAAAGGCCATGCAGCATTCGACCCCCTTTTCGCGGATTTCCGGCTCCAGGGCGAACATGGCCTTTAAGATGCAGGCAAACATGTTGACCTCCGGGCTCTGGATGCGCTCGAGATACTGGGCCGTCAGTTCGCGGACCACGCTTTTATTCCGGTTTTCCGGCTGAAAAACCGGGTTTTGCCGGTAAATGCCCAGCCGGTATTCGATCAGGTAATCCAGGGTGGCGAGCTGCAGCTCGGTTTTGCTTGCAAAATGCTGATAGATCAGCGCCTCGTTGACCCCGGCTTCCCGGGCGATGCGGGCGGTGGTGGCCCGGTCGTAATTCAAGCGCGCCACCACGTTAATAGTGGCTTCGATCAACGACTGCCGGCGCTCGTCTGCATTCATGCGTTGCTTGGCCAATCTGATATCTCCTGCGGGGCTTATCCCTGATTCTGTGAACCTTTGAGCATGGCGGCGGCCTTGGCCTGCTGCCGGGCCAGCCGGTAGGTGGCCCAGGCGACGATGTTTTTGGCAAACACCGGAAACAGCCGGGCCATCCAGTCCAACACCCGGGCGTCCGAGCCGATCATCACCCGCTGCCGGTTGTTTTCGATGCCCTCAATGATGATTCGGGCCGCCGTGTCGGCCGTGGTTTTAAACACCTTTTCCTCGTAGATTTTGACCACGTTTTCCGGCGTAAACCCCGGTTCGAGCAGGTTTTTGACCCGGGCGTTCCGGGCGATACTGGTCTTGATGCCGCCGGGATGGACCACGGTGACCCCGATGCCGCTGCCCGAAAGCTCCTGGTCCAGGCATTCGGTAAACCCGCGGACCGCGAACTTGGTGGCGCAGTAGGGGCCGTTGTACGGGTTGGCCACGATGCCGTTAATACTTGAGATATTGACGATGTGGCCTTCGCCCGCCTGGCGCAGGTACGGCAGAAATGCCTTGGTGCCGTAGACCACGCCCCAGAAATTAATGGCAAAAATCCATTCGAAATCCTCGTATTCTGCCGTTTCCAGGGCATCGCCCAGGGCCACCCCGGCGTTGTTGATCACGATGTTGACCCGTCCGTGGGCTTCGGCCACGTCTGCGGCATGCTGATAGACCTGGTCCCGGTCGGCGACGTCGACGCGGTGGGTGGTGACCCGGACGCCGGCGGCGGCCACCTGGTTGGCGGTTTCGGCCAGGCCGGCATCATCGACGTCGGATATGGCGATATGGCACCCCCTGGCGGAAAGCCCCGCGGCCAATGCCCGGCCGATGCCGGAGCCCGCGCCGGTAATCACGGCGACTTTGTCGTTTAGATTTTTCATCGGGCAAACCCTTTTTTTGTGCGGCTGACGCCGGTTATGGTTTTTCCAGTATATGGATGCACATGGCCGCCTCGCCGAAGCCGATGGTGCCGCCGCCGTTTTCGGCCAGCGCAATTCGGGGGACCCGGGCGACCTGGCGGCGGCCGGCTTCTTGCCGGAGCTGGGTGACCAGCTCATAGATCTGGGCCAGACCCGAGGCGCCGATGGGATGGCCGCGGGACAGCAGCCCGCCGCTGGGGTTGACCGGAAGCCGGCCGTCTAACGCCGTGGCCCCGCTTTCGGCAAACCGGCCGCCCTCGCCCTCCGGGCAGAAGCCCAGATGCTCGGTCTGGTAGAGCTCGCCGAAGGCGGTGGCGTCATGGACTTCGGCCGCATCGATATCTTCCGGGCCGAGGCCGGCCATATCATAGGCGGATTTGGCCGCCCGCGCCGAGATGGTGTCTTCGGTCCATGACCCGGACTGCAGCACCGAGGCCCGGACGCAGACGGCCCGGGGTGAAGGATGGCGCTTTAAAAAATTTTCCGAACACACGATGGCCGCGGCCGTGCCGTCGCCCACCGGCGAGCACATGGCGCGGGTCAGGGGATAGGCGACTTCGTAGTCGGCTAAGACCTGCTCCACGGTCTGGGGAAAGGTGTACTGGGCCAGGGGGTTTAACGTGGAGTTGTTGTGCGCCTTGGCCGCGATCACGGCGAGCTGGCCCTGGGTGGAGCCGTATTGCTTCATGTGTTTTTTGGCGCCCATGGCGTAAAAGTCCATGAACACGGAATGGTCTTTTGGTTTTTGCGGCTTATCGCCTGTTTGCCCTGTCGATTCGGCCTTCTGCTTGGCCTGGGCCTTCATCTGCTCAATATATTGGGTGGTGACCTCGACGTCGGTGCCGGACATAAAGCCCTTCATCATGAGCTTGCGGTCTTCGCTGTAGACCTTTTCCGTGCCGATGGCCAGCACGCAGTCATAGAGGCCGGCTTTAACCGCCGTCCAGGCGCCGTGAAGCGCGGTGCTTGCCGACGCGCAGGCGTTTTCCACGTTGGTGATCGGGATCTTGTCCAGGCCGTTGGCCGAAAGCGCCACCTGTCCCCGGATGCAGTGCTGAAATTCATGCATCCCCCATCCGGTATTGGAAAACCAGGCCGCCTCAATCTGCGCCGGCTCCAGTTCCGCATCCGCCAGCACCGCCTTCAGCGACTCCCCGGTCAAATCCTTGATGCTGCGGTCGAGGTATTTGCCGAACTTGTTCATGGCCGCACCGATGATATAGACATCATTGCCCATATAGCCGTCCTTTACAGTTAAAGTACCCCGATGAAAATCGCATTATCCGCTTATCCGGAAGAATCCCGTGCTCTTTTCTTTTCATTCAATGAAACTGTCATGCAAACCGATACATAAAATAAAAAAGCACATCGCCTCGCCCGTCATGCCTGCGAAGGCAGGCATCCATGGGTTTTCTGTTCGTCTGGAAAACTGGATACCTGCCTTCGCAGGTATGACGACCGGTACAAATCGTTTTTTGTCTGGCTTGCGACTCACGGATGCCCAAATTCACTTCGCAAAACCATAACTGGAATATTCCGGATAACCGGATCGCATTAATATTTATAAGTAAGTATTTACTTATAAAAACAAAAAAATCAAGAAAATTTTTTATCTGCTTTGACCGGCAGGGCGGAAGGTAATTGCTTCGTAACCCGAAAGGTTTCCCTGACGGGGTCGGGGGGAAGGGCGTTTTCGCGCGAAATTAAGGGGTTTTGCCGAAAGGTCAGGCCCTTTGCGGCGCGTTAAGAATTTCTCACTGTCTGAGGGCGTGAGCCCGAGTTTGAGAAATTTAGCGCTGCAAAGGGCCTGACCCGGCAAAAGACCTTTGAGCGAGAAAATCCCTTCCCCCCGACCCCGCTCAGCCGAGACGCTGTTTCAATTCATTCGACCAGACTGAAAAAACAAAAATCTTTTCAGTGCGACTAACGATTGAATGGATCCGGCCGATACGAAGAGGTAGGGGATTGGTCCGTTCGCCTGCCGGCGGAAGGCCAAGCAAATGAAGGTTCCCATTGACTTGAAACACATTTCCGCAGCATCAAAAGGAGTTTCAATGCCGTTCAGCAAAGCGTTTCGACGGATTGCAATGATAATGGCAATGGCATTGCCGGCACTGGTTGCCGCATCAGGGCCGGGCGACACCGGCGCGGCTGCAGACAAGCGCTACGTGGGCAGCCAAACCTGCCGGGCCTGTCACCAGAAACAGTATCAACGCTACGAGCAATACGCCAAAAAAGCTCGCTCCTATGACAGCGTCCGGGTCATGGAAAAGGGCCTGACCGAGGCGGAAATCCGGGAATGCTACGAATGCCATACCACCGGTTACGGGCAGCCGGGCGGCTTTGTCTCGGAAAGTAACACGCCGCAGATGAAAAACGCCGGCTGCGAAGTCTGCCACGGCCCGGGCAGCCGTCATGCCGAAACCCTGCATCCGGAAGACATCATCGGTGATATTGAAATGTCTACCTGCAAGCGCTGCCACAACTCGGACCGGGTGGCCGCATTCGACTTCAAACCATTGAAGCATGCCGGCGCGCATTAAAACATACTTCCCGGAGGCCTGAATGAAAACCGTTATCGCCACGCTCAGACAGCATCTGTGGATCAAGGTCATCGGCGCGGTCTGCACGGTGCTGATACTTGTGATCGGCCTGATGATCGCCGGAAACATCCGCAGCCAGACCGAGGGCCTGCAGCAGCAGACCCGGCATCAAAGCCAGCGCCTGGCCACGGCCATCGAAGGCGGGATGTTTGACGCCCTGGCCGTCGGCGACAACCAGACGGTGGTCCGGCAGTTTCAGCGGTTAAATCAACAAACCAGCGGCATCGAGGTCTACGTGTTTGACTTCAACGGCGAAGTGGCCTTTTCCACCGTCCAAGACGCGCCGGGCAAAAAAATCAACGCCTTCCTGGCCGCGCCGGCCAGCAAAAAAACGGTCGCCGGGATGATTGACTCCGGTACGGCACCGGAGGCCCCCGTCGAAGGAACCATCGACGGCACCGCTTACCAGAGCGTGTTTCGTCCCATTTTAAATGAAAAACGCTGTCACCACTGCCACGGTTCATCCCGCAAGCTCCTGGGCGGCATGCAGGTCCGGTCGGCCACCCAGTCGGCCGTGAATGCGGCCGCAAGCGCCCGGAATTGGAACATTTTCATGGGCCTTGCCGGCATCTTGATTTTGTCCGCCCTCGTTTTTCTGCTGTTTCAGCGCATGGTCAACCACCCCGTGCGCCGGCTTCTGTCTCTGGCGGGAAAGATGCGGCAGGGCGACCTTTCCTGTTCGGTCCCCGTGATCGGACAGGATGAAATCAGCCACATGTCGGCCCGGATGAACCTGGTCAACGAAAACCTGAGAACCCGTATTTCAGATATCAAATCGGCGGCCCAAAGCCTGTCCGAGCTCTCCTCCCGGCAGGCGGCCGCGGTGGAAGAAACCAGCAGCTCAACGGAACAAATGGCGGCCACCACCCAACAGAATGCCGACCACGCATCGACTGCGGACCAGTTGATGCAGCAGGTCCAGCAAGGGGTCAACAGCGCCGATGCCGCCATGAAGGAACTAAGCACTTCCATGGACGAAATCGGCCAATCCAGCGACCGGATTGCCAAAATCATTAAGACCATCGACGATATCGCCTTCCAGACCAACCTGCTGGCCCTAAACGCCGCCGTGGAGGCCGCCCGCGCTGGCGAAGCGGGCGCCGGGTTCGCGGTGGTGGCCAACGAGGTGCGCAACCTGGCCATGCGGTCCGCGGAAGCGGCAAAATCCACATCCGAGCTGGTCGACAATACCGTCGGCAAGATCGAACACGGCACATCGGCCGCGGCCAAGGTCAATGACGCCTTTACCGAAATGACCGGCCGGACCGCCCAAGCCTGCGATCTCGTCACCCAGATCAGCACGGCCTCGGCGGAGCAGTCCCAGGGGATCGAACAGATCAACCGCGCCCTTTCCGAAGTCGACCAGGGCGTGCAGCAGGTGGCCGCCAATGCCGAACAGCTCACGGAAACCACGGGCACGTTCAAGGTCGAACAAGACGAGCAACAAGACGCCCCTTCGGCAGCGCGCCCCCGCACCGCCGCTGCGGGCCGGGCGCAAACCCCGCATCCGGCGGGCGGATAGCGGGACGGCAGCCGCAAAGCCTGCCGCTTTTCGGGCGGACGGTATAAATTCCTTTCCTCTTCTCCCGTGCGAGAAAAACTTACCCATAAAGCAGGAAGGCTACATTTTTGTGAAATGCCTGTGACGTCTTGGTGTCATCGGTGCAACGGTTCATTTGACACATATATTTCAGGGCATTATAATTTTCCGTATTGGCAGGCCGGTTTCAATGCGACATTCACCCGTACAGATCAGGATAGCGCCATGGCCGAAACACCGGATACGGAAAAAGCGCAGGGCAGCGAGCCGGACGAACAGGGCTGGTTTCACCTCGACATCCATCCCCAGGTCTTTTTCATTTCCGCTTTGCTGATCATTGTTTTCGTGGTCTCCACGATTGTTTTTCAAAAACACATGGGCGCCATCTTCCAGCAGGTGCAGACCACCATGTCCGCCTATGCCGGCTGGTTTTTCATCTGGACGGTCAATATTGTGCTGGTATTTATCCTGGTGATAATGGCGGGCCGATTCGGCGACATCCGCTTGGGGGGGCCGGATGCCCGGCCGGAATTTTCGACCCCGGGCTGGTTTTCCATGCTGTTTTCCGCCGGTATGGGCATCGGGCTGCTGTTTTACGGGGTGGCCGAACCCATGTTCCACTACGTGGCCAATCCCCTCACCGAACCGGGCACAACAGAGTCGGCCCGCAAGGCCATGGACATCACGTTTCTGCACTGGGGCCTTCATCCGTGGGCCATCTATGCAATGGTGGCCCTGTCGCTGGCGTTTTTTTCATTCAACAAGGGGCTGCCGCTTTCGATCCGGGCCGTGTTCTACCCCCTGCTGGGCGAACGCATCTACGGGTGGCCGGGCAATTTCATCGACATTCTGGCCACCGTGGCCACGCTTTTCGGGGTGGCGACATCTCTGGGCTTGGGCGTCCAGCAGGTCAACGCCGGGCTCGATTACCTGCTGGGCATCGGCCAGTCGCCGACAATCCAGGTCATTCTCATCGGCTGCATCACCCTCGTGGCCACATGGTCGGTGGTCATGGGGCTGGACAAGGGCATCCGGCGCTTAAGTGAAATCAACATCACCCTTGCGGCACTGCTGGCTGTTTTCGTGCTGATAGTGGGCCCCACCCTGTTTGTCATGGACGCGCTGCTGGAAAACATCGGCTATTACATTCAACACCTGCCCCAGTTGAGCACCTGGAACGAAACTTACGAACACACCGAATGGCAGCAGGGCTGGACCATTTTCTACTGGTCGTGGTGGATCGCCTGGTCGCCCTTTGTCGGGATGTTTATCGCCCGGGTTTCCTACGGCAGAACCATTCGGCAATTCATCCTGGGCGTGCTGCTGGTGCCCACGTTTATTACCTTTTTGTGGATTACCATCTTCGGCAACACGGCGCTGTTTATCGAAATGTTCGGCGCCGGCGGCATCGCCAAAACGGTCCAGGAAAACATCCCGGTGTCGCTGTTCGTGCTGCTTGAAAATTTCCCCCTGGACATGATTACCTCCAGCCTGTCGATTCTGGTGATCATTACTTTCTTTGTCACCTCGTCGGACTCCGGCTCCATGGTCATCGATATCATCACATCCGGCGGCAACCCCAATCCGCCCGTGCTGTCGCGACTGTTCTGGGCCATCCTGGAAGGCGTGGTGGCGGCCTCCCTTCTGATCGGCGGCGGCCTGGTGGCCCTGCAGACGGCCACCATCACCACGGGCCTGCCCTTTGCCGTGGTGATTTTAGGCATGTGCGTTGCCCTGTACCGCGGCCTTTCCGCCTATGCGGCCCCCCAGGAATTTACTCTGGGCGAACGGCAGGCCCGGGAATATAAAATCAAGACCCGTCCTCCGCTGGACAAAACCTTCGGTCATCGACGGCTCTGGTAAATCAAAAGCATGGGAGGAAAACACGTTGCAGCAAACGACCCGTTTTATCATCGCCATTTTTTTAACCGGCATTTTCTGCGCGTTTTTGCTGCCCAACACATCGGGCGCTTTAGCGGCCAGGCCCGCCAAAACGCTACGGCTGGCCCACACGAACTGGTCATCTTCCGTGGCTTCGGCCCACCTGGTCAAGGCAGTCTGCGAGGAAAAACTCGGCATCCATTGCGAACTCATGGCTGCAAGCGCCGATAAGATGTGGGCGGCCGTGGCCGAAGGGCGTGCCGATGCCATGGTATCGGCATGGCTGCCCGATACCCACGAACACTACTACAAACAGTTTCGAAATGACGTAAAAAACCTGGGGCCGAACCTGGAAGGCACCAAGACCGGACTGGTGGTCCCGGATGTGACCCGGGGGCGCCTGACCGCCGGCACCGGTATCCGCAATCAGCCCTACATGGACATCGATTCGATCCCGGAGTTAAAGGCCCATGCGGACAAATTAGACCACCGGATCGTCGGCATCGAGCCGGAAGCCGGGATCATGCGCAAAACCCGGCAGGCCATGGACGCCTACGGCTTAGACGATTTCCGGCTGGTAAAAAGCAGCGAAATCTCGGTGATGGCCGAACTGTCCAACGCCGTCCGTCACCAGCAATGGATCGTCATTACCGGATGGCTGCCGCACTGGAGTTTTGAACGCTGGAGCTTGAAATTTCTCGAGGACCCGGAAAACATCTTCGGCGACCGGGGAAACATCCACACGATCGTGCGCCGGGATTTAAAACAGGACATGCCGGCTGCCTACCGATTGCTCAATCGCTTCCACTGGCAGCCAGAAGATATCGGCCAGCTCATGCTCTGGATCCAGGAAGACAACGGTCTTTTTGCCTATGAAAAGGCCCTGCGCTGGATGCGATCGCATTCCAACAAGGTTGCCGGCTGGATTAAATGAAGCCACACAGCCGTCTTTACGGCAAATAACGAGGTTTTTGCATGCTCCAAGACATCTATTTTCAATACAAAAACGCCTGCATGATGCTTTTCCGGAGAGAAGGCGAGCAGGTGACATTCCGGGGATCCACCTTTATGGTCCACCCGGACGGCTACCTTTTGACCGCCGCGCACCTGATCACCGGCAAGTATGAACTCATGGCCGTGCCCTTCGAAGAACCCGCCGGCTTTACGGCGGTTCATAGCGAAACGGTCACGCCGATTCCCCTGGAAATCCGGCAAATGGATCGAAAATCCGACATGGCCCTGCTCAAGTTCCGCCAGGAAATCGAGATTTCCATGCCGGACCACATCATGGGGCTGCCCGAAGAAACGCCCGTCGGCAACAGCGTGGCCTGCACGGGTTTTCCGTTCGGCTATTACGGCATCTACAACCAGATGATCAAGCAGGCCGTGATCTGCTCGAAAATCCTTTCCGGCAATGAAACCCGGATTTTTCTCTTCGATACCATGGTCCACGACGGCAATCGCGGCGGCCCGCTCATCAACATCTACGACGGCCGGATTCTCGGCGTGGTGGGGGGCCGTTTCGAACCGCAGGATCTGATGCCGGGGCATTTAAAAAGCGAAAACACCCCCATCCGCACCGACGTTTCCTATGGGGTTTCCATAGAACATGCGGCCGCTCTTATGGAAAAAGAAGGGCTTACCATTATATGACGCCTAAATTGAGGTTACATTCAGGTCTTGATGGTGTCCGCCACCCTGCCGGTGTTGCCGGTGGAAGAAAAATGCCGGCATCCAATGTCAAGACCGCCGCCTGTAGTGCCGGGGCACCACGTGGGATACGGAGGATTTCATGCGGCAAACTTGAAAATCGTTCCATTTCGGTTCAAACAAACCGTTCAGGAAAACATCAGGTTCTGCAGGGGAAAGGACAGTGTTTTTTCCAGCTCGCGCAGGGCGCTTTCCACCGATTCGACCTTGATGGTGGTCATGCCCATTTGGCGCGCCGGCTTGAGATTGCGGCCGATGTCGTCTAAAAACACGGCCTGATCGGCGGCCACGCCCAGCTCCGACAGTACCTGTTCGTAAATCCGCGGATCCGGCTTGGCCAGCCCGGTTTGACTCGATTCCACAAACACGTCAAATTCGGCTTTTAAAACCGCCAATCCGGTCGAAGTGGCCCCGTCGGCCACCAGCCAGTTATTGGTCAAAGCGGCGGTCCGGTACCCGCCCCGTCGAAGCCGGCGAACCGCCTCGATCATAGGGGGGCGCACCGTTGCGAAATCATTGACCGCCGCCATCAGATCCCGGCTCGAAATTTCGGCCCCGGCCTGCCAAAGTTCCGCATCAAATGCGTCAAAAAACGCTTCCAGATCAATTTCACCGCGCTCCAGACGGGCCCATGCCCCCTGTGAGCCGGCATCTACAATGGCACGGTTTAAAAAATTCGAAGAAAGCCCGTGCTGTTTTTCAAATTCGGCAAAGACTTCCATGGGCGAATCGAGAATCACCCCGCCCAGGTCAAAAATCACGGCTTTTATAGACATATCCTCACGATTCCTTTTCCTCCGTCCCGCCATGGTAGTGTTTTACAATCGCCTCGATCTGCCGGTCCTTTTCCCCCCAGAGGTCGTTGACCCATTGCCGGAACTGCCGCTGAAATTCGGGGTCCTGCTCGTAATTGCCGCTGACAAACCTCTCGGGAATCGGCAGCGAGCGGACGCGGACGACCACCGTTTTGATCTTGCCGGACAAAAAATCCCAAAAGGACAGCGGGGGTTGATTATGCGGGTAGGCGATGGTGACATCGAGAATGCCGGTCAGACAATCGCCCATGGCCGACAGGACAATGGCGACACCGCCGGCCCGGGGCAGCAGCAGGTGCCGGTACGGCGATTGCTGCTTTTTCTGCTTTTGGTAATCAAACCGGGTGCCTTCCAGAAAATTGATCACCGAAATCGGCGAGTTTTTGAAACGGGCACAGTAGCGGCGGGTGGTTTCAATATCTTTTCCCTTCATTTCCGGGTGTTTTTGGATATAGTCGCGCGAATAGCGCTTCATGAACGGAAAATCAAGCGCCCACCAGGCCACGCCCATCAGTGGCACCCAGATGAGTTCCTTTTTCAGAAAAAACTTCAGAAAGGGAATGCGGTGCTTGAACAGATGCTGGAGGACGAAAATATCGGCCCATGAACGATGGTTGCTGATCACCAGGTAGGAGTCTTTCCTGCCGAACCCGTCAATGCCGTCAATATCCCATTCAATGTCCTGGGTCAGCCACAGGATGCCGCTATTAATCTCGATCCAGGCGCTGCCCATGCGCATCAGCACCCCCGTTAACCCTCGCCGGATGGCGGGCACAAAAAGCACCACTTTCAAAAAAATCACCGGCAGCATGGTCACAAAGCAGCCGATGGTATTTACGCTATACAGCAACAGGGCCAATGCGCCGCGCAACGGGGCCGGCAGATATTTCAACATTTCAGATCCCCCCGATCCGTTCAATTTTCACTAAACCAATTACAATTCGATCCATGATTTGCGCTTCCTCTCTCCCGGGGCCGACGTTTGTATTACATCATTTTTGATCTTAATATTCAACCATCCAAAAATGTGCAACCCTTATCCGTCGATGGATCTATCATATGCGCCACCCGCCGGAATATGCTGACAGTTGACCGGGACCCCGGCGGCTGATAATGATATGGCTTTATCCGATAATATACAAAGTCGAGCCTCGATGACACCTGCTGAAAAAAAAGACTACAAACACCTGCAAAAGCACCTGGACAAAATGCCGGTGGGCTATCCCGCCACACGCTCCGGCGTGGAACTGCGCATTTTAAAGGCCCTGTTTACACCGGAACAAGCCCGGATCGCCACTTGCCTGACCTATCGCTTCGAACCGGCCGATGCCATTTGCCAAAGGGCCGCCGCAAAAGGCCTTGCCTGCGATGGTGACTGCCGGGCGGCTCTCGGGGAAATGGCCCGCAAGGGCGGCATTTTCAAAAAACAGGTAAACGGTTTGTGGCATTACGCCCTTGTCCCTTTTGTTATCGGCATGTTTGAGTTTCAGTTAAAGCGTTTGACCCGGAAATTCTATGAAGACACCGCCCAATACTTCCGGGAAGGCTTTGCCCTGTCCTACCTGTCCACGCCGCGCCCGCAAATGCGGGTGATCCCGGTGGAACAAAGCCTCGATGACACCCAGCATGTCGCCACCTATGACGAAATCAAAAAAATCATCCAAGACGCCGGCGACCGGATCGGCGTGGCCGACTGCATCTGCCGCAAGGGCAAGGATTTAACCGATCAACCCTGCCGGGCCACCGACCGGCGGGAGTTGTGTTTCGGGTTCCGGGATTATTTCGACACCTACCACCGGGAAGGCTGGCTGCGCAAAGTCGACAAGGCCGAAGCCCTGGAGATGCTGGCACAATCGGAGGCCGAAGGGCTGGTACTGCAGGCGACCAACGAGCAGCACCCCCAGGCGGTATGCGCCTGCTGCAGCTGCTGCTGCGGCATTTTGGGCACATTGAAAAACGTGCCCAACCGGGCTGATTTTGTCGCCGGCAACTACCGGGCGCAAATCGATGAAGCCGCCTGTGTCGGCTGCGGCCTGTGTGCGGACCGCTGCCACATGGACGCCATTTTCCTCCGTGACAAAAAGGCGGTTGTAGAGCAAAAAAAATGCATCGGGTGCGGCGTCTGCGTGCCGGCGTGCAAGACCGGCGCGCTGACCTTGGAACCAAAGGCCGTGCCGGCGATCCCGCCAAAAACCACCGAGGATTTGTACGCGGCCATTGAAGCCGAAAGGACCCCTTGGGACAAGGTCAAGACGGCATTCAATATCATACGGCACATGAAACCAAGTGATATAAGGGCTTTGATAAAATGCAACTGACCGATCTCATCGAACTGACCAGGAAAAAATCGGAAGCCCGGCTCCGGGAAATGCGGACGCAGTTGACCCTGCCCTATTTCCGCGCCAAAGACCAGGACCCGTGGAATCACCGGCGCCGCGATATCGTGGTTATCGGCAGCGGCATCGGCGGGATGGCCGCCGGCGCCCTTTTTGCGAAAATCGGCCACCGGGTCACCGTACTGGAGCGCCATCCAACACTTATCGGCGGCCACGGCCGGTGTCTGACCGTCGGCGGCATGCGCTATTCCATGGGGCCGCAGTACGTCTGGGAATTCGGCGAGGGCCAGCTCGGCGACCGGTTTTTGACGTTTCTGGGGATCAAGGCGGCCAATCCGTTTGTGCCCATGAACACGGAAGGATTTGAACGGATTTTCATCGGCGACTGCCAGCCGGCGAAAAACTACTGTTATGTGGACTTTCAGGTCCCGCTGGGCCTGGCCCGTTTCCGGGAAGAACTCCAGGCCCTGTTCCCCGATGAAAGAAAAAACATCGATTCCCTTTTTGCGGACATGATCGCCATTTTTGACACCTACAAATCCTTTTTCAAAAAACACATGGCCACCGAAGGCCGGTTTCTGACGGCCACGAAATTTCTGATGACCGGGGCGGTGCCCATGTCCATGAAATACAAGCTCGGCCGGACCATTTACCAGTCGTTAACGGAATTTTTCGACCAGTACGACATCAGCCCCCTGCTGCGGCGCATCCTCTACGGCCACGGCGGCATATTTGCGGAAAACGAATCCGACATGTCGGCCATTGCCTATATCATCGGCACGGGCAACTATCATGCCGGCGCATGGTACCCGAAAAACGGGTTTTACCATTTTTTCGACTCCCTGGGCGCGGTGATCCAGGACGCCGGCGGTGCGGTTTACACCGGCAAACCGGTAACGCGTCTCGAGATGGAAAACGAGACAGTCACTCGAGCGGTCTGCAAAGACGGCACCGCCTTTGATTGCGATGCTGTGTTCTCCGATATCTCGCCCCGGCTGACCCACCGGCTGCTGGAAAAAAACGCGGATACGTCCGCATTCGACTACACCCCGTCGCACAGCATCCCGACCTGCTGCATCGGGGTCAAAGGCGGCCTTTCCGCCATTGCCGGTATGAACGGCAGAAACTTCTGGTGGCAGGCGGGCCGGGAAGTCGACTACCACGATCCGGATGTTACAGCGCCGCCGCAGATGCTGTTTATCGGTTCGCCGACGGCCAATGGTTTCGGAAAAGCTCCGGAGGACAACGACGATGCCCTGGTGGTTTTCTGCCCCGGCAACTATGTCCAGGAACAACAGATTTACGAAAAGGGGGAGGCGGCGGTCAAAGCCTTCAAGGAAAAACTGGCATCCGATATCGTCTGTCTGCTGGATCGAAACGTTTTTTCCGGCATCCGGGAACGGCTGCGGTTTGCGGAAGTTTTTTCCTCTATCGACATTGAAAACGGCACCGGTGGCGAGAGGGGCAACGCCTACGGCCGGCGCCTGTCCGTGGATGAAATTCTGAAAGGGGCCATCCGCGAACCACACTGTCCGGCCAATGTCTACAATGTATCAGCGACCAAAAACAGTCCCGGCATCGCCGGCGGCATATCCACGGCGGAAGTGCTTTTCCGGGAGTTGACGGGGGAGTGTATTTAATAAGGCACTAAGGCACTGAGGGACTAAGGCACTGAGTTGATGCCTGTTGTTTATAGCCGCTTCAACAAATCAAATCGATCCTTCAAACCCTGGCATCTCCAGCTTGCATGGGTTTCACTCAGTGCCTGAGTGCCTTAGTCCCTCAGTGCCTTCTCCCACAAAAAAAAGGGACCTGGCCAAACCGACCAGATCCCCTTTAACCCAACAGATAATACTGTACGAGCCGCTTACGTCTTTTTGACCTCCCGCTCGGAGTATTCGTTATACGCCATGGCCACGGTCCGGTAGACCAGGTGGGCCAGCTTGGAAAACGGCAGAAAGGCGATTAAGTGGAACACGAACATCAGGTGGATGAAATAGATCAGATACGTCAGAAATGCCGCATCCGCCAGCCGCGTCAGCTCGGTAAGCATACCGGTCAGCCCCAGGCCGAGCACCAGCCACAGCAAATACCAGTCCTTGTAGGTCGATGCTTCATCGGTTTTGTCCATCCGCTGCTTCAGCAGCAGTGCCGCACCGATGATTAACGCAATGCCGCTGATATTGGCCAGGATCTTGACGGGGTGGAACTGGGAATACGGGCCGTGGATGCCGAATCCGTAGAGCACCACGAAGAAAAAGGCCGTGACGATCAGCAGTCCGATAAAGGAAAACAGCACCATCATGTGGGGCGTGGCCCGTTCGTTGTTCTCGCCGCACTCCGAGAACTGTTTGTGCTTCAAAATTTTCGGGATCACCTGCACCAGGGCGTTTAAAAATCCCTTGACCTCGATTTTGTCCTTGTCGGTTTTGCCCTCGGCCACCGCGTTTTGATGAATATCGGAAATAAAGCGTTTCAGCCCCAGGGCGAAAATGGCCACCACCCAGATCGACAAGGGAATGAAGATCAAATCAACCAGCCATGTGTGAAAGAACTGGGCATGGGCGATTTCACCGTGGGCGTTTAACTCGGGGGAGAAATTGAGCCAGTGGACACCGAAGAGCTTGAGCACCAGGCCGATCACGAGAAACACAACAGCGGGCACGGCGGCCAGCACGGGCAGTTTCTTGGGATCGTTGATGGCCTTGCCCAAAGATTTGGGCACCGCGTATTCGGCTATGGCATAGGAGCGTACCGCCGCCATGACGTCTCCGGGCTTTGCACCCCGGGGGCATTCGGTGGAACAGTCGCCGCAGTTGTGGCACAGCCAGATGTCCGGATTGCCGATGAGTTTGTCCTTCAACCCCCAGGAGGCGGCGATCATTTCCTTGCGGGGGAAGGGTTTCCGGTCCGGGGCGATGGGGCAGGCCACCGAACAGGTTGCGCATTGAAAGCATTTTTTCAGCGAGTCGCCACCGAGCTCGCGAATCTCCTTTATGAATTCTACATCTGGTTGAACCAGGTATCTATCGGCCATGATTAAACCTCCTCAATTGGCTGGTTGCTATCGATTAAGCCCTATTCAGCCGCGCATGCAGGCAAAGGCGAAGCGCCCGGAAGCCGGGCGCTTCGCCGATTCGGTTTTGCGCGATTAGAAGCCCTTAAACGGGTTCGGTCCCAATCCCTCGATTTCGGCAACGAAATCGTTGATGATGCCGGGAATCCGGTCATAGTCGTCAATGGCCACTTCGTACTGGGCCACCCGTTCTTCTTCCAGTGCCAGGCTGGAGAGCGCATCCCCGATCTTCTGCATCCGGATCTGGGCCAGCTCACTGCCCTTGACAAAGTGGCACTGGTAGTCGTCGCCGTGTTTGCAGCCCAACAGGAAAACCCCGTCTAAGCCCTGGGAAAGCGCGTCCTTGATCCAGATCACATTGACCGAACCAAGACACCGCACCGGGATCAGGCGGACATCGGCGGAAAAGGATTTTTTCTGCTGCAATCCGACAATATCTAAGGCCGGGTAGGCGTCGTTTTCACAGACCAGGCCGAGGATCCGCAGCGGCGGTTCATCATAGTCGTCTTCCGAGGGCACCTCGATGGATTTGACCTGGGAGCCGATGCTGTCGATGCTGTAATCGGCAAAGTTGATGATCCGCTCCGGACACGCCCCCATGCAGGTCCCGCAGCGGCGGCACCGGGCGGGGTTGGGCTTCGGCGTGCCCTTTTCGTCGTCGTCGATGGCGCCGAAGGGGCATTCATCTGTACAGCGCTTGCACTGGGTGCAGCGCTGGAAGAAAAAGTCCGGAAACGTCATGTCGCCGGAGCGCGGATGGACGGATACGCCGCGATTGACCGACTCCAGACACTGGATGGCCTTCAGCGCCGCGCCGCTGGCATCTTCGGTGGACTCATCGATGGTCAGGCCCCGTCGGACGGCGCCGGCGGCATAAATCCCGGTCCGCTGGGTTTCATAGGGAAAACAGATAAAGTTGGAATCCGCGTACTTGTCGAAAATCTCGTTGTCCCGGAAACCCGGTCCCTGGCGATAGGCCAGGTTGACGACGGGATCGTCATAGGTCGCCGGTACCATGCCGGTGCCCAGGACCACCATGTCGGCATTGACCTGGATCTGGTCGCCGAGCAGGGTGCTGGCGGCCTCGACGGCCAGCGACCCCGCGTTTTCATTGACACCGGTGACTTCGCCCTTGGTCATGAAAATGCCCGGGTCCTGCTGCAGCGATTTGTAGAAATATTCAGACAAGCCCGGGGTGCGCATGTGCTGGTAGAAAATGTAGGCCTTGCCGTCTGCGTAGTCTTCGCGGACATACTTGGCCTGCTTTAGGGCCACCATGGAGGTCACCGAGCCGGTAAAGGGGAAATCGGCATCGCTGCCGTTGCCCGGGCTCTGGACAAAGACCACGTTCCTGGCCTCCTTTCCGTCGGAGGGGCGCTTTACCTTGCCCTTGGCCGCGAGTTCCTCGAACTGGTAATTGGTGACCACGTCCGGGGTCTTGCCCCAGCCAAGGTTCTGGTATTCGTCGGCTTTCGGCTCATAGGGGCGCCAGCCGGCGGTCAAAATGACCGCACCGAACTTTTCGCCGTTGGGATCCAGGGTCAAAATATCCCGGCGGCCTTCGTTGTATTCGATGTATTTTTGATTCAGCGCTTCGGCTTCGAGTTCCTTGCCGTTTTCATCATAGCGCATTTCTTCGGGAAGCGGATAGGGCACGTCGAATTCGATCTTTTCCCCCGGATTTTTCAGGGTAACCGTGAAGTTGCCGGGCTCGCCCGCGATCCGGGCAACCACCGTGGACGTGCGCACGTCGATCCGGGGGTTGTTTTCAACGGCCTTGATGGTTTCGGCCACCTTGGGGGAAATCAGCTGCTCATAAGGCGGGGCGACCGGCAGCTGCTTGCGCCACTTGGCCGAATGACCGCCGAGGGCTTCCTGCTTTTCCACGATAGTGACCTCATAGCCGGAGGCCGCCGCATCGAGGGCCGCGGTCATGCCGGTCATGCCGCCGCCGATGACCATGATCTTTTTGCTCATTTCCTCGAGCAGGTACGGTTCGGGCAGCTTGACCTTTTCCACCCGGGCCATGCCCATGCGGATGTAGTCTTCGGCCATCATCTGGACCCGGTCGAAATTTTCCTCGTCCTGTTTTTCCTCTTCGGTCAGGGCCGGAAATTCCGTGCGCGGATGCGACCAGACGACCCCTTCCCGCAGGTTGACCCGTTCGACAATGCAGCCGTCGAACTGGAAGGTATTGTAATTGACCCGCCGGGAACACGCCCCGATGACCAGCGTGTTGGTACCGGCTTCGATTTCTTGTTTGAGCATGTCAACGCCCGCCTGGCTGCAGAGAAACTCGTGGGTCTTGCAGGGCAGGGCCTCTTCTTCGACCACATCTTTTATCGCGTCTATGTCCAGGGCATCTCCGATGCCGCATCCTGTACAAAGATAAACGCCGTATTTTTTACTCATGATTTATCCCTCCTACCGCTTCACCATGGTTTGAATCGCCTTTAAGGCCATACCGGTTGCACTCTGGTTCGACATCATGACATCGGCGGGCCGGTTGGCACAGCCCGTGGCAAACATGCCGCCCTTTTCCAGGTCATTGATGATAAAGCCGTCCTCCGTGAATTTCAGATCGGCGGCCGGCTTGGCAGTGGCTGCGGTAGGTTGCATGCCGGTGGCCAGTACAACCATGTCCACGGTTTGTCGCTTTTTCTCGCCGGAAATCGCGTCTTCGGCCACAACGGTGATGCCGTCGCCCGACGCTTCATCGACTTCAGCGACCTTGCCCTTGATGAAATGGACGTTTTCGTCCTGCTTGATCGCATCATAGAACCGCTCGTACCGGTATCCGGGGGTCCGCATGTCGATATAGAAGATATAGACCTGCGTGTCCGGATACTGCTCCCGGATGTAAGTGGCATGCTTCAATGAGGCCATGCAGCAGATATAGGAACAATACGGCAGATGGTTTTCGTCGCGCGAACCCGCGCACTGCACGAAGGCGACGCTTTCCGGGGCCTTGCCGTCAGAGGGGCGCTGAATCTGTCCGGCGGTCGGCCCGTTGGGGGCGGCCAGCCGCTCCAGCATCATGTTGGAGATGATGTTGGGGTAGCGGCCGAAACCCAGGTTTTCGATCTTGGCCGGATCATAGGGCTCCCATCCGGTGGCCCAGACGATGGCACCGACGTTTAAATCAATGGTCCTGGCCTCCATTTCCAGGTCGACGGCATCATAGGGGCAAGCTTGCTTGCACCGGTTGGCGTCTTCGGTGCCGATGATCTGCGGCGAAATGACGTACTTGGCCGGATAGGCCATCTCATGGGGCAGATACGCCCCCTTGTGCTTGTCCATGCCGAAATTGAAATCGTTGGGAATTTCGGCCTGGCAGGCCTCGGCGCACTTGCCGCAGCAGGTGCAGTTGTCGTTGACGTAGCGCGGGTTGAGCTTCACGCTGACGCTGTAATTGCCGGCTTCCCCTTCGACTTTTTCCACATCGGCGAGGGTGAAGAACTTGATGCGCGGGTTGTCCTTGATTCTCCGGAAATTGATTTCAAGGCCGCAGGTTGGGGGACAGAGCTTGGGGAAATACTGTTTTAACTGTGACACCCGTCCGCCCAGGTAGGGGTTTTTTTCCACAATGAAGACATCGTACCCCACTTCGGCAGCTTCCAATGCCGTGGTCAGGCCGCTGATGCCGCCCCCGACCACCATTATGCTTCCGCTCAACGGGGCTTTTTTTGTTTCACTCATGCTACCCTCCGTGCTTATAGGTTCAATTTTATCAACCTTTATATGACATCTCGTCACCGATTTCAGTTTTCAGGAAAGAATTGGGATGCTGTTGATGCACCGCGGGAACTGGTATTGACGACCTGCCAATCCGCTGAGAATCTCCTGTTCAAACTACGAAATACGCCAAAAACGCGAAATACCGCCTTGCGTGATTTTCTTTTTCGAGTATTTCGCGTATTTCGTAGTTTCAAAAGGCCAAAACGTTAATAAAAACCTCCAGGTGCCGGCGGCACCTGGAGGTATGTCATGCTAGAAGCCAGTCATTGCGACATTAGGCGGTCGGAATGATCTGTTTGTACTCTCTGGTGAACGTATCCCAGCTCTGGTTTTTGGGATCGAACTTCGAGTTGGTGAAGCAGAACCAGTTTTCATCGTCCTGGTTCGGATAGTCGGCCTGATAGTAGAAGCCCGGATAACGGGTTTCTTTCCGGAACTGGATGTGCCGCAGGTGGGATTCCACCGTCCAGATACGATGGTAGATTTCCCAGGCGCGCATCAGTTCGTGCAGGTCGCCGGCTGCCAGTTTTTCGGAGTCTTCGCGCATGACCGACAGCAGATCCATGACGATTTCCAGGTTCTTGTTGGTGGTTTCGTAGAATGTCGCCGTGCCGGCGCCGTATTCGTGGGTGGCCTTCATCAGCCGGTACATCATGCCTTCGGGTTTGATGTAGTTCGGGTTGACGTCGATGGCCGTGGTGTATTCGCAGTTGTCCAGAAATACCCGGACCGGCTTGTAGACCAGATCCACGCACTCTTCCTTGGAGATCGGCAGTTCCGGTTTGAAGTCCGCGTGGTCCTTGGCGTAGCGAACCATCTGCTTGGCGGCCATGCGGCCTTCGGCATGGGAGCCGGAGGAGAACTTGTGGCCGGAGCAGCCGACGCCGTCACCGGAGGTAAACAGGCCGTTGACCGTGGTCATCCGGTTGTAGACCTTGCCGTTGTCGGCCTTGATCTTGAAGTCATCGGGGACCCAGTCATAGTCCGGGCCGGAGACCCACAGACCGCAGCAGCCGGAGTGGGAGCCGAGCAGGTAGGGTTCGGTCGGCATCAGCTCGGAGTTCTTCTTTTCCGGCTCGGTGTCGGTGGCGCACCACAGGTTGGCCTGGCCGCAGGTCATGTCCAAAAAGTCTTCCCAAGCTTCGGATTCGAGGTGCTTGAGTTCCTTCTTGTCCATGGTTTTGCCGAGTTCGGCCAGCGCGGTCACCGTGTCCATGATGATCGGACCGCGGCCTGCCTTCATTTCAAACAGCATCAGGTGGTTGCGCAGGCAGGTCGGGGTAATGGCAGCGGTGCCGTAGGGGGCATAGTATTCCAGCTCTTTCTTGGCCGCATCGCTGGTGACATAGGATTCGCCCAGACCGTTCAATGCCTTGGCTTTAAACAGCAGGAACCAGGCACCGACCGGGCCGTAACCGTCTTTGAAGCGCGCCGGGGTGAACCGGTTTTCCATCATGGACAGTTCGGCACCGACCTTCATGCACAGGGTGTAAGTAGAACCGGAGTTCCATACCGGGTACCATGCACGGCCTTTGCCCTCACCGACGGAGCGGGGCTGATAGATGTTGACCGCGCCGCCGCAGGCGACCATCATCGTTTTGGCCTTGATGATGTAGACCTTGTTTTCGCGAACGGAAAAACCGACGGCGCCGGAAATCTGGTTTTCATTGTTTTTGTCGAGCAGCAGCTCAACGATGAAAACGCGTTCCAGGATGTTGTCTTCGCCGATGGCTTTCTTGGCGGCTTCCGCGACGATGCGCTTGTAGGACTCGCCGTTGATCATGATCTGCCATTTGCCCGTACGGACCGGCTGGGCGCCTTCTTTCAGGGTGCCCAATTTCAGGCCTTTTTTGCCGTCCAGGTTTTTGCCTTCCTGGGTTTTTTTCCAGACCGGCAGGCCCCATTCTTCGAACAGGTGAACGGAATCGTCCACGTGGCAGCCCAGGTCGAAAATCAGGTCTTCACGGACAATGCCCATCAGGTCGTTTCGGACCATGCGGACGTAGTCATCGGGGGTGTTGTCGCCGATATAGGTGTTAATGGCGGACAGGCCCTGGGCCACAGCACCACTGCGGTCCATGGCGGCCTTGTCGACCAGCAGCACGCTCTGGTCGTCGCCCAGCCATTTGTGAACTTCAAAAGCGGAACCGCAGGCCGCCATACCGCCGCCTACGATCAGGATATCCACTTCCCGCTCTTCCACTTCGGGGTCCCTTACGGCTTTAAGTTCGCCAACGGGTTTATTCGGTAATGCCATAACATCTCCTCCTTAACGTCGAAACATTAATAATTGTTGGGTCTTCGTAGTTCGGGCAATGGCGAACTTAAACGGTTGCCTGCGGTTTCGGGATCTGGTAGCCGTCGGCTTCCTCGGTTGCAAGCAGTTCGCTTTCGAGATCTTTGCCCTTCAGGTCGGCATATGCGTTGGCTTCGCCTTCGGGAGTGGTCCGAATGGGGAACTTGAACCGTTTGACCATGCCGTTGCGGAACTTGCAGGTCCACATGACATCTTCGGTTCCCATCATCGGGTAGATGCTGCTTCCCAGGGGCACAAAGTCGGCATAACCGCGGACTTCGATGGCCTGGGTCGGGCAGATTTTCACACAGGAAAAGCATTCCCAGCACTGATCCGGTTCCTGGTTGTAGGCCTTCATGGAGTTGGGATCCAAAACCATCAAGTCGTTGGGACAAATGTACATGCAGGCCGTCTTGTCCCCGCCCTTGCAGCCGTCGCATTTTTCAGTGATTACAAAACTTGGCATTATTTACCTCCTGATTTTCCAGTTTTAGTGAAAGTCCAAAGGGTTCCACTAGTTAACATTAATCCAAATACTGACGTTAAAAAACGTGAGCACCTCCTTTCTCACCTTCGTTGAAACAATTTATTTTCCTCATCATATCCGTCCCATTGTTCCAATATCTTTCGTAAATCTGGCGGCTTATCGGCCGGGTACCAGCCTGCAGCAAATTGAATTTATTTAAATATCAAAAAGATATGCCAAAAATTCCGCAAAGTAGTTTATTTAGCACCAGTGTTTTCTATTGTCAAGAGATTTCGATCCGCTAATTCCTGCAAAAATCCAATCGGTTACGCCGATCCTTCCGTTTCCATATCTTGATTTTCAAAAAAACGCACCACAATATATTGAGCTGCTTTCGCCCGCCTTTATCGCCGGTATATCCGTTGCGCCCGGCCGGAAACCATGGTCAAAATTTCGTAATGGATCGTGCCGAGGGCATCGGCCAAATCCTCTACGGGGATGGCCCCCTCATTCGGGTTTCCGAAAAGGGTGGCCGAATCCCCCACCCGAACATCGGGGACCCGCCCGACATCCACCATGGTATTGTCCATGCAGATCCGGCCCAGCACCGGTACGACCTGTCCGCCGACGGTCATCTGCCCCGCCGCAGACAGCAGCCGGGTAAATCCGTCGGCATATCCCACGGCAACCGTGGCAATGGTGGTCGCCTTTTCGGTTTCCGCCGTCCAGCCGTAGCTGACCTTAAAGCCCGGCCCCACCTTTTTCAAAAAAACAATGCGGGATTTTACGGTCATGGCCGGGGTCAGTCCGACGCGATGACAAGCAACCCGGCGGGACGGATAGTGGCCGTAGATGCTGATCCCGGCCCGGACCATGTCCAGGTGGGTCTCGGGCATATCAATAATGGCGGCACTGTTGGCGGCATGGCGGACGGCAAATTCGACACCGGCGTCGGCCAGCCGGGAAAGCATTTTGGAAAACCGGTCAAACTGCTGCCGGGCCCCGGTTTTGTCCGCATCGTCTGCGGTGGCAAAATGGGTGTAGATGCCTTCGGCCACCAGCCCCTTCAATCGACAGACGGCCTTGATTTCTTCGACGGGATCGCCGTCGCCGATCTCGCCAGCACCCTGGAAATCGCTTGGCGCAGCCATAAAACCCAGGCGCCCCATGCCGGTGTCGACATTGACGTGGACCCTGATGCGCCGGCCCATGGCCTCGGCCCGGGCCGACAACGCCTCCGCCGCAGCGTAGGAACAAACCGTCTGTATCAGATCGTATTCGACCAGTTTTTGGGCCGCCGCCGGTGACGTGTGCCCGAAAATCAACACCGGTGCATCAATGCCGGCATGGCGGAGCTCCGCGGCTTCGCCCAGCCGGGCCACGCCGAGAACCGAAGCGCCGGCCGCGACTGCGGCCGCTGCCACCTCGACCGCCCCGTGGCCGTAGGCATCGGCCTTGACCACCGCCATCAGTCGCGTTTTTTCCGACAGCAGGCGGCGCAGTCCTTTTATATTGTCTGAAATGGCCCCTAAATCAATTTCGGCCCAGACGTCATACGGGTTCATTTTATGCTACCCCCATCGATCCAGGCTTCGGTACTGGATGGCTTCCAGGACATGATCGGAGGCGATATCGGCACAACCGCCCAAATCCGCAATGGTCCGGGAGATCTTTAAAATCCGGTGGTAGGCCCGGGCGGAAAGGCCCAGCTTGTCCAGGGCGTTTTCCAGGATTTTGGCCGATGCCTCGTCGATACGGCAAAAATCGCGAATGTGGCGGCTCCTCATTCCGGCGTTTCCATAAATACCCGAATTTTTTAATCGATCCGCCTGAACAACCCGGGCTTCACAAACCCGCTGCCGGATGGCATCCGATGATTCGGCCGGCGGCGCGTTTGCCAGGTCCTGGTAGCCCACAGCCGGGACTTCCACGTGCAGGTCGATGCGGTCGAGCAACGGCCCGGACAGGCGGTTTCGGTATCGCTGAATCTGTATGGCGGTGCAGCGGCACTCATGGTTCGGATCGGAATAATAGCCGCAGGGGCAGGGGTTTAAGGCGGCGACCAGTATAAAATCCGACGGAAACGTCACGCTCGTCGATGCCCGGGAAATGGTGACCTCCCGGTCTTCCAGGGGCTGGCGAAGCACCTCCAGCACGCTTTTTTTAAATTCCGGCAATTCATCCAGAAACAACACCCCGTTGTGGGCCAGGCTGACCTCGCCGGGGCGGGGGGCATTGCCGCCGCCGATCAACCCCGCATCCGATATGGTATGATGGGGCGCCCGAAACGGCCGCCAGCGGATCAGGGCCTCGTTTTTGCCGAGCATGCCGGAAACGCTGTATACTTTGGTGGTATCAATGGCCTCTTCAAAGGAAAGCGGCGGGATAATGCCGGCAAACCGCCGGGCGAGCATGGTCTTGCCCGCCCCCGGCGGACCGAGCATCAGCACATTATGCGCACCAGCGGCTGCAATTTCCAAGGCCCGCTTGACATGGGCCTGGCCGGCGACTTCAGAAAAATCGGCTTCCGGCGCCATCCGGGGATCAAATTCGGCGGCCGGGTCAACCTGCTCGGGTTCAAGGCAAAGCTCGTTTCGCAAAAAGGCCACGGCATCGACCAGGCTGCCCACGGGATAGACGGCCAGGCCGCCGACGACCGCGGCTTCCCGCCGGTTTTCATGGGGGAGCAGGATGCCGGAATATCCGGCGGCCTTGGCGGCGATGGCCATGGGAAGCGAACCGTTGACCGGCTTGACCCGGCCATCCAAGGCCAGCTCGCCCAGCAGGACAAAATCATTGAGCTGCCCTGCCGGCAATATTTCCATGGCCGCCAGGATGCCGACGGCAATGGGCAGGTCAAAGCCCGTGCCCTCTTTTTTGATGTGGGCCGGCGCCAGGTTGACCGTGACCCGGTCGGCGGGGAAATGGTAGCCGCAATTGACAATGGCGGATTTGACCCGTTCCTTGCTCTCCCGGACGCTGGCTTCGGGCAGGCCCACGGTGGAAAACGCCGGCAGACCGTGGGAAATATCTACCTCGACTTCCATGAGCCAGCCATCGACTCCGATCACAGCACCGGTAAACACTTTTGAGAGCAAGTCCGCGCCTCCGAAAACGCCCGCCAACCCATTGCAGGACACCCTTTGTCGTTTAAAAGGGCCGCTACCAAGCGCAAAACTATAGCAAAGCCCCTCTGCCGGTACAAATAAAAAAATAGGGGCGGGCTGTAAAAATGCCGGGCCGGCCGGCATTGGACGAGGAGGCGAAAGCCCGGATTGAGCTAAAAGAGGCTCTTTGCCGCAATCGATCGGATAAAGCAGGTGTCATCATCTTCCGAAAAGCCCGAAGATGTTGAATGATCTGCGCCGTTGCCGTTGTCCGAAAGGTCCAAGGATTTGCCGGCAACCGAGATGGGGCCGAATCGTTGATTTTCCGTGGACGGATAGATATCCTCGGCTTCGAGAATGTAATCGGTTTTTCCGGCGGCTTCGGCGTCAACACCGTAATCGAGGTACTCGTAGACGGCGCCGCCGGTCTCCGTGACAGCGGCTGCGGCCGTAAAACTGTCGGGGATGGGAACGTATTTTCCATCGGAGCCATCGCTTCGCAACAGCCGGAAGCCGACCATATCGATCTCCGTGGCCGTTTCCCATCGGATCCGGATGCAGTTGCCGCTTTCACACGGTGTGGCCGAAAAACGCACCAGGTCGGTATACAGCGGAGCATCGGTGCCGCCGAGGATATACTCGGTGCCGGTTTCACCGGTTTTGGTAAGCGTGTTTGCCCCCGTGTCCAGATCGGCTTCGGAATCCGCCCACGTCCGGTCGCAGTATTGATCGCGCCGGGCCAGCCCGAGGCTGGATTGCTCGGATTCCGCATCCGGTACCATGGGATTGCCCGCGTAATGATACTCCACAGTGTAGTCCGGCGACGTCGCCTCCCAGTCCGTGAGAAAAACCCCCCAGTAGCGGTAATAATCCACGGATGACCATTTGGAATCCGCGTTCGGTGGATAGGGCGGGGTCAGCCCGTTGGGCGTCCGGTAGGTTCCGGTGGCCAGATCCGGCGGATAGGCCGGGGCTTCATCGAGGCGGTAGACGTGGATGCCGGAAAAGGTATTGTCCCATGTGCCGCTTTGCTGTGTGGCAAACATGTAATCGCCCCGGGGATGGCCCAGTTGGGTTGACACCGTGTCAGTGCCTCCTTCATGATAATCCCATCCGCTGGCATCTCCAATGGGGGCGGCGGAGCAGACCCTGGCATTTTGAATATCACCGGCGCTTGTTCCGAAATTATACATCGTCGCAGCGTTGGCATTGCTGGAATAATCGGGACAGGTTGTATCACCGGTCTCCCGATCAAAACGCCAGTACCCGACCAACCCGGTTTCAGTACCGGAAAGTTTTTGACACATTTTATTTCTTATTTGCTGTTGGGTGCGAGCCACACTCCAGAGCCTGACTTCATCCAATTCCCCAGCCAAATATCTCTCGCTAAAATGCCGCATCATGCCGAAATAAGAATCATCATCTCTTATCTGATGCGTTCCTGAAAAAGCCACCGTTTCTCTCAAAACACCATTGATATAAAATCGAACTTCATCCGCGTCTGCATCCCTTACACCCGCATAGTGATTCCATTGGTTATTAAAAGCCGGTTCATACTTTGACGTCTGGACCGAAAAATCTCTGGTCGTATCTCGGACCCAGAAAAACATGCCATCACCGTCATCTGTGCCGATCGCAAAAAGACCATCATGGAGATCGCCCCCGCTGCCATCGTTATAATTGCTGAAAACAAAATAATTATCACCAACTGCCTGGCCGGAAGGCAATTTGGCCCATCCCTCTATGGTAATGGATTGATCGGCGTCTCCGATATTAACAGCAGTCGCTACAGTATCATCTTCCCCGTCAAAATCGATGGCATTTCTCGGCTCCACGTCTGCACCCAGAACAAACTCCGTACCGGAAAGTCCGGAACGGGTCAGGGTGTTGTTTGCTTCATCGAGTTCGGCTCCGGCATCAACCCAGGGCTGG
>JBNJEA010000120.1:0-9099 GCA_051745395.1 Thermodesulfobacteriota bacterium | reverse complement strand
GCAATGGCGGCATCCACGTCATCGAGATACATCCCTGCCCCGACAACCCACTGCCAATCCGGAATCCGACGGACATAATCAATCCGCTGCCCCGCCGGTGTCCCCGATTTTTCAGGCCGGCGGCAACGGACGAATCCGCCGGTCGATTGCGCCGCACGCTCCAACTGCGCAAAATAACCGCGGGTCGAATTGCCCGCCTGCGGCGGCGAAGCGTTTTTTTCCCCCGGCAGGAAATCCTGGCCCCACAACGGCACCCCATTATCCTTGAATGCAAATAAAAACACGTTTTCCGGAAGCTGTTTCTGGCGCAACCGTTCAATGGTTTCCGCCTGGATTTCGGATTTGACGTCATCGAGATACAGCCCGGTGCCGATATACCAGTCCAGCGGCTTGAAATGTTTAACAAAGGAGATTTTCGGATACCCGGTGTCAAGGGCCTTTCCCCCGGGCTTGGGCCAGTAGTCTGTGACATAGCCCTCACCGGATTGGCGGACGACTTCAATTTCATCCTGAATCACCAGGTTGCCCTTCAGGTCTTTGAGATTGATAAGGTTTTTGCCCTCCATTTCCGGGTGTACGGGGTAGAGTTTTTCCACCCCGTCCATGGAAACGGCGAAATAATACCCCTTGCCGTCATTGAACCGGATCGGCCGCAGTGCATTTTTGACAAGTTCCCCAATTTCCGCGGACGGCCGGTGCCGATTTTGCTCGTAAATGTTTTCGGCAATCGCGTGCGCCGTGTAGACGCGGGACTTGATGTCGGCCATGAGCCGTTTTTTAATCCGGTCTTTGCGAAACCCGATAATATCGACGGCTTCGGTGACTGCCTGGCGAAGGCGGTTTTTGCGCGAATCGATAACCTGCTGCCGGAAGGTTTCCGATTCCTGTTGAAAACGATGCCATTCGTAAAGAACCTGAAAAAATGCGGGAAAGGTCAGTGAAACAAATATCGCCACCAGCACGGCAAAGAAAAAAAAGGGGATGATACGGCCGCGTTTTTTCATTTTGATTTTATTGCCCTTTTTCCGGAACATTCCAGTTGTGGTTTTGCGAAAACCCATAAACATTATTTTGTAAAAAGTTATACCAATTAATTTAAAAATCTGAAACACCCATTTGAGTTTCAATAAAATGATGCTTTTCAACATATGTTGAAAGTATTTTTTTAATGAAAAAGTGCTTTCAGGCTTTGGTGCGGATCTGGCAGAAAAAGAAAAAAAGGGGCCGCCGGTGAAATGTTTTGTCAAACGTGGAAAGATTGCAGCAGATGACGGCAAAAATCAGTCGGCATCATCGGTTTCAGACCCATAGGGGGCGGTGATGGTTATTTGCGGGACAACTGTTGCAGGCGGGACAAAAGGCGCTGGCGGACTGTCAGCAGTTCGCTTTCGAGTTGCCGGAGTTCTTCGATTTTATTGCGGATTTCATCGAGTTTCCGGTCGCCGTAGCCGAGACTTTTTCTGATCTGCTCAACTTCTTCCGGCTCGGTGTCCCAATGCCCGATCATTTCCCCGATCTCTTCCAGGGAATAGCCGAAACGCTTGCCGCGCAGTATCAGCTTAAGCCGCGTCCGGTCCTTTTTCGTAAACAGCCGGTAATTGCCATTGCTGCGCGACGGCGACAGAAGACCGCGTTTTTCATAATACCGGATGGTCCGGGTGGTGACTTGAAACTCCTCGGCCAGTTCTGAAATCATGTATTGTGCTTTATTCGACATTGCCCCTTTCCCACTGTCTTTTCCTTTGCCGCAGCGCCATGAAATGGGCCCACGCTGCTCGCCAGGATTTGCTGTACGCGTCAGGCTTATATACAATCGCATGACGCGTCAAGTCAAATATAGCGTTGCAGATTTTGTAAAAGAATATTTTTGACGGATGTTTTGCCGGTTTGTTTAAAAAAAACCTGCACAGTTAAAAATTTACAATAAGTTTAAAATGTTGTAAAAATGCGTTAAAAAACACATCAACCGGAAGGCGGTATGCAGAAAATCAAATCCATCCTTGAACAAACCTCCACCCGGATCCTTGCCATTGCGCTGGGCATCATTTTCCTGTTCATGTCCGCCCTGTATTTTTTCTTTTTCCCCTTTGTCGAGCAGGAACTGTTTGATTCCAAAAAAATGGCGGCCAAAAGCCTCGTGGATTCCGTACATGCCATGATCGGCGACTACCAGAGACAGGCAAAACAAGGCGAGATCTCTCCGGCGCGCGCCAAACAAAAAGCACTGGAGCGAATCCGGATCATGCGTTTCAAAGGACATGGATATTTCTGGATAAACGATACCACCCGCCCCTATCCAAAGCTCATTCTGCATCCGGCAATTCCGGAAACCGAAGGAGAGCCTTTGGATGATCCCGCGTACAATACGGCCTCCGAGATACAATACGGGATAAATGGGAAGAAGGAGACATTTGCCGGGAAAGACAAAAATCTTTTCCAGGCCATTGCAAAAGTGGTGCAAAAAGAGGGTCACGGCTTTGTCAAATACGAGTGGCCCCGGCCGACGGAAGACGGGTTGACGGAAAAATCCTATCCCAAGGAATCCTACGTCAGGCTTTTTAAACCGTGGGACTGGATCATCGGCACGGGAATTTACGTAGATGATGTATATGCGCACATGCACCAGCTGAAAATGGCCATTCTCCTGGTGACCGCCTTTATTCTCATTGCGGCCATGCTGGTGACGTTTTTATTGATGCGCACCATTACCGGCCCCATAAACGCCTTGGTCGATTTTGCCACCCGGGTTTCCGGCGGCGAACTCGACGCCCCGATCCGGGGACAGTCCACGGGCGAAATGCGACAACTGGAAAATGCCATCTCGCAAATGGTGGTCGAACTCAAGGCCCGGATGCGGGAAGCAGAAAACAAGGCCCGGGAGGCCGATCAAGCCCGGCAGGCGCTGCGGAAAAACCAGGAGCGTTTTGAACTGGCCCTTTTGGGAACCAACGACGGCATCTGGGACTGGGACCGCACAACCGACGAAGTCTTTTTCTCCAAACGCTGGAAAGAAATCCTCGGTTATGCCGACCACGAGATCGAAAACCGCCTTTCGGAATGGCTAAGCCGAATCCATCCGGATGATTTCGACAAGGCCATTCAAACCAACAACATGTTTTTCGAATCCGACGCTTCCCATTTTGAAATCGAATACCGGTTACAGCACAAAGACGGCACCTATCGCTGGATACTCGGCCGGGGGACCTGCCGCCGCGACGAGACGGGCAAACCCCAGCGAATGGCCGGGGCGCATACCGATATCACCGAGCGGAAAAAAGCCGAGCAGGAGACAGAAAAACTCCAGGCCCAGCTCCGGCAATCCCAGAAAATGGAGGCCATCGGCACCCTTACCGGCGGCATCGCTCATGATTTCAACAACATTTTAACCATCATCATCGGCTACACCGAACTGGCCAAAAACGAAATTCAGGACTGGCAACCGGCCTACAAGGCTTTGGAGGAAATTGAAACAGCAGGCCTGCGGGCCAGGGACGTGGTCCGACAACTGCTGGCTTTCAGCCGCAAAGGCGTCGAGGAACAAAAACCCCTCGATATTGCCCCGATTGTCAAGGAAACCCTGAAACTGCTCCGCTCCACCACGCCCGCATCCATTGAATTCAATGAGCATATATCCGATGACCTGCACCGAATCCTGGCAGACGGCACCCAGATCCACCAGGTATTGCTCAACCTGTGTTCCAATGCCACCAGTGCAATGGCGGAAGACGGGGGTGTCGTTTCGGTCAGAGTCGAAAATGTTTTGCTGCACAAAAACGATATCCCGGCGCATGTGAACCTGATGCCGGGAGAACATGTCAAGTTGACCGTCAGCGACACGGGCCCCGGCATTGCCCCGGAAAACCTGGAACGGATCTTTGATCCCTATTTTACGACAAAACCCGTGGACAAGGGCTCGGGCCTGGGCCTTTCCGTGGTGCAGGGCATCATCGCAAGCCACGGCGGAGATATCCGGGTGTCGAGCCGGATCGGGGAGGGGACCGTTTTAGAGGTCTTTCTGCCGATTACCGAATCCAGGGCAGAAGATACGGCGCCAAAGACCGACCGCGATTTGCCGACGGGCTCCCACCGCATCCTGTTTGTCGACGACGAAATCCAGATTGTAAAATTAAACCAGAGCCGGCTCAGGCGGCTGGGCTACTCGGTTCAAGGCACCAGCGATCCCCTGGAGGCGCTGGATCTGGTCGGGCAGGCCCCCGGCGATTATGATCTGCTCATCACGGACATGAGCATGCCGAATATGACCGGCGACAGACTTGCCCGAAAAATCATGAAAATCCGGCCCGACATAAAAATCATCCTGTGCAGCGGCTACAGTGAAAAAATTTCGGAACACTCGGCCGAAAGCATCGGTATTGCAAAATACATTGAAAAGCCCTTTGACGAGCAGACCCTGGCACTTGCGGTAAAGGCGGTTATGGACCAGCGGTAAAGGCACAGGCCATGTACCGAACAGGCGGACATAAACGATGCCGTACGGCGTGCGGACCTCGCCATGACAAATGGCCGACAGCCCGTCGTTGAATCCGGCCGGTGTCTGCAAACTCCAGGAAACGCTGTATCTTTTGGCCACACCCGTTGCCTGTGCAAAGACCTTGCTGACCGCCTTGAATGCGGTCTCCTTTGCCGCCCGGAAAGCCCATAACCAAAAATCCGGACGGGATGTTTCAAAAACCCTTTCCTGCTCTTCCGGGCGCAACACCCGGCAGATAAACCGGGTGTTGCCGCCCCTGCCGCTTGTCCCCCGATGGCACAGATCCACGACGTCGTTGCCCACAGGAATCAAAATAGGCACTTTCCATTGTCAAAAGGTGATCGATTATCTGCCGGGCGCACTCCCGGTTGGCGCGCAGGCCCACAGACCGGGTATGCGGGATGCATTGGCTTACGGCCATGGTAAAGTTTTCCCCGAATTTCGGAAAATTGCTGTAGCTGTCCTGGCGGTCGCCGCGCAGGTAAACACACATCACCCGGATGCCGGGCACCTGGCGAAACAGGCGACCGACATGGTAGGTGCCGTTTTCGCTGCTGATCCGACCGGTGCGCGCCCGGGTCCCTTCGGGAAAAATCATCAGGCTCTGGCCCGAGGCCAGTAAATGGGCGACTTTTTCCATGGACTGCCGGACGGATTTTCGGTCTCCGCCGCGCCGGACGGGGATGCATTTGAGCAGATAACAAAGCAAGGCCACCAGGGGATTGCGGTTGAAGTTCGTATCCTCCGGCACGTTCCACGGCAGCAGCCGGTATTGAAACATATACCGGTAAACGGGAAACATGGCGTATGCCAGAATCACCGAATCGATCATGGTGAGGTGATTGGACCAGATCAGCCAGGGCCCGCTGTGCCGCTGCATCATCTGTTTGATTTCCCTGCGGATGCGGACCAGCTCCCGGACCCGGTAGCCGGCCAGCTTAACGGCCAGAAAAATCAGGGGGGCGGCGGCAAAGACCGCCAGCCGCCCCAACCGATACTGGCGCCGCAGGCAAGGCGCATCGTTTATCATTACAGTGCCCCGTCCACTGAAGACGCCGCGGATTGACCGGAGGAAACCCGGCTGCTGATATAACTGACCGCATCGCCGACGGTGCGGATCTGATCGGCATCATCGTCGTCGATTTCAATGTCAAACGCGTCTTCGAACTCTATGATAATATCGACGAGCCGGGCCGAATTGACATGGAGATCATCGAGAATCGCCGTGTTGATCGTCACGTTTTCCAGGTTGTCCGTATCCCGGACATAGGGGGTAATGATGGTAAGCACCTTGTCGAAAATTTGTTGCTGCTCCATTGTGCGTCTCCTGTTTTTTCAAATCAAAATTCGGACTTAACCGATCCGTTCGCCGCCGTCGGCACAGATCAGGGCCCCGTTGATCCAGGCCGCTTCATCGAGACAAAGCAGAAAGATCACGTCTGCCACGTCCGCCGGCGTGGTCAGCCGGCCGAAGGGGTTGCGCAGGCCGGCCTGTGCGCGGATACGCTCGCTTCCCGGAATTGCCTGCAAGGCAGGGGTCTCGGTAATGCCCGCCTGGATTACGTTGGAGCGGAGCCCAAACGGGGCAAACTCCACGGCCATGGCGCGCGATACGGATTCCAGCACCGCCTTGGCGGCGGAAATGGCCGCATAACCTTGTGCAGCAGCATGCGGACGCGGCCGTTTTGTTTTTTCCTTTTTACCGGTTGCGGAAGGCATTATGTGCACAGGCTTTGTACATGGCGTGTAAGGCAGAAGCCGAATCGACGAAAAATTTGGCATGGAGTCCATTTGGATTTATATTTGGAATTGGAAGGCGAAGCGTCTTTTCCGGTGTCCGGCAGCATTTTGCCGAAGGCCGGCAGAGATTGCCCATTACGAGCCCGCAGCGCATTCACGGCGCTGCGGGAAAAAACATGCGGAGGAACAAATGGCGGAAAAAACGCTCAAACAGGTCTGTCATTGCGAAAAGTGCGGCAACGAAGCGGAAATGATCGTTACCTGCCAACTCGAGCCGGTGGAAACCGATGCGGCATCGCCGGAACCAAAATCAAAAGACCCGCAATCCGGGGGCAAGGAAAAAGTCAAGGGGCATGCGGTGTGCAGTCACTGCGGAAACGAAGCCGATATGTGGATCGACCCGGAAGATGCCCGATAAAAAGGGCTATTCCCCGGCAGAAGAAAAAGTTGGGGGCGGGGTTAGTTATAGATTCCTGCCTTCGCAGGAATGACAGAACTTTGGACTGTCGAGTTGGACTATCGAGTTAGAAATGAAAGCCGACGCCGACAATCGGCCCGTAAAACTGCATTTTCAAAGCCAGGCGATCGGCATCGGTATCGATGTCTAACAGGCGGTAACCGGCGTAAAGCTTGACCCGATCGCTTGCGTCGAAGGCGACGATCCCCTGGGCCTGCCGGCTGATTTTCGACGAACTGCTGCCGATGTCGAATCCGCCGACGTCGCCGCGAATCCGTACATAAAACCGTTTGGAAACATAGGCATGCAGCCGCAGGCCGACAATCGGGTCAATGAGCTCTTCGTCAAAGCGCCGGTTATCGGCGGCAGCGCCTGTTGGTGTGCTGAATTGGATTTCGTTGTTGATATCCCAGTACCGGCCGCCGATGAGGAAATCAAAGGTCATGGGCAGTTCGCCCTTGCTTTCGGCGAGTCGGTACATACCACCGAACTCCACCATTGCAAACTCGGTTTCGATTTCCCCGTTTTGGGCCGCCAGGGTTTTTTGATCGGTTAATGTCAGGAAATTGGGCTGGACAAAGAAACCGACGGTGCCTTTACGGGCTTCCATTTGTACCAATGTTCCCACCGGGAAATCAGCTTCCCATATATCATCGAAGGCCACCTCAATATCGGTTGCATCGCCCCCGATATCGGCCTCTCCGTCAATTCCGGCCATCCAGACATAAGGGGCGGCTGCAAACGTCCATTCTTTTTTTTTCTCCTGAGCGAAGGCCGAATTTGCCGGGATGCAAATCATGGCCCAAGCCCCGATCGCCGAGATCAATCCCGCCATGACAAAACCCTTGCACGCGTTCATATGCCCCCCTCTTTGCTTCTGCAAATCTCCTGCTTGGTTTGGAATGGATGGACGTGTCCGCATTCACTGCTATAATGACAATATAACCGTTGATTTCAATTTTGGAAACAAAATCAACGGCCCATTGCACAACAAAACGCAATTCAAGCGACCCGGAAAATAAGCCGGGGCCGTTCAAAAAAGGTGACACAGGCCTTACGGGTTGGCGTTCTGGGGCAAAAGGCGGAGCGGAAAGCAATGCAAATTGCAATCCGGTCGGCCGTGTTTATCCTTATCAGTATATAAAATTTTCTAACAGGAGCGGAAGATGAAAAAACAAATTGCCATATTGCTGGTCTGGGCCTGGCTTATCCCGGGTTTGAGCCTGGCAGGCCCGATGTTTAACCCCTACTCCGATACCTGGGAGACCCCGGAAGCCGGTGCCCGACTGCAATACAACCCGATGGAAAAAGTCATTGTGTATGCACCGGATCAATCCACGCTTCAGCACAACCAGTTTGAAGATTTATGGCAACTCGTTCCCCCCGACTACATACTCAAGTACAATCCCTATACCAAGGGATGGGAAAGGGTCGCCCCGGATGCGCAGCTTTATTTGAATCCCATGACAAACACGTGGGAATACCGGCCGCTGCGCGACGCAGCCGAAACGCCCTACTGACGCTGTTTTTTTCTAAATAAAGCGTTTCAGATTTTAAAAAAAATTATACCAGGTTTAAAAATCGGAAGCCCTCCGGGATTTTGATTTCAGCCCCCGCCATACCTTTTTTTTCTTCCCCGTTGTCGTGCTTTTTGACAAAAGCAAAATAATTTTTTATAATCCCGAACACTTTCAATCCGCCTGATCCGGGCCACCCAAAACAAAAGACGAATCGATGCCCATTTCCTCCATTGCCAAAGTCGGCGTTTACGTGGATTCCGCCAACATATACCGAAACGGCGGCCACCGCATGCAATACGACATCCTCCGGGAATTTGCCTGCCGGGATGACGGGGAATTGATGCGGTTGAACACCTATGTCACCTATGATCGGGGCCGCGCCGAAACCGACCCGGAATATCGGCGCAAAACCCAGGGGTTTCATTCCGCGCTCCGCGATTTCGGCTACAAAGTCATCATCAAGGATGTGAAATGGTTTATCGATGACATGGGCAACCGGGTGCCCAAGGCCAACTCCGATCTGGACCTGGCCGTTGACGTGCTGCTGCAATCCGAAAATCTGGACCGGATTTT
This sequence comes from Thermodesulfobacteriota bacterium, assembly GCA_051745395.1. GTDB lineage: Bacteria > Desulfobacterota > Desulfobacteria > Desulfobacterales > Desulfosalsimonadaceae > JBNJEA01. The sequence goes on along the minus strand of JBNJEA010000120.1, from coordinate 317 downwards.
GCTGGTCACGGGCGACGGCGATTTCGTCCAGGTGGTACGCGCCCTTCAAAACAAGGGATGCCGGGTGGAAGTCGTGGCCTTCGACAATGTGGCCGCTTCCCTGAAACAGGAAGCCGACATGTTCATGTCCGGCTACCAGATCCCCAACCTGCTGCCCTTTACCAACCCCAACAACCGCTGGGGCGAGGTCAACGGCCATGTCCGGGGTTGGTGCTACTACTTCGATCCCAACAAGGGCATCGGCTACATGCGCTACCTGTCGCGCATCGACCGCGGCCTGTGGCTGACCGACAAGCGCCGCAACCCGGATTCTCCCT
>JBNJEA010000119.1:0-9110 GCA_051745395.1 Thermodesulfobacteriota bacterium | reverse complement strand
TGCTCTCAGGCGCACGGATGCCCGCCTTCGCGGGCATGACAGACGATGCGATGTCTTTTTTTGGATCTGGAATTTTCCGGATAACCAAAATTATTTATTAATTTTTTTTAACCACAGAGTGCACAGAGGAAACGTTATGCATCTTAGTCATTTATCTCCGTGCTCGCTATGCCCTCTGTGGTGATATTTGCTTTCAGCCCCACAAAAGTGCTTATTATTAGAAATCCCTCCCCCTCAGGATGTGACCTGGGTGCCGATCCCCAGGTCCGTAAACAGTTCCAGAATCAGCGCATGCCGCCGGGTGCCGTTGATGATTTGGACCTTTTCCACGCCGTTGGCCAGTGCGTCCAGGGCATATTCGATCTTGGGGATCATGCCGCCGGAAATGGACGCATCGGCAATCATTTTCTTCACGGTTTCCGCGTCAATGGAAGAAATCAGTTCGCCCTGGGTGTCCAGGATGCCGTCCACATCGGTTAAGTAGATCAACCGCCCGGAGGACAACGCGCCCGCGATTTTCGACGCCACCAAATCGGCGTTGATGTTAAAGGTTTCGCCTTCACGGCCCACGCCCACCGGGGCGATCACCGGGATAAAACCCTGTCCGGTCAGGCTTTCAATCAAGTCCGTATTGACCCGGGTGACCGTGCCGACCAGGCCCGGGTCGATGATTTCCGGCGGCTTGTTTTCATCGGGCTGGTGGGTGATCTGGAGCTTGTCGGCCTGCAGCAGGCTGCCGTCCTTTCCGGTAAGGCCCACGGATTTGCCGCCCTGCTGGCTGATCTGGGAAACAATGGACTTGTTGACATTGCCGCCGAGCACCATTTCCACTACGTCCATGGTTTCCTCGTCCGTAAAGCGCATCCCCCGGACGAATTTCGGGCTGATGCCCATTCGCTCCAAAACCGTGTTGATCTGCGGCCCGCCGCCGTGGACCACAACCGGATGCAGACCGATGAATTTCATCAGGGTAATATCGCGGGCAAAGTCGATTTTTAGCTGCTCATCGACCATGGCGTTGCCGCCGTATTTCACCACCACGGTGGTGCCGGAAAAAAACCGGATATACGGCAGCGCTTCGACTAATATGTCGGCGACGTTGGGTGTCATAGTATAAACCGGCTCAGATCCTCATCCTCGGTGACATCCTTTAGCTTGTCATCCACAAAGGCCTTGTCGATCGCAAAGGTTTTATCAGCCACATCCGGGGCGTCGAACAAAATGTCTTCGAGCAGGTGTTCCAACAGCGTATGCAGGCGCCGGGCGCCGATGTTTTCCGTCTGGTTGTTGACGGCTTCGGCCATGCGGGCGATTTCCGCCACGGCCTCGTCTTCAAAGGACACGTCAATGCCTTCGGTGCGGAGCAGGGCGATGTATTGCAGCAGCAGTGCGTTTTTCGGCTCGGTCAGTATACGGACGAAATCGTTTTTGCCGAGAGAATCAAGCTCCACGCGGATCGGAAACCGGCCCTGGAGCTCGGGGATCAAATCCGACGGCTTGCTGGTGTGAAAGGCGCCGGAGGCAATAAACAAGACATGATCGGTTTTGACCGCCCCGTGCTTGGTGGTCACGGTGCTGCCCTCGACAATGGGCAAAAGATCGCGCTGCACGCCTTCGCGGGACACGTCCGGCCCCTGGCCGCCTTCCTTGCCGGTGACCTTGTCAATTTCATCCAAAAAGATAATGCCGGATTGTTCCACCTTTTCAATGGATTCCTTGACTACCTTTTCCATGTCCACCAGTGACTGGGCCTCTTCCTGGGCCAGAATTTCCAGGGCCTCGGCCACCCGGACCCGCCGTTTTTTCGAGGATCCCTTGGGCATCAGGCCGCCGAGCATGTCCTTGAAATTAATCCCCATTTCCTCCATGCCGGTATTGGAAAATATCTCCATCATGGGCATGGATTTATCCGAGACTTCCATGTCAACATAGCGGTCGTCGAGCTTGCCGTCGCGAAGCATTTTGCGGAGTTTTTCCCGCGTGGCCGAAGAGGTCTGGCTGGGTTGCTCGGCCTGGGCATCCGGCAGGGCAATGACATCTTCGTCATCGGTGTCCGAATCGGGGTCCGCCCCGGAAGCAGAAGGCTGCGTGGACTGGCGCCTGCCCTTATCCGGCAGCAGCAGGTCCAGCACCCGGTCTTCTGCGATTTCGCGGGCCTTGCCCACCACCGCTTCCTGTTCCCGGGCTTTTAACAGGTTAATGGTCTGCTCCAGCAGGTCGCGGACCATGGATTCCACATCCCGGCCCACGTAGCCGACTTCGGTGAACTTCGAGGCTTCGACCTTATAGAACGGCGAATCGGTCAATCGCGCCAGGCGCCGGGCGATTTCGGTTTTGCCCACGCCGGTGGGCCCGATCATGATAATGTTTTTGGGTGCGATTTCCTCGCGCAACTCGGGTTCGACCTGCCGGCGGCGCCACCGGTTGCGAAGGGCAATGGCCACCGAACGCTTGCCGTTTTCCTGGCCGATGATGTATCGGTCGAGTTCTTTTACGATTTCAGATGGTTTGAGATCACTCATTGATATATGTCAACCTTTTTGGATTTCTGAGGGTCACATCGTTTCAACCACAAACGCGTCGTTGGTATAAATACACAGATTGGCCGCCATGCGCATGCCCGCCTCCACGATGGTTTTTGCATCGAGTTGGAGCTGATCGGCATAGGGCAGCAGCGATGCTGCTGCGGCATGGGCGGCCACGCCGCCCGATCCGATGCCCAGGATGCCTTCGTCGGGTTCAATGACATCGCCGTTTCCGGAAATCAAAAGCATCTGGCTTTCATCCACGGCGATCATCATGGCTTCCAGCCGGCGCAGGTACTTGTCCGTACGCCAGTCCCGGGCCAGTTCCACGGCGGCGCGGACGAGGTTGCCGTTGTAGCGCTCCAGCTTGCCTTCCAGGCGCTCGGACAGGTTGAGCGCATCTGCGGTCGCGCCGGCAAAACCGACAATGATCTGGTCGTTGTAAATCCGGCGGACTTTTCGGGCCTTGTGCTTGATAACGGTGGTATTTAATGTCACCTGGCCGTCGCCGGCCACGGCGACTTTGCCGTTGCAGCGAACTGCGAGAATGGTTGTGCCGTGAAAACTCATATCAATTACTTCCTGGGATGTGCGTTGTCGTATGCCGCCATCAACCGGTCAATGCTGACATGGGTGTATTTCTGTGTCGTGGACAGCTGCCGGTGGCCCAGCAGTTCCTGGACCAGCCGCAAATCCAGGCCGGCATCGAGCATGTGCGTGGCAAACGTGTGGCGCAGATCATGCGGGGAAACCGGCACGGTCAGTCCGGCGGCCTTGGCCGTGGTGTCGAGAATGCGGGCCACGGAGCGATCCGTCAGGCGCCCGCCGTTTTTGTTCAAAAAAAGCGGCCCTTTCCAGACATCCGGCGCTTTTTGCGCATTGCCCTGCAGGTTTTGCCGGTAATCGCGGATCGCATCCAACGCCTTTCGGCCGATGGGCACAATCCGCTCCACGTTGCCCTTGCCTGCGACCCGGACGACCCGGCCGTCGAAATCCAGGGCTTCCACGTCAAGGCCGACGAGTTCGGAAACCCGGATACCCGTGGAATAAAGGGTTTCCAGAATCGCGCGGTTGCGCTTGCCCGCAAGGGTGTCGGTCCGGATGGAATCGAGCAGCCGGAAGACGTCATCGACGGTCAAATACGCCGGCACGGGCTTTTCCTGCTTGGGCGTCAGCACGGATGCGGCCGGGTTTTCCCGGACCACGCCGTGTTTTTCCAGGTACTTGAAAAACGACCGGATCGCCGAAACTTTCCGGGCAATCGAGGTCTTTTTGTTGCGTTGCTTGTGCAGCAGCCCGAGATAGTTGCGGACAATCAGGGCGCTGACCTGCTCAATCCCTCCGGCGTCCTGATCCGATTCGGCATCCGCATTTTCCGACGAATTTAGCGCGCCTTCACCTGCCGCCACCAACTGGCGGTTGGCCGTGAAATAGGACAAGAAATCCCGCAAATCCCGGGCATAGGCCCGGCAGGTATTGTCGGAATATCCCTTTTCCGCTGCAAGATAATCCACAAAGGATTCGATTAACTGGTTTAGGGCATACGCATTCATTCAAGCCGGATCATGGATTCGATTTGCCGCCAATCGCCCACTTCGGAAAACGGATGCGATCTGCGGTTCCAGGGCTGCTGAAAGACAATGGGCGACATGCCCGCCTCGGCAAGCAAAAAGCATGTTTCCAGCCGGTCTTCCACGAAATATTGTATATCGTGTTCAAGCAGCACGTCCTTTTTGTCCGAAAACGAACCGGTGGCCACCACCCGGATTGCCTCCGGGTCGACGGCCAGCATGTCAAGCAGCCAGTCCCGGATATGATCGGCATCCGGCCGGGCGGTAACAAAAAGCGTCGGCCGATGCCGTTGGTTGAGCCGCTTTAACACCCTTTGGGCCCCGCCGATGGGATGCAGCGGCATCGTGTAGTTGCCTTCCAGAATCCGGACGATGATCTCCCACTGAAGGGTCCGATCAAAGCCCAAGGCCCCTTCCAGGTCATATTCGGTAATATCTTCGTACCGATACTCGGAAATGCCGTAGACCTCTTCGGCGATCGACAGAAAAAGCGACATCGTGTCCGCGACCACCCCGTCGATGTCAAAAGCGATTTGCGCCGGGGCGATTTGCGCGGGCGCAATCTGGATCGAATGGTTTGACATATCCGGATTTTCCGCAATAAAAATCACGCCACCCGCCGGGTCTTTTTCTTCAACCGGCTGATGCGGCGCCGCAGCAGATCGGCCATTTTCTTGTCATCCTGCTGCAAATAGCTTTCCCGCTTGGCTTTGAGCTCGGTGATTTTTTCCTTGATCTGCCGCACCGTCACATCGCCGCCTTTTTTCTTGCCGCCTTTGTCATCGATGCCCCGGGCTTTTTTGATCGCCGAAATCAGTTCGGACTTGTTCATGCCGGAAGCACCGGTGATTTCCGGCAGTTCCTTGGCCACGTCCCGCAGTTCGGTGGCGGTCAGCTTCTCCAACGGTTTTTCTTTGGTCTGTTTTTCTTTTTTCGCCATATGCGCACACAACTCCTTGCTAAATAAGATCGACAAAATAGAAAGCGGAGGCCGCAACCCCCGCCGTCTTTACATACAAATTTATCATGTAAAACATTTTTTTTTCTAATGTCAATAAATAATTATATGCGTACACGCTGCATCACTTGCTTCATGTCCTCCCAGACCGCCCGTTTGGCCGATGCATTGGCCAGCAGGTAGGCCGGATCATGGGTGGGCATCACGGCAGTGTGTCCATATTCGCAAAACCGGCCGCGCAGGCGATCAATGGGCGTATCCGTGCCAAAAAGCGCCCGGGCGGCAAATTCGCCCAGCACGATAATCACCTCCGGGCCCACGGCTTCGATCTGCCGGTCGATGTGCTTTCGGCAGGCCCTGGTTTCAAACCGGTTGGGCGCCCGGCCGCCGGCGGGCCGGCACTTGACCACGTGGCTGATGTAAACCGACTCCCGGGAAAAGGACATGGCCTCTATGATGCGGGTCAGCAGGGCGCCGGCCTCGCCGCTGAAGGGCTGCCCGGTTGTTTCGTCGTCTTGGCCCGGAAAACCGCCGATAAACATCAGCCGGGCGCTTTCCGGGCCGGCACCGTAAACCATGGCGCGGCGCTCATCGGCCAGCCCGCAGCGGCGGCAGGAGGCGGTGTTTAGGGCCGCGGCCGCGGCAGAGACGACATCAACCTCCGCCTGCCAATTCCGGACAATTTCATGGATCTTTTCATTGTCTTCGATCCGCCGGCAGCCGATGGCCTGCAGAAACCGCAGATGCTGCTGAATCTCGCAGATCACGGCGTCATATGTTTCAGGGGGAAAAGTATTCATTCTAAAGACCAAACCCATTGGGATTTCTGGACTGCCATCGCCAGGTATCGGCGACCATTTCGTCAACACCGCGGGCGGCTTTCCAGCCCAGTTCTTTTTCCGCAAGCGAGGCGTCTGCATAGCAGGCGGCGATATCGCCGGGCCGGCGGCCGACAATCCGGTAAGGGATTCTTTGCCCCGAAGCGTTTTCAAACGCCCGGATCATCTCCAGCACGCTGTAGCCCCGGCCGGTGCCCAGGTTATAGGTAAGGACCCCGGTTGCCTCCGAATGATGGGCCAGCTTTTCCAGTGCCTTGACGTGTCCGTAGGCCAGATCCATCACGTGGATGTAGTCGCGCACCCCGGTGCCGTCCGGCGTCGGGTAATCATCGCCGAACACCTGCAGCTCTGTCAGGCTGCCGACGGCCACCTTGCTGATATACGGCATCAGGTTATTGGGCAGGTCATTGGCATCCTCGCCGATTTCACCGCTGGCATGAGCGCCGACCGGGTTGAAATACCGCAGCAGCACGATTTTCCATTCCGGTTCTGCCTCTGCCACATCCCGCAAAATCTGCTCGATCATCAACTTGGATCGCCCGTAAGGGTTTGTCGGGCCCACAGACGCGGTTTCATCGATGGGCACCGATTCCGGGTCGCCGTATACCGTGGCAGACGAACTAAAGACAAATGTCTTCACATCATGCGCCCACATGACCCGGCACAGGGCAATGGTGGAAAACAGGTTGTTGTCGTAATAGCGCACCGGCTGCTCGACGGATTCCCCCACCGCCTTCAAACCCGCCAGATGAATGACCCCGTCGATACGATGATTCTGAAAGATCTCATTTAAAACGTTTTCATCCCGGACATCGACCCTGTAGAAAACAAGGTCGCGACCGGTCAGCGACTGAACCCGCTCAAGCGACTTTTCCTTGCTGTTGCAAAGGTTGTCCGCCACGACGACTTCGTAGCCTTCTTCCAGCAGACACAGACAAATGTGGCTGCCGATATAACCCGATCCGCCGGTGACCAGAATCGCCATTAATTATACTCCCGCTCGGAACGAATCAACACGTTCTATAGATATTTGCTTTTGGGTTTCCATTGGGCTCAAACCAAGGAAAAAGGTTGCTGAAACACCCGGCGATACCGAAGTTCCGATTCCGTAGGTTTCAATTGCTTCAAGAAGTCGATATAAACCTCAAAATCCCGACAGCCCGAGCGGTCCATTTCTTCTACTATGCGGCAGGATCGAGACGCAATGGGGTCCCAATGAAAAATCAAGCCGTCATGGTTATTTTTGCTGTTCGACGATTTCATTATAATAATTTTCTAACTGATATTTCTTAAAATAATTTCGAATTGTTTCTTTATCCAAATCGATCAGGCGTAACAGCTCTTTTATATCCGCCAGCTCCTTAAACTTTCTATGCGGATCATTTTGAATTGCAAAAAGCTTCAGGGCCAAAAGGTGCTCACCACTTACCACCGGCAGATTGATATCCTGAAAAACGCCCATTTTCTTAACTGAATGAAAAATAATATCAGCTGTTTCATCAGAAACATAAACCAGATCGACCCGAACCGAACCAACAGAAAGCAAATGGTTGGAGAACCCTTCGGAAACGTTTAAGGTTTCGAAACCTAAAGATTCCAAATATTGAACTATTTTATCCTGATATTCCAGCCGGGTTATAAAATCCACATCCCTTGTTGCACGGGTATATCCATATGCATAAAGGGCATAAGCCCCGATTAATGCATAATCAAAATGTTGCGCTTCAAAAAATTCCGTCAATATTTTAAATTGTTTTTCAATATCCATTCTATATATGGTGGACTCGTAAAAAGTCTGATTTTAGATGGCGCCGTAAAAAGTTCAAGATCAAGGCTTGCGCAATTTCGAAGAATGCAGCGTACTTAGCTGTACGTGAAATTCTGAGAAATTGCGCGTAACGCAGATATTGGACTTTTTACGGTGCCATCATATATAACTTACATGCTCAATTCCGAAAACAGCATCTTACCTCAATGTCCTTCAATCAAGTCTCCTATCCGGTCCAACAAAACATTCGCCGCCGCCTGCTTGTCCATTATCGGCAAGTCCTCGCTGCGGCCATCGTTGAAAAACAGCCGGATTTTATTGGTATCCGCCGCAAAGCCGGACTCGGGGGCGCCGATGAGATTGCCGGCAATCAAATCCAGGTGCTTGGCTTCCATCTTTTTGACCGCGTTTTGCTCCAGGTCCTCGGTTTCCGCTGCAAAGCCGACCAGCACCTGCCCCTTTTTCTTTCTTTCGCCGAGTTCAGCCAAAATATCTTTTGTTTTTGTCAACTCCAGCACCAGCGAATCATTGTGCTTTTTTATTTTCTGCCCGGAAACGCTTGCCGGCCGGTAATCCGAAACCGCGGCCACCTTGACAATCACGTCCGCCGCATCGGCTTCCAGAAAAACGGCTTCGGCCATTTCGTCCACACTCTGTACCCGCTTGACCCGAACACCAAAAGGGTCTTCTAACGCCGTGGGCCCGGAGACCAGAAGCACATCCGCGCCCCGGGCCGCGGCCGCCCGCGCGACCGCATACCCCATTTTGCCGGTAGAAGGGTTGCTGATAAACCGCACCGGGTCAATGGACTCCTGGGTGGGTCCGGCCGTCACCACGACCTTCTTGCCGGAAAAATCCATGGGCGAAAACAGGTCAATGATTCGTTCAAGAATCATCTCCGGCGCCTCCAGACGCCCCGGCCCCACCGTTTTGCAGGCCAGCTCGCCGGCGCCGGGCTCGACAACCCGGTAGCCGTCGCTTTCCAGGACATCGATATTTCTCTGGACCGCCCGGTTTTCATACATGTGCGTGTTCATGGCCGGACAGATCATTTTCGGGGCGGTCACGGCCAGCATAAACGTCGTCAGCGCATCATCGGCAATGCCGTTGGCAAGTTTTCCGATCACATCGGCTGTCGCCGGGGCAATCACCACGGCATCGGCTTCTTCGGCCCAGGAAATATGGCGCATCTGCGGGTCGGCCTGCTCGCCGAACATCTCCATAAACACCGGATGGCCGGAAATGGCCTCAAACGTCATCGGCCCGACAAACCATGCCGCGTTTTTCGTCATCACGACTTTTACATCCGCACCGGCTTTCTGGAGCAGCCGCAAAAGCTCCACGCTCTTGTAAGCCGCAATACCGCCGGAAACGCCCAATACGATGTGTTTTCCTTCGAGCAAACTCTGCATAAGTATTAATCCGAGAAGGTTCTTACCTCATTCTTAT
>JBNJEA010000118.1:0-9330 GCA_051745395.1 Thermodesulfobacteriota bacterium | reverse complement strand
TGATCGCCCTGGGCTATACCATGGTCTACGGCGTGCTCAAGCTGATTAACTTCGCCCACGGCGACCTGTTTACCATCGGCGCCTACCTGGGCCTGTCGCTGCTGACCTCTCTTGCCCTGACCGATCACGTGGGGGCGGTCATCGGGATCATCATTCTCGCCATCATGGTCATGGGGCTGGTGGGCGTGATCGGCACCCTGCTCGATCGGGCGGCCTACAAGCCGCTTCGCACCTCGCCGCGACTATCGGCGGTGGTTTCGGCCCTGGGCGCATCCATCGTGTTTTCCAATACCGTGATGCTGGTCTATGGCCCCAATCCCCGGTCTTATCCGCAGGGCCTGCTGCCGGACCATGTTTTTCACGTGTTCGGACTGCCCGTGCCGATCATGCGGTTTTTGATTTTGGTAACTTCCATTATCCTGATGCTGGGCCTTTACGCGTTTATTCAGAAAACCAAAATCGGCACGGCCATCCGGGCGGCTGCCATTGACCAGGATGCCGCCCGCCTGATGGGGATTAACGTGGACCGGGTGATCATGCTGGTGTTTTTCATCGGCCCGGCTTTAGGCGGTGCGGCCGGCGTGATGGTGGGGCTGTACTACGGCCAGATCAATTTCACCATGGGCTGGATTTACGGGTTGAAAGCCTTTACCGCCGCCATCTTAGGCGGTATCGGCAACATTCCCGGCGCCATGTTGGGCGGGTTGCTGCTGGGCGTGATCGAATCGCTCGGCGCGGCATATATCTCCATGGCATGGAAGGATGCCATCGCCTTTGTCGTGCTTATCCTGATTTTAATCGTTCGCCCCACCGGCCTGCTGGGCGAACGGGTGGCGGAAAAGATATGACACAGCGGCGTGAAAAATTCCGGAAAATGCTGTATGCCGCAGTCGCGGTCGCCTGGGTGCTGGCCCCGCTGTATCTGGACAACTACTGGACCGATGTTTTAAACAACGTGGCCATTTACGGCGTGCTGGGCCTTTCGTTAAATGTCATTTTGGGCTACGGCGGCATGTTCCACATGGGCCATGCGGCGTTTTTCGCCATCGGCGCCTATACCACGGCCATTGTCAACACCACATTTGGCGTGCCGGTGCTCTGGCTGCTGCCGGTGGCCGGGATTGCGGCGGGCCTGTTTGCATTGGTGGTCGCCCGGCCCATTATCCACCTGCGGGGCGATTACCTGTTGATCGTCACCATCGGCATGGTGGAAATCGTGCGCATTGCCCTGGTCAACAACGTCTTTGGCATCACCGGCGGTGCCAACGGGATTTTCGGCATAGCGAGTCCGTCCGTGTTCGGCTATACGATCAACGGCATCGTGGCGCCGGGGCAGTATTTCTATTTGATTACCGCATTTCTCGCCGTGACCATCGTGTTGTTTTACATGCTGGAACACTCGCGTTTCGGCCGGGCGCTGAAGTTTCTTTGTTCCGATGAAATCGCGGCCGAAGGCTCGGGCATCAACACGGCCGGCTACAAGCTGGCCGCCTTTGTCATCGGCGCGTTCTGGGCGGGCATGACCGGCACGCTCTATGCCTCAAAAATCACCTTTATCTCCCCGGAGTCGTTTTCCTTCTGGGAATCGGTGGTGATGTTTATGATCGTAATTCTGGGCGGCTCGGGCAGTATCCCGGGCGTGCTGCTGGGTGCGTTCTTGATCATCGGGCTGCCCGAGGCGTTCCAGGGGCTGCAGCAGTATCGGATGCTGTTATTCGGCCTGGCTTTGGTGATCATGATGATTTTCCGGCCGCAGGGCATTCTCCCGCCGAAGCCGCACAGCTATCCGGTGGAATCCATGGATGAAAGCGAGGTGCGCCTGTGAGCCTGCTGCGGGTTGAAAATGCCACCAAAACCTTCGGTGGCCTGGTAGCCGTCGATGACGTGTCCTTTACGGTGCCCGAAGGGGCGGTCTTCGGTCTGATCGGGCCCAACGGCGCCGGCAAGACCACCGTGTTTAACCTGATTACGGGCAACTACAAGGTCGATTCCGGCCGGATTGTTTTCGCCGGCCACGACATTACGGGCCAAATGACCCACAAGGTCGTGGCCGGCGGCATTGCCCGGACGTTTCAGACCATCCGCCTGTTTGCCAACATGTCCGTGCTGGAAAACGTGCTGGCCGGCTGCCACTGCCGCATGACCGCCGGGCCTTTTGCCGCCATGCTGCATCTGCCCAAACAGCGCCGGGAAGAACGCCGGGCACTGGGCAAGGCCCTGGCCGAACTCGAGTTTGTCGGGCTGGGCCTGGCCGCCAAAAACCTGGCGAAAAACCTTTCCTACGGCAACCAGCGGTTGCTTGAAATTGCACGGGCCCTGGCCTCCGATCCGAAGCTGATTATTCTCGATGAGCCGGCCGGCGGCATGAACGAGCGGGAAACCGCGGCCTTGGTGGAGTTGATCGGCCGGATCCGGCGGCGCAACATTACGGTCTTGTTGATCGAGCATGACATGAGCCTGGTCATGAAAGCCTGCCGCTACCTGGTCGTACTCGAATACGGCAAGAAAATCGCCGAAGGCGAACCCGATAAGATCAAGTCCGACCCGCTGGTGATCGAAGCCTACCTGGGAAGCGATGAAGACGAGCCGGAGGCCGCCTGTGCTGCTGGAAGTCAATAACCTGCATGTCAAATACGGCAACGTCGCCGCCTTGCACGGCGTTGACCTGACCGTGAAAGACGGCGAGATCGTCACCATTCTCGGTGCCAACGGGGCGGGCAAGTCCACCACCTTAAACGCCATCTGCGGACTGGTGCGTCCGGCTGCCGGCGAGGTCTACTTTAAGGGCGAACCCATCCACCGGCTGCCCGCGTATAAGATCGTGGCCAAAAAAATCACCCAGGCGCCGGAAGGCCGCCGGGTGTTCGGGACCCTGACCGTACAGGAAAACCTTGATCTGGGCGCCTTTATCTCCAAAAACAAGACCCGGATCGCCGACAGTCTGGACTGGATTTTCGAGCTGTTTCCGCGGCTGGCCGAACGCCGCGATCAATTGGCCGGCACGCTTTCCGGCGGCGAGCAGCAGATGCTGGCCATCGGCCGTGCGCTGATGTCCAACCCCAACCTTTTGCTGCTCGATGAGCCCAGTCTGGGGCTGGCCCCGGTGCTGGTGCGCCAGATTTTTCAAACCATCCGACAGATCAACCAAGCCGGGGTTACGGTTGTGTTGGTGGAGCAAAACGCCCGTGTAGCTTTAAAACTCGCCCACCGCGGCTATGTCATGGAAGTCGGCAATATCGTCATGGCCGACACCGCGCCGGCATTGCTGCAAGACCCCGATGTGATGCAGGCCTATCTCGGCGGCGCCTGAGCAAGTGACAGGATGTATTGCCTGTTTGTTACTTGCTGCCGCAGCCCCAAACAAATAACATTCTCCCTGATATCTTTCCACCGTGCGGGCGGTTTGCAAAGCGCGCCGGTTATGTTTATTTCTTCGTATATACGTATGGGGGGGCGTTGTAGATTCATTGATTCTAATTTTTGTACCAACCAAAAGGAGATTGAAATGCGACGATGGACCTGTTTGATTTTTATGTTACTGGCTTTTCTCGTGGCCACGGTTGCCGGCGTCCATGCCGGACATCGTTCGGATTCGTTGATGATATCGCCCTTTGCCGGCGGATATCTGTTTGATTCGGACGTGGACCTTGAAGATGAATTTACGTACGGACTCGGTCTCGGCTACAATTTTTCCAAAAATTTTGCCATGGAGGCCGCCGCCAATTATGCGGACACCGAGACTGAAAATACAGCAGCAGGCGTGGATACTTTTTTGTATCGCCTGGACGGCCTGTATCATTTCATGCCCGACAACCGACTCGTTCCCTATATAGCGGCCGGGGCCGGGGCTTTTAAAGCCGATCCGGATACAGGAGACGATGTCACGGAGTTTTCCGCAAATTTCGGAGGCGGCCTGAAGTATTTTTTACACAATGATATTGCCCTGCGCGCCGACGTGCGCGACGTAATGACCTTTCCGGAAAACCACCTGCTCTACACGGCCGGGCTGACGTTTTATATTGGCGGCGGTGCAGAGGAAAAGGTTCGCAAACCCGTTGAAACCAAGACCCCTGCCATGGACAGCGACAACGACGGGGTGATCGACGACATTGACAACTGCCCGGACACGCCGGCGGGCGTTGAGGTGGACAACCGCGGCTGTGCCGCAGACGGCGATGTGGACGGGGTGCCCGATTACAAGGATGAGTGTCCCAACACCCCGATCGGCGTCGAGGTCGATGCCAAAGGCTGCGCATCTGACGCGGACAACGACGGCGTCATTGATGAAAAGGACCAGTGCCCGGACACGCCGGCCGGCGTTGAAGTGGATGAAAAGGGCTGTCCGGTGGATACCGACGGCGACGGGGTGGCGGATATGGATGACAAGTGCCCCAATACCCCGGCCGGCGCCAATGTGAATGACCGCGGTTGCTGGGAGGTTAAGGATTTACAGTTTGAAGTCGGCGCCGCTGCGATCCGGCCGGCTTACCAGGACAATCTGAAACGGATTGTAAAAATCCTGGAGCAAAATCCCGACATTGAGGCCGAAATCCAGGGGCATACCGACAGCCAGGGGGCCGAATCGATGAACCGGGAGCTGTCGGAACGCCGCGCCAGGGCGGTTCGCGATTTTCTGGTGGAAAACGGCATCGATTCGGACCGATTGACCTATAAAGGCTATGGCGAGTCCAAACCAGTGGCTTCCAATGATACGGCCGAGGGCCGGGCGAAAAATCGCCGGGTGGAGATCAAGCCCGTATTCTAGGGCGATTTTGTTTTACAAACTGGGGCGAAAGAGAAAAACCGTGACGGTACGCAGCATTCAAAAGCGGCCGTCACGGTTTTTTTTGTTTTCAACGCCGGGGTTATATCGACGCAAGCTCGGTCAAGACATTGATTTCGGGCTGGCCTTCGGCAAAATCGGGCACCTTGTCCATGAAGGCCCGGAAATGCGGCGTTGCGCCGTGGGCCTTGAGGGCCTCCATGTCCCGGTAGCGTTCCATGAAAATCAAAACATCGGGATAATTTTCATCCATGTTGACAGTATAATGCAGTGTTCCGCTTTCCCGGGCCACGCCGGCCATCAATTCCTGTATGGCTTCCATGGCCTGTTGCTTTTTGCCGTGCTGCAGGGTCAGTTTCGCAATTACAGATATCATGCTGTGTCTCTCCGTAAATTTGGTTTTCAGCCTTAGAAAGGCTCCCGCCGCAAAATCACCACGTCTTTTCCAATAAAGCGCAATTGTGCCGTCAACTGTGCCGCCAACCATTCGAAAGCCGGCCGGGAAAAAAACGCGACATGGGTGTCATCGTCGATATAGCGCCATGTGGCAAAAGCGGCCCGGTTTTCGACCTGCTGGGTCATGATACCCATATATCCGCCCGGTTTCAAGCGGTCAAACAGGCGGGGCAATTCTTTTCCGGGTGCCCGCAGGTGTTCGACCACCTCTGTGGCCGTAATAAAGTCGTATGTTTTGTCGAATACTTCCGGGTTGTCGGCATAGAACGGATCGTAAATGGCCATCCGGTGTCCGGCTTCCTCGAACATCACCGACAGGGTGGGGCCCGGTCCGGAGCCGAAATCGAGCCCGTGGCTGCCGGGGGCGATCACGGCGTTTAGCGGTACAAACAGGCGGTTTAAAAACCGCCGGTAGCCGGGATCATCCGGGTGATTGGTGTGTAGGTCATACCGGTTTTTCTCCATTGCCGCAGACAGATGGTAGCGCTCCGGCACGAATATCAATTGGCATGTCCCGCATCGGTAGTAGGACCGGGTTTGGTCCCGGTGGTATGGCGCTATTTGTATGCCGCGGCATAGGGGGCAGTGTTTTTCGTCCATTTCGTTTCCCGAACACAAGATTTTTCGTGGATAGATTATACCCGTTTGATCCAGTGGATCAATATTGTCTTTTCGTATTGATAAAAATCTTGACAATTGAAAAGCGATGTATTTATTTTGCGCATATACCCATTTGTGCATATACCCAAAATGGGTTGGAAAAACAAACCAGCAAGGCATTTCCAACGCTGCTGCCGGTATTGCTGATTTGATTGAAGGCTCCGAATCAATAAAAGATTTTATACATCAGGAGGATTTGAATGGCGGAAAAAGTCAAGTTGGGCGGAAAGAAAAAAAGCATGTTTATGGACAAGGTCAAGGAGATTTTGCCGGATGGCGGCAACCTTGACCTTTGCCTGACCTGCGGGGCCTGTGCGGCCGGATGTCCGGCCACGGGGCTCGAGGGGATGGATCCGCGCAAATTTTTGCGCATGTGTGTGCTGGGCATGGATGAGGAGGTCACCAGCACGGACTGGGTCTGGATGTGCACCATGTGCCAGCGATGCATCTACGTTTGTCCCATGCAGATCAATATCCCGCAGCTGGTTTTCTACACGCGGGCGAACTGGCCGCGGGAAGAGCGTCCCAAGGGCATTCTCGGCTCGTGCGACATGGCGCTGAAAAACGACAGCTGCAGTGCCATGGGGGCATCTCCGGAGGATTTTTCCTTCGTGGTCGAAGATGTTCTCGAGGAATACCGCGAAGGCCAGCCGGAATTCAAGGACATGGAAGCCCCGGTCGACAAGGAAGGCGCGGAATTTTTCTTGAATCAAAATTCCCGCGAACCGGTGACCGAGCCCGACGAGATGGTGCCGCTCTGGAAAATCCTGCATATGGCCGGCGTATCCTGGACTTACGGGTCGAAAGGCTGGGGCGGTGAAAACTACTGCATGTTTTTGGCCGATGATGACAGCTGGCGCCATATTGTGCAGACATCGGCCGACCAGGCCCATGCCCTGGGGTGCAAGACGTATCTCAATACCGAGTGAGGTCACGTTACCTTTGCAGTCCGGTCCGGACTGAAAAAATTCGGTATCGAGCACAGCTTTGAAGTCAAAAACATTTATGAATACTACGCCAGGTGGATCCGGGAAGGCCGTCTGAAGGTCAATTCGGACTGGAACAAGGACCTGGGCATCAAGTTTACCGTCCAGGACCCCTGCCAGATCGTCCGCAAGAGCTACGGCGATCCCATCGCCGAGGATCTGCGCTATATTGTCAGATCCGTGGTCGGCGAGGAAAACTTTATCGACATGGTGCCCAACCGCTCCAACAACTACTGCTGCGGCGGCGGCGGCGGATTTCTGCAGTCCGGCTACAAGGATGCCCGGCTGGAATACGGCCGGTTAAAAGACCAGCAGATCCAGGCCACCGGCGCGGACTACTGTATTGCCGCATGCCACAATTGTCATGCCCAGATTCACGAGTTAAGCGAGCACTATGGGGGGCATTATCACGTGGTGCATCTGTGGACGCTGATCTGTCTGTCTTTGGGTATTCTCGGGCCCAACGAGCGCGAGTATCTCGGCGATGATCTCAAGGGGGTCAACGTGTTTCATCCGGAAATGGAGATGTAGACCCACACGTTGAAGATATCGGAAAACGGGTGGAAAATCCCGTCGCCCATCAACGGCGCCGGTCAAAATGCGCGGGGCGGCACGGACGGCAGATCAGGGCATTTTGTCGAAATACAGAACGCGTTTGCCTGTTTGTCGTTGTTTGGCGACGGGATTTGCCTTTTCCGAAGGAAAAACCATGGCTGAATTGACGACCATTGACCAATTGAGAAAACGGCGGCGGGAATCGCTGCGGATTTCCGAAAAATCGATCCGGGAGCACCCGGCGGAATATCGGGAAATCAAGCAGCTGGTGCATCATATCATCTCCACTGCCGTAGATATCGGCCAATATGATCAAACCGCGGAGCGCTTGACCGGCCTGCTGGAAAAAATGATGGAAACCGGCGCGGGATCGATCTTTTCCTATTTTTATCAAAACATCGACCCGAAACAGCGGGGGCGGGTCCGGTATTTCAGGGCCATTTGCTTCGATCTCAACGAGCAGTTGAAATGCGTGGATCAATTTCGGCTGGAGCGGCAAAAAATCCGGCTGGTTCAATAGATAATAACTTTACATTAGCGACATCAGCGACCGCCACCGGTCGATTTCCGTATCGGTGGGCAGGCCTTTTTCGGCCAGGATGGCGATGATTTTTTCGTCGTTAAACCGCAGGAAGGGGTCGACCCGGCGTTCGCGGCCGAGGGGAAAGCCCACGTGGTTCGGATCATAGGCGGCCGCATACTCATCTATGTGCGGGTTGTCGGGTTCTAACGCCCGGATGAATTCAATATATTCTTCCACATAATCGTGTCCCGCATACACCATGGTGGCATCCGGCAGTTTCAGCAGGGTTTTCACCGATGCCAGAAACTGTTCCGAATCCCCGGTAAAGCATTTGCCCACCTTTCCGTTAAACAGCGTGTCTCCGGAAATCAGCACATTGTCGAAATAAAAACAAATGGAATCCCCGGTATGGCCGGGCGTATGATAAACGTGAATCGGCGCGCCTTCGATTTCAAGGCCCCCGTCGTTGGTCAACGTTTCAAAGTCCAGCAGGCGGGCGTCGGTCTGGTCTATCAGCGGCTGGTTTCCGACCGTGTGGTCCATGTGGGAATGGGTGTTTGCGATGTATCGAAGCAAAAGACCGTTGTCGGAAACAAAGGCGAGCATGTCACTGAAAGCGCCGCCGTCGATGGCCATGGCGGTCTGCTCCCCGTAAATGAGGTATCCCAAATTATCGGCTGCGTAGCGAAACTGTCGTATTTTCATAAATTTCCTTTCGAAACATTTTACACTTCAAGCCTTGCACCTGAAGTCATTTAGAAGTATTCCCCTCCCGGCTTTCCCCCGGGAGACCGAGCCGATCAATAACGCCCCCCCCTTCACCCCTCCCCTAGCAACTGAAAGACAGATGAGCTTTTCTCACTCTTCTCCCAGGAACTGGGGGAGGGATTGGGTGGGGGGCATCGGCGAACCGGAAGATGGAAACGAATTTAGAATTGCCCCGTTCTCAGCATCACCAGGGTGCAGGCCTCGACGACCTTGATGCCGGCGTTTTTTAACTGATCATAGGCCTCCGGGTTTTCCGCGCCCGGGTTGAAAATGACGCGCCGGGGCCTGCGGGCCACGATCGCTTCTAAAACCGGGGGTTGACGGCCGGGGCCGAGATAAAGCGTGACCGTGTCCAGTGCGTCCGGCACGTCGGCAAGGTTGGGATAGGCGGTGCGTTCCAGTATGGTCTTTTTGGCCGGGGCGACGGGAATCGGGTTGTGCCCGTGTTCCGCCAGCATTCGCATGGCCTTGTTGGAGTAGCGGTCGGTTTTTTCGCTTGCGCCGACCACCGCCACATTTTCCATGGCCGTCTCCGTTTCTTTTGCAAGGGGGTTTGCCGGGGCAAACCCCAAAACCACCCACACCCCGGAGGGGGCAGA
>JBNJEA010000117.1:0-9338 GCA_051745395.1 Thermodesulfobacteriota bacterium | reverse complement strand
GTCATGATCCCGCGGCAGAAAGCCACCCAGATCGCCGGATTCGGTGTTGAATCCATCCAGTACCACCTGGGCGGCACCTTCCGCGGCGACTACTATACCTTAAACGACAACATCATCAACGGCCGCATCCGCGGCGTGGCCGGCGTGGTCGGATGCAACAACGCCCGGGTCCGCCACAACGAAGGCCACATCGCCGTGGTCAAGGAACTGATCAAAAACGACGTCATCGTGCTGACCACCGGCTGCAACGGCATCGCCTGCGCCATGGAAGGCCTGCTGACCCCGGAAGCCGCCGGTGTCTACTGCGGACCGGGTCTGGCCGAGGTCTGTGAAACCGTCGGTATCCCGCCGGTGCTGCACCTGGGCTCCTGTGTGGACAACAGCCGGATCCTTCTGGCGGCCAATGAAGTGGTCAAGGCCGGCGGACTCGGCAACGATCTTGCCGAACTGCCCGCAGCCGGCAGCGCACCGGAATGGATGAGTGAAAAGGCCATCTCCATCGGCCATTACTTTGTGGCCTCCGGTGTCTACACGGTCTTTGGCGCCACTTTCCCGACTACCGGCGCGCCGGTGTTTACCGATCACCTGTTCAAGGACATGGAAAAGCTTTACGGCGGCATGTGGGATTATGAACCCGATGCCATCAAGCATGCCCAGAAGATGATCGCCCACATTGATGCCAAGCGAAAGGCGCTCGGAATCGACAAGGCCCGCGAGCGCGTGCTCATGGACATGAGCGACCGGCAGCAGCTCGAAGCCTGATGGACGGCATAAAATAGAATCGGATTATACGCAGAAAAGCGAAAACAAAAAAATCCTCAACGAAGGAGGAAATCATGTCAAAACTGATCGCATTTGCCGCCATTCAGGGTGGCTATAAAGTCGTCTCCCAGGTAGAAGGGGAACTCGACAAGATGCTTAAAACCTATTCCGCTGATACCAAGGTGGAATTTCCCAATACCGGCTATTTTCTGCCGGTGATCTATTCGCTGACCGGCTTGAAGGTGGAAACCCTTGAAGACATGAAGGCGCCGCTGGAATTTGCGCGAAAACTGCTGCCGCCGCATATCAAAGGCAAACACCACCTGCCGTTTCTCGGCCCCCTGCTCGACGCCGGCATGGCCGCCATCCTGGCCTATGAAATCCGGGAAGGGCTGCGGATTGTCGAACAGCCGGATTTCTATTATCCGGAAGAGGACCCGGACCTGGAAAACGGCAAGATCTGGCTCGGCCCGGCAGATGACATCGTCCTGCGCAAACGCGGCGTCGAATTCGTCGATGGTTCGGCTCCCGGCTTTGCCGCCATCGTCGGTGCCGCCCCGGACCCGGAAACGGCCAAGATGATCGTGGAGGAATACCAGAAACGCAACCTGTATATCTTCTGTGCGGCCCAGCACCGCGGCATTTCCATTATCGACCAGTTGATTGAAGCCGGGGTCCAGATCGGCTGGAACACCCGGATCGTGCCCTTCGGGCCCGACATTTCCTCGGCCGTTTTCGCCCTCGGTTTTGCCAACCGTGCGGCCATGGCCTTCGGCGGGTTGCAGCCGGGTGATTACAAGAAGATTCTCAAGTACAACAAGGACCGGATCTTTGCCTTTGTCAACGCCCTCGGCGACATCGGCACCGAATGGGGTGTGGCCGCAGCCGGCTGTGTCAACTGGGGTTTTCCGACCCTGGCCGACACCGACATCCCCGAAATCCTGCCCACCGGCATCTGCACCTACGAACACGTGGTGGCCAACGTGCCGCATGATGAAATCGTGCAGCGCTCCGTGGAAGTCCGCGGCTTAAAGGTCCAGGTCTCCGAAATTGAAATCCCGTGCTCCTTCGGCCCGGCCTACGAGGGCGAGCGCGTCCGCGGCAAGGATCTGTTCGGCCAGATGGGCGGCGGCAAGACCCAGTGCACCGAGCTGGCCAAGCTCGCGGAGATGAAAGAGATCGAAGACGGCAAGGTCGAAGTCGTCGGCCCGGATGTCGGCGACATGGAAGAAGGCGGCACCCTGCCGCTGGGCATCTATGTCCAGATCGCCGGCCGGGAATTTCAGCCGGACTTTGAGCCCATCCTGGAGCGCCAGATCCACCACCTGATCAACTACATCCAGGGTGTGATGCATATCGGCCAGCGCGACATTTCCTGGATCCGCATCAGCAAGGCGGCCGTGGAAAAGGGCTTTACCTTGAAAGACATCGGGGTTGTGCTGCACGCCAAGATGCACCAGGACTTCGGCAAGGTCCTGGACAAGGTCCAGGTCACCCTCTACACCAAGAAAGAAGACGTGGACAAGCTGACCGAGCGGGCCCGGGCCGAGTACAAGTACCGCGACGAGCGCGTGGAAAACATGCGTGACGAAGACGTGGAGACCTACTATTCCTGCACCCTTTGCCAGTCCTTTGCACCGAACCACGTCTGCTCCGTGTCCCCGGAACGGACCGGTCTGTGCGGTGCCTACAACTGGATGGACTGCAAGGCCTCCTACGAGATCAACCCCACCGGTCCGAACCAGCCGATCAAGAAGGGCGAGACCATCGACCCCCGGCTCGGCCAGTGGAAGGGGGTCAACGAGTTTGTCAAGCAGGCCTCCCGTGGCGCGGTCGAAGGATACAACTTCTACTCCATCGTCCACGATCCCATGACCACCTGCGGCTGCTGCGAATGCATCGCGGCCGTGCTGCCGACCTGCAACGGGGTCATGACCGTCAACCGGGAATTTACCGGTGACACCCCCTGCGGCATGAAGTTCACCACCCTGGCCGGTGTCATGGGCGGCGGGGCCAAGTCTCCCGGCTTTGTGGGCCATTCCAAGTTCAACATCACCCAGCGCAAGTTCATCCGCGGCGACGGCCCGGCTGAATTGGAAGAAGGCGGTCTGCTGCGCATCGTCTGGATGCCCAAGATGCTCAAGGAGGAGGTCAAGGACCGCATCGACGAGCGGGCCAAGGAACTCGGATATCCGGACCTGTACGACAAGATCGCCGATGAAACCGTTGGGTCCACGGAAGAAGAAGTGATCGAATTTCTGAAGGAAAAGGGTCACCCGGCACTGAAACTCGACTCGATTGTCGGCTGATAAAAGATAAGAAAGCCGGATGCAGTCGATGGGAAATCGGCCGCGTCCGGCTTTCGTCGAATTCAAGGATAGCGAAAGTAAGGAGATAAAAATGGCATTAACCGGAATTCAGATATTCAAGCTCCTTCCGCAGACCAACTGCAAGGAATGCGGCGCCCCGACCTGTCTTGCCTTTGCAATGAACCTCGCTTCCGGCAAAGCCGAGCTCGACGCTTGCCCCTATGTATCGGATGAGGCGCGGGAACAGCTCGCCGAGGCATCGGCGCCCCCGATTCTGCCGGTACAGATCGGCAAAGGGGTCCGGGCCCGGACCGTGGGCGGGGAAACCGTGCTCTACCGGCACGAAAAAACCTTTTTCAACCCCACGGCCATGGCCGCCAAAATCGGCTCCGACATCGCTGATGCCGACCTGGAGAAAAAGCTCAAGACCTGGAACGCATTTCAGTTTGAACGCGTCGGGCTGACCCTGCGCCCGGAACTGGTGGTGGTCGAAGACGTCAACGGCGACGGCGATGCCTTTGCCAAGGTGGCCAAAACGGTGGCCGAAAACTCCGAGTTTAACGTGATTTTGAAGTCCGACAAGACCGAGGTCATGAAAGCCGGTGTGGAGGCCTGCAAGTTCAAGCGGCCCCTGATTTATGCGGCCACAGCCGATAACTTTGACGATTACGCTGCCCTTGCCAAGGAAAACGATTTGCCGATCACGGTCAAGGCCGACTCCGTGGACGGCCTGCGGGAGATGACGGACAAACTGAGAAATGACGGCCACAAGCAGATCGTCATTGACTCCGGTTCCCGGGATGTCAAGCAGGCCTTCGAAGACCAGGTGGGCATCCGCCGGGCGGCGCTGAAAGGCGGCGAACGGGCCCTGGGCTATCCCACCATCGTCTTTCCCTGTGAAATGGCCTCCAACCTGGACATGGAAGCTTTGGTTGCCTCCATGTTTATCGCCAAGTACGGCGCCATTTGCGTCATGTCGGATTTCGACAGCGAAACCCTGTTTTCCACCCTGCTGGAACGGTTAAACATCTTCACCGACCCGCAGCGGCCGATGACCGTTGTGGAAGGCATCTACCCGATCGGCAATGCCGATGAGAATTCACCGGTGCTGATTACCACCAACTTTGCCCTGACCTACTTTATTGTCTCCGGCGAAATCGAAGGCTCCAAGGTGCCGGCATGGCTGATGGTCAAGGACACGGAAGGCCTGTCTGTTTTGACCGCGTGGGCGGCGGGCAAATTCGCCGGCGATGATGTCGGCCTGTTTGTGAAAAAATCCGGCATCGATGAAAAGGTGAAAAACAAGGAGCTCATCATACCGGGCTACGCCGCGGCGATTAAAGGCGAAATCGAAGAAGAGCTGCCGGAATGGACCGTTACTGTCGGACCGCGGGAAGCCCCGCATATTCCGGCATTTCTGAAAGCCAGATAATCAATGACGGGAGCCAGTGGGACCGCACGGCGCCTTTGCTCAGCCGGAAAATCGGCAGGATTTTCCGGCTGGCCGGCACGAGCGGATTTTTCCGGCGGCGGCATCGGCCCAAGTGGGCGCATTCGGATCTGGCTCTGAAATGAAAGGCAATGCGTATCCCGCGACGCAACGCGGGATCGATCTAAGGGAGGTAAGCACATGCTGTTAATTGGTGAAAGTTTAAACGTCATGTCCAAAAAGGTCGGCACGGCGTTAAAGGAACGTGATCCGAAGCCGATCCAGGAAGAGGCGCAGTTTCAGAAGGAAAAAGGGATGGACTACATCGACATCAACCTGGGACCGGCCAAAAAAGACGGCGTCGAGTTGATGCCCTGGGTGGTCAAGACTGTCCAGGAAGTCGTCGATCTGCCCCTGGCCCTGGATACGTCCAATATCGATGCCATCGCAGAAGGCCTCAAGGTCTACAAGGAAACCGCTCAGCCGCCGCTGATCAATTCCATCATGTGCCGCCCGGAGCGATATGAAAAGATGCTGCCGATCGCCGCGGAACACAATGCCGATTTTATCGCCCTGCTGTGGGGGCCGGAAGGTTTGCCGCGCGATGAAAACGAACGGGCCGCCCTTTGCGTGGAATTGTTGTATGCCGCCAACGAGGCCGGCATCGCCAACGAAAAAATCTGGGTCGACGGCATTGTCACCCCGGTCAACATCCAGCAGGACCAGTTGGTCAGCCTGATGAACTTCTATGACATGCTCCAGGACATCGCCCCCGGCGCCAAGAGCACCTGCGGGCTGTCCAACATCTCCAACGGCCCGCCGGCGCATTTGCGGCCGATTTTAAACCAGACCTACATGATCATGCTCGAGCGAAGCGGGATGTACTCGGTGATTTCCGATCCCCTGGATGAAAAACTGACCGAAATTGCCAAGGGCAAACGCCCCGATATCGTTGATATCGTCCATAAGGCCATGGACGGCGAAGCCGACGCATCCACCCTGTCCAAGGAACTGGCCGATTACGTCAAAACCGTTGACGTGATTCTGGGCCGGAAATTGTATTCCGACTCCTGGCTGGAACTGTAACGGCGTAATCGCCATCGACAGATATGTCCGATCCGCCCCGCCCGGTCCACAGCCCGGTGCGGGGCTTTTATTTGGAAGGGTTTGCCCCCGGCTTTTTCCGGGAGGCCGCGCATGACAATCATTTTCTTTCCCCCTTTTTCTGATTTTTGCGAAAAGGGGGTGCGGTTTGAAATTTGTTCTTTTGGGCCGGTGGCATAGGATAAAAAGTTATGGTATAGAAAAACAAATCTGAAAGTCGTAACAATAAAGCCGTAAGAATACGCAAAAGACCACAACCCATGGACTTGTAAGGAGATGATATGGCGACCAATGGCGACGGCATCTTCCCGCGGCCCCAGTGGCGGTCCGGGATGGGGTTTTTGTTTGCTGCAATCGGCTCGGCGGTCGGACTCGGCAATATCTGGCGGTTTCCCTACGTGGCCTATAAAAACGGCGGCGGCGCGTTTTTAATTCCCTACATCGTCGCCCTGATCACGGCCGGGATTCCGATTTTGATGCTCGAGTTCGCACTGGGACACAAAAAGACCGCTTCGTCGCCCAAGGCGTTTTACAAGATCGATTCCAAGTGGGAATGGCTGGGCTGGTGGTCGGTTACTTTCGTGATGTTCGGCATCGTCGTCTACTACATCGTGGTGATGGGCTGGTGTCTGAACTACCTGGTCTTTGCCTTTACCCAGGCCTGGGGGGCGGATCCCAACAATTTCTTTTTTGATTCGTTTTTAAATACTTCCGGCGGGGTCTGGGAGTTAAACGGCATAAATCCCACCATTGCCCTGGCCGTGGCCGTTATCTGGTTTATCAACTGGGTCATTACCTACCAGGGCATCGAAAAGGGCATCGAACGGGCGGTGAAATTCATGATACCGGTCCTGTTTTTCATCACCGTGATCATCATTGTCTGGTCGATTTCGCTGGAAGGCGCCGGTGCGGGCATCCGGGACTATATCACCCCCGATTTCGGAAAGATCACCAACCTCGATGTCTGGGTATCGGCCTACGGCCAGATCTTTTTTTCCCTGTCACTGGGCTTTGGCATCATGATCGCCTATTCCTCGTATCTGCCCAAGGATGCCAACATATTTAAAAACAGTCTCATCGTGGCCTGTGCCAACAGTTCTTATGAAGTGTTTGCCGGCTTCGGGGTATTTGCCGTGCTTGGCTACATGGCCCTGCAGCAGCAGATGCCCATCGGCGAAGTCGTCGACAGCGGCATCGGACTGGCCTTTGTGGCCTATCCGCAGGCGATATCGCTTTTGCCCTTCGGCACCGTTTTCGGGGTGCTGTTTTTCTTTCTGCTCACCATCGCCGGCATCTCCTCGTCGATTTCGATTATCGAGGCCTTTACCTCGGCGATTTTGGACAAGTTCCACATCTCGCGGCAGCGGGTGATTACCGTGATCTGCCTGATCGGGTTTTGCGGCTCCATGCTGTTTACCACCCACGCCGGCCTGTACTGGCTCGATATCGTGGACCATTTTTTAAACCACTACGGCTTAATTACCGTCGGCATTATCGAGGCGTTAATCATCGGCTGGATCTACCGGACCGAGAAACTCAAAAGCCATATCGTCTCCCAGCTCGGTTTAAGCGGGCGCCGGCACAAGGTGTTTAATTACGTGGTGCTGCAGCTCTGGAAATATTCCATCAAGTTCATCACGCCGGTGGCCCTGGGATTTGCCATCATCACCAGCATCATGGAGGAGTTTCGCACCCCCTATGAAGGCTATCCGGTATCCGGCATCATCATCCTGGGCGTGGGCTGGCTGCTGGTGACCCACATCTTTGCCTTCGGGATTTCCGGGCTGCCCTGGAAAGATGAGCCCGGGGAATTGGAAAAGGAAACCTCGCAATGAAAATCATGGTTTGCGGAAAAGGCGGCAGCGGCAAAAGCACGTTTTCCGTGTTGCTGGGCCGGGCGTTTGCCGGGAAAGGTTATTCGGTATTGCTCGTGGATGCCGACGAGTCCAATTTCGGCATTTTTCACCTGCTGGGTATCGATTCCCCCCAGGACCTGATGGGCTCTTTCGGCGGCAAAAAGGGCTTCAAGGAAAAGCTCAACCAGCCGCTTCCGGCCGACGGAGAGGGCGTGTTTGTCCGGCCGCAGAAGATCAGCGAACTGCCGGCCCACTGCGTGGCCACAGCCGACGGCATCAACGTGGTGGCCATCGGCAAGATCCACCACTACGGCGAAGGCTGCGCTTGTCCCATGGGGATGCTGGCCAAGAAGTTTCTGGCCAGTCTGGTGCTTTCGGAAAACGAGATCGTGATCGTGGATGCCGAAGCCGGGGTGGAGCACTTCGGCCGCGGCGTAATCGGCGAGGTCGACGTGGTGGTCGGCTTAATCGATCCCACGGCTGAATCGTTCATGCTGGCGGGCAAAATGACCGAAATGGTGGAAAACGCCGGAAAAAATGCCGTCCTGGTGTTAAACAAGGTTGAGCCGGAAATCGAGGCCGCCATGATGAAGCACCTCGACGCGGAAAAAGTCATCGGCAGGATCGAAAAAGACGATGCCATGTTTATGGCCAGCCTCGAGGGGCGGCCGCTTGATCGGTCCATCGCCGCCATTGACGCCGTCGCCGATGCGCTGCGGCGATGAGCGGGGAAAACACCGCGCCGTTGCCGTATAAAAAGCTCTCTGTTGCGCCGCGGCGGCATTTTTGCAGAAAGTAAGTCCTGTGTGGCGCCGTGGCTGACTGGCGGCGCGAAAAAGGAGTCTCCTCTCTCCAGCTATCGGTTTCGGTTTGTCTGTCAAATGGAGAAAAACAATCTCATGTCTGTGGTTTATCAAGTAGACGGTCTGGACTGCATCTGTTTTGTCAACCAGCGGTGGTTCGATTTTGCAGCGGATAACGATGCGAGGGAAATGGCGAATGCCGATAGCGTAATCGGCAAGCCCCTGATGGACTTTATCGTCGGCGACGAGTTACGGCACCTCTACGGGGTGTTGATGGAAAAGGTCCGGCAGTCCCGTCAGCAGATAACCGTCCCGTTTCGCTGTGATTCAGCGAAAATCCGGCGGTACATGCAGATGCGCATCCAGGCAATGCCGTCGCATGCCCTTTGTTTCGAATCAACGATCCTCATAGAAGAAAAACGGCCGGAGATGCCGCTGTTGTACCCGGATGACGCGGGGGATAGCGGCCATCGCCAGGGGTTGCTGGTGATGTGTTCCTGGTGCAAGGCCGTCAATGTCGGCAATAATAGATGGGTTGCAGTGGAACAGGCCGTGGACCGCCTGAAACTCTTTGATTGCCGGCACCTGCCGCAGATCTCCCACGGGGTTTGTCCGTCGTGCGCCGCGGACATCCATGAAAAGATCAAGGCCATGGATCTCGATACCTCAATTTAGGCGACCCTTCAATGCCGGTTCCGTCCTTCCGATTTTTTCGTGTCTGTTGGGGGTGGTGTCGCTGCCATCCGGAAATCGCAGGGCTTTATCCCGGTCGTTTTGTGCAGTAAATGCAGCCGGAACCGGTGGAAAGGGTTTTACCGGTGCATTCACCGGGGGTGTTGTGTTGCAGTAATGCAAATCTCGTAGCCTGGGTCTTTCGTTGGGAAACAATCTAATTCATTGATAACATTGATTTTTTCATTATTTTGGTTATATTTGGCATATAAATTGCTATTACCTTAATGAAACGGTTTATCGTTGGATTTTTTTCAAAAGGAGGTGACACTGATTTTTTAAAATTTAATGCCTTTGACTTGTTATTCTTTATCTTCTCTTTGTTCTTTTTTGAATTCTTCCA
>JBNJEA010000023.1:0-29840 GCA_051745395.1 Thermodesulfobacteriota bacterium | reverse complement strand
CTGTTGCCCGTGGTTACAGGGATTTCGGAAAACTTGGCCACCGTTACCCCGGCGTCGCCCATGGCCTTGCTCAGGGCGCCGAGTCCCAGGATCTGTGCGCCGAGATTTTTTGCCATTTTGGCGGCTTTGAGCAGGCGCTGGTTGGTAAATTCCGGGCTGTGGGACCGCATCTGGCGAGGGGTTGCCCCTATGGCAATCAGCCAGCCTTCGGCTTCCGTGCCGTCCGGCGATTTGATCCCCGTCACCTTCGAATAGATAAACGGCGGCGAATAAGCGGCCGCTTTTTCAACGGCCCCCATGACGCCTTTGGGGGCAAATTTCGTGATCCAGCCTACCGGCTTGATTTTTTTCAAAAATTCTTGTGACAGCGGATGTACCACAAATGCAAAGCGGTTGATCCGCTTGGGCTGCCCGAAGGGGAAAATCACCCGCGGGTTCATGTGCAGATCGGTAATGACTTCCAGCAGGTCGTCCTGGGACAAATTTTTCTGGTTTTTGCCAAGCGACAGCATGATCAGCGCTTCCAGGACGCTTACCCCCACCACATGTTCGAGCATCTTCGGGGTGGTATCGATGATCATCTGCACGCCCCGTTCCTTTAAGAAGTTGACCCGGTCCTCGGTGGCGGTGGAGGTGATCACGATTTTATCGCCGAGCTCATTGAGGCCGTATTCATCCAGGTGATCATAGAATCGGTAATTCGGCACCACAAAGACCTGGGATTGCTGCAGGGCCCGGCGTATCAGAAAATCATTGTAATTTTGCACGGGCGTGGCAATCTCGGAAAAGCGTTTGCTCGGCACCCATTGGAGCACCGGGTGGAGGCCCCCGGCATACAATTCCAGGTCGTCTAACGAATTGACGAATTTCGGGATGCCGTCAACGATCAGCGGGTCGCAGAATTTCAGGTTGTCGGTATACTCGGACAGCACTTTGGCCATGTCGGCGTTGACCATGCCGGAAGAAAACAATACCCGCGCATTGTTGAAAAAGTTGTTTCCATAGACGTGCTGGATATGGCGGATGGTCCATTCGTGGCAGACCCGGCGGAGTTGTTCGCCGGTGGCAAAGGGGGTGTGGAGCCGGTTGCCGAGTTCGTAGAATTTTTGGGTTTGTTGTTCAATCAAGCGGCCGGGGCCGACGGTGTATGGAAAATTAATCTGGCCGATGCACAGGGCATCGGCGCGGGTGTCCCATTCTGCAAGCAGGTCTGCGGTTTTGTCCGTATCCCCATCTGTGCCGATACGCCGGATAAAAAAGTCCTGGCCCATAAATCGGGTGGTGAAATCGTAGTCTTCTTTGCTGGAGCCGAGGCTGATATTAACGATGGTTTTCATTGCGTATCCTTATTCTGCTGGGTTTTCTTTCGGGCACGAATTCAAACGCCCCGGGATCCGCGCCGAGGCAGGTATCTGGCATCGGGCAATTGTTGAAATGATATTGCGTATATTTTTTATTATTTCCGTTTGCCGGCCATATTGTCAAACAGAAAGCAACGAAGTTATTGATTTTCCTCGACCCACTTCCGCCATTGCTCCACGGTATCATAGGGCAGGCCGGTGTTGTTTTTCAGTGCGCCCTTGGCATATCGGCGAATGGTTTTGCTGGGATGGTCCAGCAGTTGGATTGCCTGGTCAATGATAGCCTTGTTTTCGGTCTTGAGCATGACGTAGGCGGCCATTTTCTGCCGCTTTTCGCTGCTGCTTTCGATATTGGTCCGGATAAAATCCATCACATCCGGCCCGCCGATGTTGGATAAGGCCAGGCCGATCTGGAGCTGGTACCGCATGCCGCTTTCATAGTAAAGGTCGATCAAGGGTTTGGCCGCCGCCCGGTCGCCGATTTCGCCGAGGGCGAAAATCGCGGGGGCGGTCAGCCGGCGATCCCGGGTCTCTAAAACTTCCAGCAGGACGGGGACGGCTTTTTGGACTTTCAAGTGTCCGAGTGCCCATATCGCCCCGGCAGATCCCTGGCGATTGTCGCGTTGGGCCACTTTTATAAGCAGGTCGATGGACTTTCGGTCCCCGATTCGTCCCAGGGCTTCGGCCATCTGGTCCTGGCCGGCCTGATCGGCCTGCCGGAGCCTGCTGCGCAACGTATCAGCGGCCGGCCCGTATTTTTTCCGGCCGAGTATATAGGCGGCCGGGCCGTTGATCTCCGGATTGGCCTTCATTTTCGAATATACCTTGGGCGCGATGGTGTCGGCCGTCATCCGCGACAAGGCATTGGCCGCTGCCATGGCCGTTTGTTTTTCATCCGTCAAGTGTTTGCACAGGGGGGCGACGGCCTTTTCCGAATCAATGGCCACCAGGGCCTCGGCAATGTTTTCCTGCAAATGCTGGTCTGCGTCGGCAAATCGATCCAGAATCATGGGCAGACTTTTTTCCGTGCCGACCCTGGACAACGCAACGGCCGCTGCATTTTTTACGGGAGAACGCGGATTGTCGAGCAGAGGACGCAAAAATGCCTCGGCGTCTTTTGCGGGCATTTCGCCTATGATTTCGGCTGCCTGGATATAGGGAAACCCCCGGTTTTGCTCGGCACCGATCAGGATCCGGGACGCGGCCGGATCGCCGATCCGGATCAACGCCTCGGCGATTTCGGTGCGGATCTGTTTGCCGCGCTCGGCGAGCAGGTTCTTGCAAAGGGGTTTCACAGCCCGGGAATCGCCGATTTTGCCGAGTGACTGGATGATCAGGCGCTTTTTGGGCAAAACGCGTCCGGCCGACCGGTCGGCATCGAGCAGCTTGAGAAGCAGCGAAACCGCCGATTCGGCTTGAAGATCGCCCAGCGCAATTACGGCGCAGTTTTTTACCGCCGGGTGCTCGTCGGTTTTTACGGCATTGACCACGGTGGAGACATGGGATGGATCCCCGAGTTTGCCCAGCGCCAGCAGGGCATGGGTGCGCTTTCGCCATTTGTCGCTTTTTAAGGCCTTTTGGACTTCCGGCAGCGCCTTTTCGCCTTTTTCCAGCCACTGGTAGTACCGGGAAAGCATGGTGTTGTCGGAGCCGGCGGCCGGAGGGCGATCCGCGGCGGATAAGGCCGATAGAGGGGCCGTACATAGAAAAAAGATCCAAAAAACCAAAACGGCCCTGATGGGTTTGGGCGTATACATTTTGCTACCCCGCTTATACCTGCATTGGTTCAAAATCGTTTTTCTCCATTACATACACAATCATGTTTTGAAAAACAGGTCGATGACGGTTCGATTGCCGGCGCCATAGTCGGATAGTCAGATTGTAGTATAAGTGGTTGGCCAATGCAATAAGGCGAACCCGGTAGAGCGGCACTATTTGTCCGAAGCGGGCTTGAGTTCCGATAATTTTTCCTCGTATTGCGAAAGGCGCTTTTTCATTTCCTCGATCCGGTTTTTGCCGACGGACCGGTCTGTTTCGGAAAGGTAGGTTTTGTCGGATTTTTCAGAGAGTTCGGCGGTACGATCGGCGATATAGTTCATAATTTCAATCCGGTCGCTGATAGACTCGATTTTAAAATTGTAGTATTCGATTTTTTCTTCCCGGCTGGCGGTGCCTTTGTTGATCTTGTTTTCAAGCTGGATGGCATTTTTGAGCTTTTCGCCGCCGGCTTGGTCGAAACCGTCCCGCGGATCTTTTGGAACATACATGTTGCCGGGCAGTTTTTCTTTCATGCGGGCGATTTCTTCCCGGTTTTCCGCCTTTTCTTCCGGGCTGAGGCCGCGTTCGGGCGGTTTGTCCATTGGTTTCGGCTCCGGAGCTTGACGGGTTTCGGTGGATTCAGAAGCGGTTTTTCCGTCACCCGATGGCCGGTCTTTTGGCCGGGATCTGTCAAATGCCCTGCTGCCGGCAGTATTTTCGGCCTCACCGGGCGCCGGTTTTTCCTGTACCGCGGATTGCTTTGCTGGATCGCTTTGTTCGCCGGTGGTCAGCGAAATCACGGCCGCTACCAGGCCGACAAACAGAAGCACCAAAAGGACGGCACCGATTTTAAAAAATTTATTTTCCATAAATCAAACCATAAAATCAATTGCGGGTCGAAAGCAACCGTTTTCAATCAATGTTTTTTTCGGGCCTGAAACGGAAAAAGCTGTACGGCATTGCAATGCCGTACAGCTTTTTTTCGTAAAAATTTTATAACCATTTGTGGTTACATAAACATTTCAACCCCGAAGTAAATGGCGTCGGCAACCCATCCGTCGATAAGTCCCCGGGGATCGACCGGGTCCTGGTAAAGGCTGTCGTTTTCCGAGACGGCGACTTCGTCAACCGGATCCAAGCTGGCGCCGTAATGGGCATTAACGCTGTCGATGGCAAAGTTGGCCGCCACGGCATGACCGGTGACCGACGGATGCACGCCGTCGAGACTGAACAGGCCGCCGAGATAATCGTTGGTGATGGTTTCGCCGGTGGGCACGCCGGTGGCATCTTTTAAGCCATGGCCGTACTCGGCGATATCGTTGAAAATGGCATTGGTATCCACGAAAGCCCAGTTGTTGGCCATGGCCGCGTATTCGATTTCATCGTTGATGACCTCAGCCCGGTCCTGGATGACGTCAAGCTCTTGCTGGCTAAGCATCATGGATTCGCTGGCCCGCTGCATCCAGAAGGGATTGACCGCGCCCGCCGGCAGATCCGGATCGTTGACGTCTTTGAGATAGGCGATGGCGGTAACGTCCGGTACATTAAAAAGGACCGCGCCCTTGATGCTGCCGCCGTTGGCCTCCGTATTCTGATCAATCCGGTCAACACAATCCGTAAAGTCGTTTTTAAAATCGGAAACCGTGCTCAAAGCGCCGGTGTCGCAGTGCAGGGCCGCACCGAGCACATCGTTGTTGGCCAGCCAGAAGCTGACAAATGTCGGGTCCCGATCCATTGCCTGATCGACCATGGGTGCGCCGCTTTCCCCGAGCACCAGTTCGTAGAAACCGCCGGCGTCGCCGGTGGTGTTGAGGCCGTCTTTGGCTGCCGCGCCGGTGACGCCGAAGTTGTTCAATGAATCCTGGTTGTCGTAACCATCGACCCGTTTGCCTCCGCTTAACGGATAATAATACTCCCACCAGGAAATATTGCCCTTGAGAACGTCTTCAATGTTGACCAGGTAGCCGGGGAACTTCAGCAGCGGCTGGTTGAATTCCGTGCCCATTTTTTCGGCAAGCAGGGCGGGATAGGCATCCGGTTGGCGGGTTTCATCCACGGCGCCGCTCTGAAAACCATGGGTCAGGCTGTCGCCGATGGCCACATAGCGTTCAAAAAGCGGATTGCCGTCGAATTCGGGTTCTTCCGGCGGCTGCGTACCCATGGCATATACGCCGGTGACGGATAATAAAACAAATAAAACGGATAATAAGAATGCGTGTTTTTTCATCTCCTCCCCCTTTGTTGATAAAAAATGGCCGATAATGAAATTAAACAAAAGACCACGATTTGTTTCGATGATCAAGGCCCGAACGCATAAACGGTGTTTCCGGAAACGAAAAACGTCTACAAATGTAATCTTTTACTAGTGTAAATATACTTTTGCCTGAAATTGACGTCAAGGTCAATCCGGGGAAACCTGAAATATCGCTTCGAAATCCCTGAGAAGGTATACTATTTTATCGTAGTTGCTGTTTTAGTCGTTTGGATCGTCGTTTTGCGGGCCCCGGGCAATGCCCGGTGTATGGGGTGAGGTGTCGGTGCGGCGGTCCGGGTGATCGCGTTCGATAAACCGGCGGAGCCCTTCGAGGGTTTCCGGCTGTTGGATGGAGCGGTTAAAACACTCGGCTTCGATGGTCAGCCCTTTGTCTATGGGCTGCCCGAAACCGCGGACAGCAGCTTCCTTGTCGGTCCGGAGGGCCGGCTGGGGCAGGCCGGCGATCATTTCGGCCATGGCCAGTGCGCGGTCCATGCCTTGGCCGGAGGCGACCACTTCGTTGGCCAGGCCGATGTCGAGGGCTTCTTCGGCGTCGATGACCCGGCCGGTAATGATTAATTCCATGGCCCGTCCCATGCCGATGATGCGGGGCAGCCGCTGAGTGCCGCCGTCGGCCAGTCCGATGTTCCAGCGCCGGCACGTCACGCCGAAAGTGGCATGGGCTTCGGCGATGCGGATATCTGCGAAACAGGCCCACTCCAGTCCGCCCGCGTAGGCGACCCCGTTGACGGCGGCGATGATCGGCTTGTAAATGTCGGTCCATCGGCTGGGACCGAGATAGCCGGGACGCTCGCCGTTGCTGTGGGCGCGAATTTCTTCCGGATCGGTGGAAACGATGCCGTCGGCGGCTTTCAGGTCGCCGCCCGCACAAAAGGCCTTGTCGCCGGCACCGGTTATAACGGCGACTTTGGCCGTATCATCGGTTTTAAAGTCCGTCCAAGCGTCGATTAATTCCCGGTGGGTCTGCGGGCCTACGCAGTTCATCACCGCCGGCCGGTTGAAGCGGATAATGGTAATTTCGCCGCGTTTTTCGTAATCAATTTCCCGGCAGGTCATGCGGTCTCCTTACGAATTGGCCGGGCCGAGGCGTTCGTATAATAAGGTCACGGCAGCCTCCGGGGTTTCTGCGATGTCGATGCGATGATAATGCCGGTGATCTATGGCGTTGTTCGTCAAAAACCAGCGGAGGCGCTCCGAAGTAAAGCCGGGCACCGGCAGCAGCACGATCGGTTTTTTTTCGATATAGGCCATGGAAATTTCAATCAGGGTGCCCGAGCCGCCGGCAATGGCGATCACGCCCGCCGCGGAATGGATCAGGGGGGCCATTTTGCCGAGTTCGCCCATGCCCGTGTGGACAGAGATATCGATGGCGTCGCCGAGGTAAGGGTAGTTTTCCGCGGACGTGGTGGGCAGAATGCCGACAGTGATGCCGCCTTGCTGCTTGGCGCCCTTCATGGCCGCTTCCATCACCCCCGTGGAGCCCCCGGTAAACAATACATCGCCCCGCCGGGCGATCTGCGCGCCGACATCCCCGGCCATCCGGGTGATCGAGGAGGCGAGATCCGTGTCCCAGCTCCCGATAACGGCGATTTGCATACGTTTTGGCCCCGCTATATCAGCTTTACGGCTTCGAGCGATTCCTTGACCCGGCAGACTACGGTCATAAACAGCTTGGCCCCGGTCATTCGGGTGAAAAGGTCTTCCGCATTGCCGCAGATATGGGCAAATTCCGGGCCGATGGCCTCGGCCGGCTCCTTGATGTCCGGATGTTTTTCCAAAGTCGCCACATAGGTGTCGAGGCGCTGCTTTAAGACCTGAAAGTAGTCAATCTCTTGTCCGGTCATCAGGCCCGTGGTTTCGGAAAGGCTTTTGGAGAATTCAAATACCTGCTGCCAGAAACGGGCAAGCAGCTGCTGCTTGTAAGGGGAGTTTTCGAGGTAATAGGCAAGGGCCCATCCCGTAGCGATGATTTTCAGAACCTGGAGTTCGTATTCCACCGTTTCCCGGTTGATTTCGGCTTGTTCGTGAAGCCGCGCCATGAGCCATTTGAGTTCATCGCGGTTGATGGCAAAATGAAACAGGTCTTCGCCGGCTTTTTCAATTTCCGATTTTGGTTCTTCCTTGGGGTTTTCTGTATCGTCCATGGTGACAACGGCGGCATTGTTTTTTTTGAACACAGAGGAGTGCGTTCAGTCGGCGTTTCAATCAAAAGGCAGGGCTGCCGGGCCGTCCTGCCAGCATTTTCGGCAATATTGTATGGAAATATGTAAAAGACCTGCAAAATCGTGTCAATAAAAAAAGGGTAAAATTGGCGAGTGGGCCCCGATTGAATATCGATGGCGATAAAAGGTGTTGCCGAGCAACGGAAACAGGAGATAACCGCAGACAAGCCAGTTTGGTGCTGGTATTCATGAAAATGTAACGCGTTTGATGGATGCTTTTTTTGTTGATCATATAGCAAAATCGTGCTTATAAAATACTTTAAGTTCTACTGCTCCGAAAATTCTACATTCGAAGCTGTAAAAGCGTATTGTACGGACAATGCTTACATAACAGTTGCGGAAAGGAGGCGTATGAAGCAAAGCTATGATGGTAAAACAGTGGCGCTGTTGTTATTGGCGGGGGCGTTTTTTTTGGGTTTTGCCTGTCAAAAGCAGGAAGAACCAGTCGGGAATTTGACAGTGACCGAGCAATCGTTTGTGGTTCGAAAGGACAAAGACCATGCGTATGTGATCGACGGCCGCGGCCGGGTCCAAAATCTCGGCCAATCCGATGTCAAACGTGTGGTGGTTACGGCCAATTGCCTGTCATGTCGTGAAGAGATTATTGTCGGAGAATGGTTTATTTCGGATATCGAAAAAACCGAGGACCAAAAAGACACCATCAGCTACATTGCCGCCGGGGATGACGAGGCCTTTGCCATCAAGGATGTGGCTTTTATCTACAACAATGTCCCGGAAGCCCCGCAGCATCTTCCCGAAGAATTTGAAGTGGTGATCGAATCTTTCGAAACGGTGACCGAGTAAACTGTAATGATACGCTGCTTTGCCGGTTTCGCGCTTTTTTTTTGTCTAATCCAGAATCCGCAGCACCGTATCGATTTTTTCGATTTCTTCGGCCGCCGCATGGCTGTCTTGATCGGAAAGCCTGCCGTGGGCCTTGTATTCTGCAAGTTTGGCCAGTTCTGTATAGATATAATCAAAAGCGCCGTGGACGTCTAAGTCGTCATTCATCCGGCAAACAAAGCCATTCGGGATGCGCTTGATCCGCCCGGCAGCGGCCGGCTCCGAAGAAGAGGATTTGCCGCGGTTTTGGCGGAGATGGTGCACCAGGTTGCGGAAGGTATCGACTTTTCCCCGGGCCAGGTGCAGTTGATCGTCGCTTAGGTTCAGACGGCTGCGGTAATGGCTGTCGATCAGGAAAAAGCGAATGTGCCGGGGCTGAAAGCCGCAATTGAGCAGATCGCTTATGTAGACAATGTTGCCCCGGCTTTTCGACATCTTGATCCCGTCGACTATCACGTGCTCTCCGTGGAGCCAGTAATCGGCAAGTCTTTCCCCGGATACCCCCTCGATGACGGCGATGTTGTAGTCATGGTGCCGATACAGGTTATCGATGCCGCCGCAGCAGATATCGACCTCGTAGCCCAGGTACTTGCTGATCATGGCCGGGTCCTGTATGTTCCAAGCGGGTCGGCCTTCACCGAGGGTGGTTTGCCAGTAGACCGGCCCGTCGCTTTTCCGCCGGCCTTTCCAGAGAATAAAGTCCCCGAGATTCCACCGGCGCCCTGGGTAGGTGTCTTTGCGGAACCGGACCCGTTTTGCGGGCCACCGGCTCATGTCGAGTCCGTATAATTTGCCGAAGTTGTCGAATCGTAGTGGATCGTAGAAAACGTCCTTGCCGTATCGATACGCATAGCCCTTCTCCAGCAGCCGTTCGATCAGGTGAACGGCCTGGCCCACGCTGGTCGAGGAACGGGGAATGTCATCGGGAAGTTTGATTTTCAGCAGCCGGCTTTCCTGGATGAAGCTTTCTGCCACCGGATGGGTCAATTCCTCCAGGGAGAGGTTTTTCCGCCCGGCCTCTGCGATGGCCTTGTCTTCCACATCCGTGAAATTGATCAGGCGGTCTACCGAGTAGCCGTTATAAGCCAGGTAGCGCTGCAGAATATCTTCATACAGGAAGGTCCGGTAATTGCCGATATGGGGCCATGAATAAATGGACGGTCCGCAGGTAAACATTTTGACGCTGTTGTCGCCGCCGCGGGGCGTGAAGCGCTGTTTCCGGCCGGTCATGGTGTTGTGCAGATACAGGCCATCTGTCATGTTCGCTCCTTAATTTCAAGTGGTATCATGCCGGGGGGATATCCCCGGTTGAAAATCGATCGATTCAGGTCGCAGCCAGCCTGTGCGCGGCTTCGATGGATTTATCCCCCGGAGTGCTTGACGGGCCAGCCGAGCTGTTCGAGTTCCCGGGCCACCGTGTCCCTTCGGTCGCCCTGGATTTCAATGGCGCCATCCTTGACGGTGCCGCCGCTGCCGCACTTGGCCTTGAGCTGCTTGGCCAGTTGTTTGACTGCATCCGGATCCAGGGGCAAACCGGAAATGATGGTGACGCCTTTGCCTTTGCGTCCCTTGGTTTCCCGGCTCACCCGGACGATGCCGTCGGTTTGGCGAGGGGGTTTTTTCTGCCGGCAAATGCATTCGGGCGCCGGCTTGCCGCAGGTTGAACACATCCGGCCGTGTGCCGTTGAATAGACCGGCCCGCTGTTTTGATTTTTTGGCTTGGCCATATACAGCCCCGTTTCGTGGCGGTTTGATTTGTAGAAAAAATTTCATCCGAGACGATTTTCATTATTACCAAAATTATACCCAAATGGAGCGATTTTCAAGTTTGCCGCAGATACAGGGTATACCCGAATGGCCATGACAAGTTCATCCTTGCAGGATAATTGCGCTTATGGTAGGAAAATCAATTTTTTAAAAGCCCTTTAAAAATATAGGGAGCATAAAGAAAAGCGGTCTGGTGAGCCTCGAATTTGTTGCTGGCTAAGGAATGGATTCATGGATGTTGAAATTGCGCCCAAAAAAACAGACCGGATTGCGCCGTCGCCGATTTTGCAGCAGACCGCTTTCTGGGGCCGATTGAAAAAACAGCAGGGCCGAAGAACCCGGGCTTTTGATATTGTGTGCCAGCCCCGCCGGAATGCGGCGGAAACCGGCAGCAGCCGGCAGGCGGAGGACATGCTGGTGGTGCTGCGCGACATCAGTGCCGAAGCCCAGATGGCCTATGTACCTTTCGGCCCGGAGTTGCTGCCGGACGAAGAACGCCGGGGCACATGGCTGGAAGAGCTTTCGGAAAGCCTGCGGCCCCATTTGCCGGATTCGTGTATCATGATCCGTTATGATCTGCCCTGGGAATCGCCATGGGCCTTTGATTCAAGCCGCTACACCCGGGACAATTGGTGGCTTGGGGCCCCAAAAATGCGGGTGCAGGAAATGCGGATGAATTTTGATACCCGGTATTGGGGGCTTAGAAAAGCACCAACGGATCTGCTGCCCCCCGATACCGTGCTCTTGGATGTCGGAGCAGACCGCGATCGGATTCTGCGGCGCATGAAACCCAAGACCCGCTATAATATCCGGCTTTCCGCCCGCAAGGGCGTCCGGGTCCGGCAGGGATGTGTCGCCGACCTGCCGGCGTGGTACGGCCTGTATTGCGATACGGCGGCGCGGCACGGCATGGCGGTAGACGACATGGAGTATTTTGAATCCGCGCTTTGCGTGCAGGCCAACGATTCCGATTCCCCGGCCCGGATTCAGCTGTTGCTCGCCGAAGCCGATGGCAGGCCGATCGCCGGGATCCTGCTGGCCATCGCCGGTGATCGGGCCACCTATCTCTATGGGGCCTCTTCACTGGAAAAGCGGCATATGATGGCCCCCTACCGGCTTCAGTGGGAAGCCATCTGCCGGGCCCGCAAAGCCGGCTGCACCGATTACGACCTGTTCGGCGTATCACCGAGCCCGGATCCCCGGCATCCGATGTACGGGCTGTACCGGTTTAAAACCGGTTTCGGCGGCTACCTGCTGCACCGGCAGGGCTGCTGGGATTATCCCCTTGATGAAGACAAATACGAGGTTTACCGGGCATCCGAGATGACCCTGTCGCGCTTTGCCCAAGCGTAAGCGTCCGATCGAAAAGGATGGGATTGATTTGCTGACCATGAACCACTATCAGCTCGAACAACGCGACGCCCTGCACATGATCCGGCAGCAGCTCGACAAAATGCCGGCTGCGGAAAAAGAGGGTCTGCGGCGGCAAATTGCCGACTATTTGCGGTTCCGTTTTTCCGTGGCCGAATTCATGGCGGTCCATTTGAGTCAAATCTGTGATGAAAAATGCTATCGGAGCCGCTTGAGCGCTTGCTGTTCCAAAGACGGCATTGTGACCTTTTTTGCCGATTGGGTGGTCAATGTGCTGGATTCCGATGATGGCGATCTCGATGCGATAGGAGATGCCATCTGCCGGCCGCAAAGCGATTTCAAGTGTATTTTCCTGACCGATACCGGATGCCTGTGGCGGGTCAAGCCCATTGTCTGTGAAATGTTTCTCTGCCATGAAGCCAAAAACAGGGCGTTTGACGACAACCCGGCGGCCGCACGGCAATGGGAGCAGTTTCTGGGGGAAAAAAAGCGTTTTACATGGCCGGACCAGCCGGTGCTTTTTGAACACCTGGAAAGCCATTTCATTGCCCGGGGCCTGCAGTCGCCGCTGATGTATATCCACTACAGCCCGGGCTTAAAGCGGATCAAACAGCAGCGGGCCGCCGGGTAAAGGGAGGGCACCAGGCAATGGGCGATTTCAAATCCGGGCATCGGGCGGCAGGTGTGGATACGGTGCTGTATTACATGATCCGGGGCGCGTTTTTTCTGCTGGGCCTGGTGTCGCGCAAGACGGCCGGAAAAGCCGCCGAC
Organism: Thermodesulfobacteriota bacterium; assembly: GCA_051745395.1. Lineage (GTDB taxonomy): Bacteria > Desulfobacterota > Desulfobacteria > Desulfobacterales > Desulfosalsimonadaceae > JBNJEA01. The sequence continues at coordinate 17,472 of JBNJEA010000023.1, read as the reverse complement.
TGGATGGGCCGGCTCTGGTTTGCGTTCGACCGGCGGCACCGGCATGTGGCGGTTGCCAATTTGACCATCGCCTTCGGAAGCGAAATGGCGCCCGCCGAAATCCATGCCATGGCCCGGCGGGTGTTTTGCAACCTGTCTCGCATCGTCTTTGAAATCGGATTGGCCATGCATCTTGATGACAAAGCGATTCAGAATTATTTTGAGTTTACGGGCCTGCACCACCTGCAGGCCGCCCGGCGCAAGGGCCGGGGGGTGCTGGTTTTAACCGCGCATATCGGCAACTGGGAATTGCTGATCTGTGCCGCGGGCATGATCGGGCTGCCCTTGAGCGCCATTTACCGTCCCCTGGATTTCAAGCCGCTGGATCGGTTTTTTGTGGAGCTGCGAAGCCGTTACGGGGCGAACCTGTACCCCAAAGCCCGGGCCATGCGCAAGGTGATGCGAAGCCTGGCCCACAAAAAAATGGTGGGGGTCCTGCTTGATCAAAGCGCTGGTGCGGGTGCCGGTGTAAGGGTGGATTTTTTCGGCAAACCGGCGGTCACCAACAAGGGGCTGGCCCTGCTGGCCCGGGCCACCGGCGCGCCGGTGGTCCCGATGATTTTGGTCCGGCGGGGGGATAAGTACACGGTGGTGGTGGAACCGGAAATCCCCTTGATCCGTACCGATAATAAAACCCGCGACGCTGCCGTCAATACCCGGTTGTACAATCAGGTGCTCGAATCTTTGATCCGGCGCTACCCGGAGCAGTGGTTCTGGGTCCACAACCGGTGGAAAAAGCGGCCCGGTCAAATGATGCCCCAGGGGCAAAGCCACAAGGAAAAAGAAAAATGAAGTTCAATGTTCCCGAACATATCCGTTCGATCCAACCCTACAAACCCGGAAAACCCCTCGAGGAACTGGAACGGGAGTACGGGATTTCCGATTCCGTAAAGCTGGCTTCCAATGAAAATCCGCTGGGCCCGTCGCCGAAGGCGGTGGCGGCCATGAAAGATGCCATGGGAAATCTGCACCGGTATCCCGACGGCCGCGGCCATAACCTTGTGACAAAGCTTTCCGAAAAGCTCGATGTCGCCGTAGAGGCCATTGTCTTAGGCAGCGGCTCCGATGAAATCATCGGCATGCTGACCCGGGCGCTTCTTGCGCCCGGAGACGAGGCCATCATGACCGAACCGTCCTTTTTGATGTATGAAATCATGGTCCGCTCCGCCGGGGCCGAACCGGTGTTTTCCCCCCTGCGGTCGCTGTTTGTCGATCTCGACGATATCGCCGGCCGGGTCACGGACAAAACCCGGCTGGTTTTTTTAAACAATCCGGCCAATCCGACGGGAACGGCCGTGACCCGGACGGAATTCGAAAAGTTTCTGGAAAAAATCCCGGCGCATATCGTGGTGGCCATTGATGAGGCCTATATCGAGTTTGCCAGGGATCCGGATTGTTTAAACGGGCTTTTATACTGCACAAAGGACCGTCCCGTGACCGTGCTGCGCACGTTTTCAAAGGCATACGGCCTGGCGGGCATCCGCATCGGCTACGGCGTGATGCCCCCCGAGCTCGCCGGCCTGCTCCACCGCGTGCGCCAGCCCTTCAACGCCAACGCCCTGGCCCAGGCCGGGGCCTGCGCGGCCCTGGATGATGACGCGTTTTTGAACAAAACCATTCGCCTGATACACGAGGAGCTGGAATTTCTGTATGCCGGCCTGGAACGGCTGGGGGTCAATTACTTCCCCACGGAGGCCAACTTTTTTTTAATCGATGTCAAAACCGATGCGGATGCGTTTTTTGAGGCCATGCTTCGCCAGGGTGTCATCGTCCGATCCATGGCCTCCTATGGGTACCCGCAATATATCCGTGTCAATGCGGGGCTGCGGGCGGAAAACGAACGTTTTTTGCAGGCATTTGAAAAGGCGATGGCATCGCTGTGAAATTTGGGTTTAAAATGCATCGGAAAAGGGGAGGACAGGCGTTTGAGCGGAAAAGAAAAGATCAGGCCGCTGCTGATCACCATCGACGGGCCGGCCGGGGCCGGAAAGACCACCGTGAGCAAGGCGCTGGCCGAGCGGCTGCAATATAAATACATCGACACCGGGGCGCTTTACCGCGGCGTTGCCTACGAAATCCTCGCCAATGACGTCGATCCGCAGGACGAGAACGCACTGGCGTCGTTGTTAAATCAACTTTCTCTTCGATTTGACCGGACCCCTATGGGCGTTCGCCTGATGTCGGCCGGCGCCGACATCACCGAGGCCATCCGGACGCCGGAGATTACGATGCTGGCATCTGCGGCCTCGGCCAAGCCCATGGTGCGCCGGGCCCTGCTCGATGTGCAGCGACAGCTGGGGGCGGAAAAGGCCGCGGTTTTCGAGGGCCGGGACATGGGCACCGTGGTGTTTCCCGACGCAGACGTGAAGTTTTTTTTAACCGCCGATTTAAGCGCCCGCGCCGCCCGGCGCTACCATGAGTTTAAAGACCGAAATGATCAGTCCCTGGACGAAGTGCAAAACGATATGAAACGCCGGGATGAAAATGATTCGTCCCGGGATGTGGCGCCTTTGAAGCCGGCAGATGATGCCGTAACCATTGATTCCACGGGCATGGCCGTGGATGAGGTGATTGATCAAATGGTGGTCTGCATTTTTCATTCAAATTAACTATTGTTTTTTGATTTTTTGTTTGGTACTGAGACTGATTTATACTCCCCGTTTGTCGAACGGATCTGGAGTAGTATAAAACCGTAAAGGGGGTAATTTTATTCAATGGAAAACTTTGTAGGAAACGCTGGAAACCAGGCAATTAATCAAACAGAACTCGAAGACGACCCGGATGTCGAGATGGAATCGGCGGATTTTCCGACCGACGGCACCGGCGAGGAAGAGCAGAGCATGGAAGCCTTGATGGAGATGTATGAGGAAAGCATCAAGCGCTTCGAGGAAGGCGAAGTCGTCAATGGCCGGATTATTTCGGTAGACAAGGACTACGTGCTTGTCGACGTCGGCTACAAGTCCGAGGGCCTGATCCCCATCAATGAGTTCAGGGATGAGGACGGCAACGTGACAGCCGGTATGGACGATATCGTCGAGGTTATGATCGAGTGGTGGGACGAAGAGGCGGAACGCGTCATTTTGTCCAAGGAAAAAGCCGCCAAGGTCAAGGTGTGGGATGCCATCAAGGATGTCTATGAAGCCGACGGCACCATCGAGGGCGTGATCACCAATCGCGTCAAGGGTGGTTTCTCCGTTGATGTTGGCGGTATTCAGGCTTTTCTGCCCGGCTCCCAGGCCGATCTTCGGCCGATCCGAAACCTCGATGAAATGGTGGGTCAGAGTTTTGATTTCAAGGTATTGAAATTCAACCGCAAGCGCAACAACATTGTGCTGTCGCGACGGGTCCTGCTCGAAGCCGAACGGGAAAACAAGCGGGCGGAAACACTGGCTTCCATCGAAGAAAACAAGGTCATGGAAGGCACCGTAAAAAATATTACCGAGTACGGCGTATTTGTCGATCTCGGCGGTGTCGACGGCCTGTTGCATATAACCGATATTTCCTGGGGACGGGTCAAACACCCCTCTGAGCTGTTTGCCATCGGAGACCCCATCCAGGTGATGATCCTTTCCTTCGATCAGGGCAACGAGCGGGTATCGCTGGGGATGAAGCAGCTCGTGCCCGATCCCTGGACCTTTGCCCAGGAAAAATACCCGGTGGGCACCAAGATCACCGGCCGGGTGGTCAGCCTGACCGATTACGGCGCTTTTGTCGAGGTCGAAGAAGGCATCGAGGGGCTGATTCATGTCTCTGAAATGTCGTGGACCCGGAAAGTGCGCCATCCGTCCAAGGTGGTTTCCGTGGGCGACGAGGTCGAGGCCGTGGTGCTCGATATCAAACCGGAAAGCCGGCGGATTTCACTGGGCATGAAGCAGACCATGCCCAATCCGTGGGACGTGATCAGCGAAAAATACCCGGTGGGCTCGGTCATCGAGGGCAAGATCAAAAACATCACCGATTTCGGCATTTTTATCGGCATCGATGACGACATTGACGGGCTGGTCCATATTTCCGATATTTCCTGGACCAAGCGGATCAAGCACCCGTCGGAATTGTATAAAAAAGGCGATCTGGTACAGGCCAAGGTGCTAGACATCGACAAGAACAATGAGCGGTTTTCCCTGGGTATCAAGCAGTTGCAGGAAGATCCCTGGAAGACCGTGGCCGACCGCTATCCCGTGGGCACCGATATTAACGGCACGGTGACCAATGTCACGGATTTCGGCATTTTTGTCGAACTCGAAGAAGGCATTGAGGGCTTGGTTCACGTCTCGGAGATCAGCAAGGAAAAAATCAAAACCCCCGTCGGCCAGTACAACGTCGGCGATGATCTCACCGCCCGGGTCATCAATATCAACACGGAGGAACGGCGGATCGGCCTTTCCATCAAGCGCCTGGAAGTCGATGATGACCAGGAACTGCTGCATGAATATGTCAACAAGCGCAAAGCCGCCCCGTCGAGCTTCGGGGAATTGCTGCAGGAAAACTTGAAAGGCCGGCTTCAGGACAGTGAGGCCGAGGCCGACAGTGCGACTGCCGGACCGGATGCCCCCGATGCCCCCGATGCCCCCGATGCGGCGGCTGAAGCGCCGGCCGGTCAATCCGATGCAGATGCTGGCGAGCCGGCACCGGAAACGTTTCCGGCAGCCGATGATACGGCAGAAGATTTGACCGAAGCCGACACGGACGCCGACGGCCCCGCCGCATCGGATGAAGAAAAGGACGAAACGGCTACCTAAAGCGCCAAATGATTTGCTGTAAATAGTGCCGAAACGAACACCGGGACGGTCTTTTCGTTTCGGCACCACATAAGCGACCGGCGATATGATCGAAACAGTTACACCGGCGGAAGCCGCGACCCACACGGTCCGGGATTCCGCCGGTTTCCCGATCCGCCGGTTTTTTAGTTTAAAATCCCCGAAATGCTTTAAAAAAAGTGGGCGACCATGTTTACCCGACGCCATCCATATCTGTTTTTTCTGTTGGTTTTTACCGCCATCGTGGCTACTGCATCGGTGATGCTTTCTATTATTACGGCTGCAACCGGGCAGAAGGAAATGAAAACCGGCGAAAAGGTCGGGGTTGTCGAGGTCTCCGGCATTATCCTGGAGGCCAAACCGGTGCTCGAAGACCTCAAGCATTTCCGAAAAGCCGAGGCGGTGAAGGCCATTGTCGTCCGCATCAACTCGCCCGGCGGTGCCGTGGGCCCGTCCCAGGAAATCTACCGGGAAATCGAAAAAACCCGGAAGGTCAAGCCGGTAATTGGCTCCATGGGGGCAATGGCGGCATCAGGGGGGTATTATGTGGCTGCGGCCACTGACGGCATAGTGGCCAATCCAGGCACCATTACCGGAAGCATCGGGGTGATCATGGAGTATACCAACTTCAGAAAGCTGTTTGAAAAGATTGGTCTTTACCCCGTGACGATCAAAAGCGGCAAATACAAAAATCTCGGATCGCCCGTGCGTGAGATGACGGAAAAAGAGGAAACGATTTTACAGGCATTTGTCGATACTGTTCATCAGCAGTTTGTCAAGGATGTGGCCGACGGCCGCGGCCTGGAAAAAGCCGCGGTCGCCGAAATGGCCGACGGCCGCATATTAAGCGGGGAGCGCGCCAAGGCCATGGGCCTGGTCGATCGGTTCGGCAACCTGGGCGATGCCGTGGATTGGGCCGGAAAAAAAGGCGGCATAGAAGACGATGTCACCTCTGTCTATCCGCCGCCGGAGAAGCTGAACATTCTCCGGAAGTTGATCGATGTGGCCGCCTCAGAGATAAAATCCCGGATGCAGAACATGGAAGCCGGCTCGTTGCAGGGAGGCTATGTTTACCATCCCGGCACCGGCGGCCGGTAAAAAAATTTTCGCCATGGACCCCGCGGCGCAAGGGGTATTTCGTTCGGACACTATTCAAAAATTTCCACATCACCGCGGCCTTTGCGGATAACTTCGGGAACATCATCCATAAGGGAGATAACGCTTGACGGGTTTCCGGGGACCGCGCCGCCGTCGATGACCAGATCGATGGTATTTTTGAAATCGTCATGGATCAATGACGGATCATTATATATTTCGCCGTCCGGTGTAACGGCGGAAGTCGATATAATTGGGTTTCCGAGTTGTCTGACCAGTTCGATGCAGATATTGTGGTCCGGCACCCGGATGCCCACGGTTTTGCGTTTGGTGATCATGGTTTTCGGCACCTGCCGTGATCCTTCCAGGATGAAGGTAAACGGACCCGGCAGCAGCCGCTTCATGGTTTTGTAGGCGTAGTTGGTCACCTTGGCATAGTCGCTGATGTTTTTTAAGTCCGAGCAGATAAAGCTGAAGGGTTTGGATTTGTCGCGTTTTTTGAGCCAGTAGACGGTCTGGGTGGCTTTTTTATTGGTAATGTCGCAGCCGATGCCGTAGTATGTGTCTGTTGGATAGGCAATGATGCCGCCGGATTTGAGCATGTCGACGGCCTTGGCGATCAGGCGCGGTTGCGGGTTTTCCGGATTGATTTTTAAGAGCATAGGGGCCGTTTCCTTGTGTGTTGGTAACCGGGTGGTCAGCGCATACAATAAATTGCTTTATTCCTGATGAAACTCGGGCTGTCGAAAAGTACTTATAATACCCTGTTTCAATATAAAATGATTTTTCTGTATTGTAAACGGGCTGGTTTGGCAAAACGTTTGGATAAAAACAGATGGTTTTTGAATATATTACGGGAGGAAAATCATGCAAAGCCCGATTCTGGAAGAAGCATATTCGTTTGACGATGTATTGTTGCTGCCTGGCTATTCGGATGTAGTGCCCAGCGAGGCCGGCACGGCCACCCAATTGACCCGGAACATCGATTTAAATATTCCGTTGATGAGCGCGGCCATGGATACGGTCACCGAGGGCCGGACGGCCATCAGCATGGCCCGGGCCGGTGGCATCGGCTTTATTCACCGGAACATGAGCATCGAGTGGCAATGCCGGGAATTGCGGCACGTGAAAAAATCGGAAAGCGGCATGATTGTCGATCCGGTGACCACCGAGCCGGACACGCCCATTCGAAAGGTGTTGAAGCTGATGCAGCAGTTCCGGATATCCGGTGTGCCGGTGACCCGGGGCGAAAAACTGGTGGGCATTGTCACCAACCGGGACCTGCGATTTGAAACCGACCTGGAAAAACGGGTCGAAGAGGTCATGACCCGGGAAAATCTTGTCACCGTGCGCGAGGGCATCGGCCTGGAGGAGTCCAAGAAACTGCTCCATGAGCATCGGATTGAAAAACTGCTGGTCACCAACCGGGAAGGCCGCTTGACCGGGATGATTACCATCAAGGATATTGAAAAACTCAAAAAATATCCCGACGCCTGCAAAGACGACCTCGGCCGCCTGCGGGCCGGCGCGGCCATCGGCGTGGGCGAGGACATGGAGGCCCGTGCAGAGGCGTTGATCCAGTGCGACGTCGATGTCTTGCTGATCGACACCTCCCACGGTTTTTCCGCAAACGTGATCAATGCAGTCAAAACCCTGAAAAAGCGATTTCCCGACACCGATATCATCGCCGGCAATGTGGGAACCGCCGAAGGGACAGAAGCGTTGATCGAAGCCGGCGTCGACGGGGTCAAGGTCGGCATCGGGCCGGGCTCGATCTGTACCACCCGGATTGTGGCCGGCATCGGGATCCCGCAGCTTACCGCTATAATGAAGTGCCGGACCGTTTCCGATACACGCGGGGTGCCGTTGATTGCCGACGGTGGCATCAAGTATTCCGGCGATATTACCAAGGCAATCGGCGGCGGGGCGCATTCGGTGATGATCGGCGGCTTGTTTGCCGGCACCGAGGAAAGCCCCGGCGAGAAAATCATTTACCAGGGGCGAAGCTACAAGGCCTACCGGGGCATGGGTTCGCTGGAAGCCATGCAGGAAGGCAGCAAGGACCGTTACTACCAGGGCGAGGAAGTGGAAGCCGACAAGATGGTACCGGAAGGTATCGTCGGCCGTGTGCCGTACCGCGGTACCATCATGGAAAATGTATACCAGATGATCGGCGGATTAAAATCCGGCATGGGCTACGTGGGCAGCCATACCATTGCAGAGCTTCGCGAAAAGGCCCGCTTTATCAAGATCAGCCCGGCCGGCCTGCGCGAAAGCCATGCTCATGATGTGATCGTGACCAAGGAAGCGCCGAATTACAGTTTGGACTAGCGTTTATAATTTTCGGATTTAAAACTTTAGGATAGATATGACTTCCGAAGCACCATCTTCACCTTTTGTCCATCTCCACGTCCACACCGAATACAGCCTCCTTGACGGTGCCATCCGCATCAAGGACCTGCTCGAGCGCGCCGGCGACTACAATATGGCCGCCGTGGCGATTACCGACCACGGCACCATGTTCGGCGTGGTCGATTTCTACCAGCAGGCCCAAAAGGCGGGTATCAAACCGATTATCGGGTGCGAATGCTACGTGGCGCCGCGGAGCCGGCACGACAAAACCCCGGCCGACCAGAAGGGGATGAGTCATTTGGTGCTGCTGGCCGAAAACGAAAAAGGCTATCAGAATCTTTGCGAACTGGCCACCCTGGCCAGCGTGGAGGGGTTTTATTACAAGCCCCGCATTGACCGGCAAGCCCTGGAGGCCCATCACAATGGCTTAATCGCGTTGTCGGCCTGCATCAAGGGCGAAATTCCCGGCTGGATCCTCCAGGGGCGGCAGGACAAGGCCGACGAAGCAGCACAGTATTACAACGATCTGTTCGGTCCCGGCAACTTTTACCTGGAGGTCCAGCAAAACGGCATGGCCGACCAGCAAACGGTGAACCGGGCGATAGCGGACATGAGCCGCAGGCTTTCCATTCCCATGGTGGCCACCAATGACTGCCATTATCTGGATGCCGGCGATGAACGCGCCCACGAGGTGCTGCTTTGTATCCAGACCGGCAAGACCTTAAATGATGAAAACCGGATGCGATTCGGCGACGGGCAGCTGTATTTCAAGTCGGGCGAAGAAATGCAGGCGGCGTTTGCCGAGTACCCGGGTGCCATTGAAAACACGGCGGCCATTGCCGAGCGCTGCCGGGTGGACTTTGATTTCGATACCTTTCATTTTCCGAATTTTGATCCCGGCGCCGAAGAGTCCGAAGCCGAGCTGTTTGAACGAAAGACCCGGGAGGGCTATGAAGCCCGCATGGCAATTGTCCGGGAAAAATATCCCGATGTGGACGAGTCGGTTTACAAGGCGCGTATCGATTATGAAATCGACGTGATCAATTCCATGGGGTTTCCCGGCTATTTTTTGATCGTGGCCGATTTTATCGAGTATGCCAAAAAGCGGAAAATCCCGGTCGGCCCCGGCCGGGGGTCGGCCGCCGGCAGCCTGGTCGCCTATTCGCTCAAGATCACCGACATCGACCCCATCGAAAACGGCCTGATTTTCGAGCGGTTTTTAAACCCCTCGCGGATGAGCATGCCCGATATTGACGTGGATTTCTGCATTCACGGCAGAGAAGACGTGTTTCACTATGTAGTCGACCGCTACGGCGGTGGCGACTATGTGGCCCAGATCATCACCTACGGCAAGATGAAGGCACGGGCGGTGATTCGGGACGTGGGCCGGGCCATGGATATCCCCCTGCCGGAGGTCGACGAGATCGCCAAGCTGGTGCCGGAATCGCCGGGCACCACCTTGGACCAGGCCCTGGAGCAGGAGCCCAAGCTCGGCGAAAAAGCCGCCGCCAACCCGGTGATCGGCGAGCTGCTCGAAATTTCCAGGGCTTTGGAGGGATTAAACCGCCATGCCTCCACCCATGCGGCCGGCGTGGTCATCGGCGACAAGCCCCTGGTGGAATATCTGCCGCTGTATAAAGGGAAAAAAGGGGAAATTTTAACCCAGTTCGACATGAATATGGTGGAAAAAATCGGGCTGGTGAAATTCGACTTTTTGGGCCTGCGCAACCTGACCATCATGTCCGATGCCATCTCCATTATCGAGGGACAGGGCAAAACCCCGCCCGACATGGACCATTTGGACGTAACCGATGCCGATACCTACGAACTGCTGTCCAAAGGGTTGACCACCGGGGTTTTCCAGCTGGAAAGCTCCGGCATGAAAGACCTTTTGATCCGAATGAAGCCGGAGAGCTTCGCCGAGGTCACCGCACTGGTGGCCCTGTACCGGCCCGGCCCTATGGGCAGCGGCATGCATGATACCTACGTGGAGTGCAAGCACGGCCGAAAGACCGTGGAATACCTGATTCCGGAACTCGAGCCGATCTTGAATGTCACCTACGGCGTGATTTTGTACCAGGAACAGGTCATGAAAATCGCCAGCGACGTGGCCAACTACTCCATGGCCGAAGCCGACAGCCTGAGAAAGGCCATGGGCAAAAAGATCGCCTCGGTCATGGAAAAACAGCAGGAGCGCTTCGTCGAAGGGGCCATGGAAAACGGGGTCAGCCGCGAAAAGGCCCAGGAGTTGTTTAAACTGATCGAAACCTTTGCCGGCTACGGCTTCAACAAGTCCCACAGCGCCGCCTACGCCTTGATCGCCTACCAGACCGCTTACTTAAAAACCCATTTTCCCGTTGAATTCATGGCCGCGGTGCTGACCTCGGAAATGAACTCCTCGGACAACGTGGCCAAGTATATCGCCGAATGCCGGAACATGAACATCGATATTCTGCCGCCGGATATCAATGAAAGCAAGCGCGGTTTTTCCGTCAGCGACGGCAAGATCCGATTCGGCATGGCGGCCATCAAAAACGTGGGCGAAGCGGCCATTGAATCGATCATCGAAATACGGCAATCCGGCGGGTACCAGTCGTTGTTTGACTTTTGCCAGCGGGTGGACCTGCGACGGGTCAACAAGCGGGTGCTGGAAAGCCTTATCCAGTGCGGGGCCTTTGATTCCATGGGCTACAACCGGGCCCAGATGATGGCGGTGGCCGAAGATGCCCTGGATTATGGCCAGCGAGTCCAGAAGGAGAAAAACGACAAGCAGTTGTCCCTGTTTGGCGGATCCGGCGACGGCGGCGGCGCGATCAATACGCCGGTTGTACCCGATCTGCCGGCCTGGGAGGAAAGGCAGATGCTGGACCTGGAAAAAGAGGCCATCGGCTTTTATATCACCGGCCATCCGCTGGATGAATACCGCGATATCATGGAAAAATACGCCAACACCGACGCGCTGGCCATCAAGGAAGACGACGTCAGCGACGGGGCCGCCGTTCGGGTGGGCGGTCTGGTCCGCAACGTCAAGATGATTATGACGAAAAAGGGCGATCCCATGGCTTTTGTGGATGTCGAGGACATGCACAGCAGCGTCGAGGTGACGGTGTTTCCGAATCTCTATGCCCGGATACAGCCGATTTTGGCCGTGGATGCGCCGGTATTTGTCCAGGGCCAGGTGCAGAAAAATGAGCAGAGTGTAAAAATTTTAGGCGATGACGTGGTGCGCATCGACGAGGCCGAATCCGTATGGACGGCCAGTCTCCACATTTACGTGGACACCGACTGGGCCAGTCAGCAGATTTTTAACGATTTGTATCATATCTTAACCAAGTATCCCGGCCCCTGCCAGGGGTATTTGCATGTCAAGATACCGGAGAAGACCGAAACCGTCATCTCCCTGCCCGATGACATGAAATGCAAGGCCGGCGAGGACCTGGCCCGCGAGGTCAACGGCCTGCTCGGCTACAATGCCGTCGAGACGATCTGCAGTCCGGTCAAGGTCAGCAACAATGGCGGCAAAAATAACGGCAATGGCAAGAAACGCAATTACAAGCAGAAAAAAAGCGCGTAAAGGCGATATGGGGTAAAATGATGAATGTCCCGCTCCTGGATTTAAAATTACAATACGAGTCCATCCGAGATGAATGTTTACAGGTCACAAAAGAAATCTATGACTCCCAGCACTTTATTCTGGGCCCGTACGTGGAAAAGCTGGAAGAAGAACTCAGGGATTACTGCGGCTGCCGGTATGCCGTGGGCGTGTCCTCGGGAACAGATGCACTGTTGATTTCTTTGATGGCCGCCGGCATCGGCGCCGGCGACCGGGTGATCACCACGCCGTATACCTTTTTCGCCACCGCCGGCACCATCGCCCGCGTCGGGGCGATTCCGGTTTTCGTGGATATCGAGGCCGACACCTACAACATGGCCCCGGGACGTTTGGCCGATGTGGTAGAAGGGATGTCTGATGCCCAAAAACAGACGGTCAAGGCGATCATGCCCGTCCATCTCTACGGGCAGTGCGCGGAGATGGCACCGATTCTGGAAATGGCCGAAAAATACGGCTGGGTGGTCATTGAAGACGCCGCCCAGGCCATCGGGTCGGAATACCAGGGTCGCCGGGCCGGCTCCATGGGAGATTTCGGCTGTTTTTCGTTTTTTCCGTCCAAGAATTTGGGCGGTTTCGGCGATGGCGGTATTGTAACCACCAATGACGATGACCTGTATGAAATGTTAAAGATTCTCCGGGTCCACGGCGGGCATCCGAAGTATTATCACCGCTACGTGGGCGGCAACTTCCGGCTCGACGCGCTGCAGGCGGCCATCGTGTCGATCAAGCTGGGCCATCTTGACGACTGGACCGCCGGCCGGCAGGCCAACGCCGCCCGTTACCGGCAGATGTTTGCCGACGCCGGCCTGGGCGACGTGATCAAGCTGCCCCAGGAAAAACAGGACCGGCATATTTATAACCAGTTTGTCATCGAGGTACCGGAAAAGCGGGATGAATTGCGGGCTTTTCTGAGCAAAAACAACGTCGGCAACGAGATTTACTACCCGGTTTCTTTGCACCAGCAGGAATGCTTCGCCTATCTCGGATACAGCACCGGCGATTTTCCCGTCTCCGAATATGCGGCCGATCACACCATAGCCATTCCCGTGTTTCCAGAGTTGACAGAGCAGCAGCAGGATTACGTGGTCGACTGCATCAAGGCCTTTTGGAAGAAATGATTTCAAACAAGTTTGAGTTTGTCGATCAGGAACTCGACCGCCGGAAAAATGAACACCGGTTCCGGCGGTTGAAGTCGGTTCACCCCGTATCCGCGGTCGAAATACGGGAATACGACCGCCGCATGATCAACTTCTGCGCCAATGATTACCTGGGGCTTTCCAAAAACGAAACGCTTCAGAAGCGCGCCGTGCAGTACCTGACCACTTACGGGGTCGGATCGACCGCTTCCCGGCTGGTCTGCGGCAATTTCGATATCTTCGACGCCGTGGAACAAAAGATTGCCGCGTTGAAAGAAACTGAAGCGGCCATGGTGTTTAATTCCGGCTACCAGGCCAACGTTTCGGCCATTTCGGCACTGGCCGATAAAAACGCACTGATCCTTTCCGATCAACTCAATCACAACAGCATTATTTCCGGCGCCCGCCTGGCGCGGTGTGCCGTGCGGGTCTATCGACACAACGACATGGACCATTTGCGGCGGCTGCTCGAAAAAACCGCCGGCAACGGCTTTTCGCGGGTGCTTATCGTCACGGAATCCCTGTTCAGCATGGACGGGGACCTAATCGACGTAAACGCGCTGTCTGCCATAGCCGATGAATTCGGCGCCATCCTGATCGTGGACGACGCCCATGCCACCGGTGTGATGGGCAGGCGGGGCATGGGCCTTACCTGCGGCACGGGCGTGGATGTCGTCATCGGCACCTTCAGCAAGGGCTGCGGCGTATTCGGCGCGTATGCGGCCTGCAGTCAGCGGGTGCGCGATTATTTGATCAACTGCTGCCCGGGCTTTATCTATACCACCGCCCTTCCGCCGCCGGTCATAGGGGCCATCGATGCGGCCCTTGAAATGGTGCCGACCATGACGCTTGAGCGGGAAAAGCTGCTTAACAATGCCGATTGGCTCCGGCGGCGGCTTTCGGCAATGGGATACAATACCGGGGCCTCTGCATCCCAGATTATCCCGGTAATCGTCGGCGATGCGCAAAAGACCCTGTCGCTTTCCGCCTGGCTGTCCGAACACGGCATTCTGGCCACGGCCATCCGGCCGCCGACGGTGCCCGAAGGGGCGTCGCGGATCCGGCTCTCGCTTTCGGCCGCTCACACCCTGCAGCATTTCGATCAATTGCTGGCGGCGTTGGAGCGCTGGCAGGAAAAGCTTGCCGGCTAGATTCGGGCATGTTTTTTTCAACAACTCCGTAATACCGATGAATCCGATATGTTAAACCGATTTCCCCCCGCCTTTTTCGTGACCGGAACCGACACGGATGTCGGCAAATCCGTCATTTGCGCCCTGTTGATGGCCGGCCTCGATGCGGTTTACTGGAAGCCGGTACAAAGCGGACTGGCCGAGGGCACCGATACGGACTGGATCAAAAGGGTAACGGGGTTGGCTCCATCCCGATTTATGACCGAAACCTGGCGCCTGACAAAGCCCATGTCTCCGCACGCGGCCGCCGAACACGACGGGGTGCGAATTGATCTTTCTGATTTTCGGACTCCGGCCACCGGAGACGCCTCCCATCTGATTGTGGAAGGCGCCGGCGGAGTGCTGGTGCCGCTAAATGATCGGCACTTGATGCTCGATCTCATCCGGCATCTGAATTTGCCGGTGCTGCTGGTGGCCCGGAGTACGCTGGGCACCATCAATCATACCCTGCTGTCTCTGGACCGGCTCAGGCAGGCGGGCATCGAGGTCTTTTCCGTGGTCCTGAATGGCCCGAAAAACGAAAGCAACCGGCAGGCCATTAAACATTTCGGAAAGGTGTCGGTTTGGGCCGAGATCGAAACGCTGCCCGAAATCGGACCACACCAACTATCCGAAACCTTTCACCGGTGTTTTGGCGCTTTCCAGGTGCAACCCGGGAAAAGATAAACATTTGGCGAATTATAAAAATTCAACCTAAAAGCGCCCGACCCGTTTGCCGGGGTTATTGTGGAAAGAAATATGCAATGTTAATGGCTGAAGGGATCGGGGAAAGGGGTTTGCTCGTTCGTGCGCCCTTTGCCGGGCGTGGCATTTGATCCGCTAAATTTCTCAAACTCGGGCTGTCGCCCTCAAACAGTGAGAAATTCTTAACGCGGATCAAATGCCCCGCCTTTTCGGCAAATGTCGCAATCTCACTCGCTAAACCCCCTTCCCCGATCCCTTCAGGGCCACGGTGTGCAATCCCCAAGATTTAAAAAATCAGACTTCCAAGGAAGTGCCTTTTTGCGTTGTAACGAAATTGTACTCTGTTCCCCTGACGGCGGCGTGGAAAAGTGGGTTTCCGAGCGGAAATTGCGCCTCTGTTCGGCGCCTGGAGCGAGGAAACTCCTTTTTCGCGCCGCCAGTCAGCCAAAGTGCCACACTTGCTTTCTGCAAAAATGCCGCGGTGGCGGACCAGAGAGCTTTTTACGAGTCCATAAGTTTTGTATTGTCAGGGCTGTCAATTTTCTCATAGATTGGGGCAATGTTTTTCCAGAAATCAACCCGAAGGCAAGAAGACAGGCATATGGGGTTGTCCAAGCGGACATCGGGGGCTGTTTTGAATGCTTCATGATGAAGCGGCGCCATAGCAGCGCCGACTGTTTGAGCGCAAGCGAGTTTCGGCGTTGCGGCGCCGCAAATCATAGAAGCATCAAAACAGGTTCCGGTGAGCGGGACAATCCCATGTGACTGTCGGCCATGCATAACCAAACAGTGTCCCGGATTCCGGAAGTGAAAAATGATTTTTTACGCCTGTATAGGACGAATATCTGAAATGGCGAATCGATATAGAGGATTTTAAAATGACCGATCAAAACACGCCAACCAAAAGCGGTACGTTCTGGCTGCCGTTTACCCAGATGAAAACGTCGTCGGCACCCTTGAAGGTCAAAAGCGGCAGCGGCATTATGCTTACCCTTGAAGACGGCAGGCAGTTGATGGACTGCATCTCCAGCTGGTGGGTGACGCTGCACGGTCACGCTCAGCCGGAGATTGCCTCGGCCATCGCCCGGCAGGCCGAAACCCTGGAGCAGGTCATCTGTGCCGGTCTGACCCACGAACCGGCCGAAACGCTGGCAAACCGTTTAACCGGCCTGCTGCCGGAGAAACTGACCCGGGTGTTTTATTCCGATGACGGCTCGACCGCCGTGGAGGTGGGGTTGAAAATGGCCTTCCAGTACTGGAAAAACCGGGGCGAAAAGGCGCGAACGCGCTTTCTGGCCTTTGAAGGCGCCTATCACGGCGACACCCTGGGGGCCATGTCGGTGGGCGCGCGGTCAGTGTTTACACAGGCATTTGACGAACTGCTGTTCGACGCGGACTTTATTGCCTACCCGGCCACTTACATCGGCGATGATTCCGTTGAAGCCCGGGAAGCCGAGGCCCTGGCCCGACTGGATCGGCTGCTCGAACAACAGGGCGAGCGGTATGCGGCGTTAATCGTTGAACCCCTGACCCAGGGCGCCGGCGGCATGCGCATGTGTCGGCCCGAATTTCTGGCCGAGCTCCAGCAGCGCCTTTCCGCCTATAATATATTGATGATCTATGACGAGGTCATGGTCGGCTTCGGCCGGACGGGCGAATACTTCGCCTGTGTCAAGGCGGGCACCGCTCCGGATATCGTCTGCCTGTCAAAAGGGATCACCGGCGGATTTGTTCCGCTGGCGGCCACCGTATGCACCGAAGACGTCTACTTTGCCTTTTATGAAGACGATCCATATAAAACCTTTTATCACGGTCATTCCTATACGGCCAATCCCCTGGGGTGCGCCGCCGGCCTGGCATCGCTGGACTTGCTGGAAGCAAAGCCGCAGCGGTTTCGACAGATCGGTGACTGGCATGAAAAAAACGTGGCCGGATTGAAACGTCATCACCGGTTGAAGCGGTTTCGCATCTGTGGCACCATCTGCGCCATGGAGGTGGAAGCCGGTGACGATACGGGGTACTTGAGCCGCGTCGGCCCCTTTTTGAAACGCCGGTTTCCGGAAAAAGGGTTTTTGTTGCGCCCCCTGGGCAACGTGGTCTATATTCTGCCCCCGTTCTGCATCACCGAAACCGAGCTCAATGCCGTTTATCAGTGCATCGAGGAAGTGGTAGGCGAGATATAATGCATTGATATTGCATTTAAAAAGACAGGGTTTTATAAACCTTGACAGACCGTGATAAAAAAGATTTCAATTTTTCATTTTTTTAATGTTGACATCCCCCGGGCAGGGGTGTAAAAAGCGGGAATTCGATTGAGGGAACACGTTTTCACGCAAGGGTTTCCAGTAAACCGAACGCCCCTGGCGATAAACAAAAATTTTGAAAAACAAAAATTTTGTTGTTGACAGCCCAAACAAAAAAAGTTAAATATGGTGGCTGTCTCTGAGGGAAAAACCCGGGGGCGAAAAAGGCTTGAAACCGGCTCTTTAACAAGGTGCGGGAACAAAGCCTTTGATCTTTGAAAACTAAATAGTGGCGCTTGAAAAGCGGGCCGGGCAAGCAAGAGAAGTAACACGTAAAGTGTAGCGATACAGTTTAAGTGGAGA